>DATHKX010000042.1:0-2095 GCA_035488835.1 Gemmatimonadales bacterium
GGCGCGAGCGACACGAAATGGGTGGGAAGCCTCACGCTGGCCTACCGGTTCCACGTCCAGGGAGTGCTCCCGTGAGTGGCTTCCAGGCCGAGCCGCGGCTCACCCGAGACCATCTCGAGCAGCTGTTCACGCAGATGGCGGCGCGGCGCGTCGTCGTGGTGGGTGACGCGATGCTCGACATCTATCTCGCGGGCGACGCGGAGCGCATCTCGCCCGAGGCGCCCGTGCCCGTGGTCACGGTGCACACCCGGCGCGCCGCCCTGGGCGGCGCGGCCAACGTGGCCGCGAACGTGTCGGCGATCGGGGCCGAGTGCCGGCTGGTCGCGGTGATCGGCGATGACGCGCGGGGGGACTCGCTGCGGGCCGAGCTGGCGCAAAACCGACTCCCCGACCGCCACATCGTCGTCGCTGCCGCGCGGCCCACCACCTCCAAGACGCGCGTCACCGCCCGGGGCCAGCAGGTGGTGCGAATCGACGAGGAAGTCGAGGACCCGATCGCGCCACGCGCCGAGAACCAGCTGCTCGGCCAGCTCGACGCGGCCATGGCCGACGCCGACGCCGTGCTCATCGAGGACTACAACAAGGGCACGCTCACGCCGGGCGTGATCGAGCGGGCGATGATGCTCGCCAAGAAGCGCGGTATCCCGGTGGTCGTGGACCCCAAGTTCAAGAATTTCTTCGCCTACCGGGGCGCAACGCTGTTCAAGCCGAATCGCCGGGAGCTCGAGCAGGCGATGGGCGCGACGCTCGACCTCGCGCACCCCGATGCCCTCCCCACATCGCTCGACAAGCTCGGCGTGGACAATCTCCTGCTCACGCTCGGCGCGGAGGGCATGGTGCTCGTCACCAAGGATCGGCAGCTCACGCGCATCCCCACGATGGCGCGCGAGGTGTTCGATGTCTCGGGCGCGGGAGATACCGTGACGGCCTGGGTGGGGACGGCGCTCGCGGCGGGCGCGTCGGTGCGCGAGGGAGCGCAGGTGGCGAATTACGCGGCCGGAGTCGAGGTGGGCAAGTCGGGCGTCGCCACCGTGTCGCCCGTGGAGGTGCTGGCGATGCACGAGGCACACTATGACCAGCTTGGAAAACTAAGACGAGGGGGGTTGCTCTAGACCGGAGCTCCCGATTAACGCCCGCTCAACCCGATCCCGATCACAACGCCGTCAACTGTTTCCAGTCTCGTCCCGCCGCCCAGGACCGCATGGTCGATCCGGTACCCGACCCGTCCCTCGAGTGGCGACCGCGCCAGCCGGACGATCATCCCGGCCTCGCCGCCCTGCCCGTGGTCGAATGATTCGGGTACGTTGACGTCCGCCGCCACCACGCGCCACAGCTCCGCGTAGCCCCGCACCGCCGACCCAACGAACGCGCTCGATGCGCGGGCCCGCAGCTCCCAGAAGAGCCACCGCTCCGTGCCCGCGGTGAGGGTGTACGCACGCGCGTGCGGTCCCGTCTCCAGCGTCAGCCAGTCGAGTGCCCGAACGCCCAGCAGCACCGTCCCCTCGACCAGCGGACGAGACGCCCCGAGCGTGCCGTCCGGATCGAGCGTCCCTTGCAGGTAGCTCACAGTCAGCTGGAGCCGCCCGATCGACAGCGCGCCCTGTCCAAGGAAGGCGGAGCCGGCGCCGGTGAATGAGTTCTTACCCTCACTGCGCAGTCGTGTCGTGGCGAGCGACGCGCCTCCAAAAGGGTGCAGCCGCTGCGCCCGTACCTCCCCGGCCGTGAGGACGACGGCCAGCGCGAGCAGCCACCCGATTCTCATGGCCCGGCCGCCTCAATCGCGGCCGGATCGCCCGCGTGCACCCGGAGCCGGACATCAGCGCGGCGCCGGGCGTTGTCGGCCTGGAGCGTCGTCACGCGCCGCTGCCACGCGTCCCGCACCGCGTCGTTGGCGCGAATGTTCGCCGGCAGCGGCCGGCTGGGGCGATGGAGCAGGTAACCCAGCGCGGTCGCGACTCCCACGGCGCTCGCGACCGCGACCCGCGGCCCGGACGGCGTGTCGTGGCTCCCGACCGCCACGGGCAGGGAGACGACGGCAGCCGAGAGGAGCAACCCACCGAGGAGCGCACGCGTCGCGGAACCGCCCGCCGCACGC
>DATHKX010000043.1:0-2015 GCA_035488835.1 Gemmatimonadales bacterium
GGGCGCTCTGGCGGCGCTCGTGAGCTACACCGCCATCCAGATCCGCGCGAAGACGACGCTCGATGACTCGTTGGACGTGTTCTCCTGCCACGGGCTCGCGGGAGTGGCTGGGGCGCTCCTCACGGGTGTGTTCGCCACCAAACTGGCGAACCCGGCGGGCGGTGACGGCTGGCTGGCCGGCAACTTCGCCCAAATGGGCGTGCAACTCGTGGCGATCCTCGCCGCCGTGGTGATCGCCGCGGCCGGCACGGCCGTCATTCTGGCGCTCGTCCAGGCCACGCTCGGCGCCAAGGCCGGCGTGCGCGAGCAGCTCTCCGGGCTCGATCTGAGCGAGCACGGCGAGGAAGCGTACTTCGGCGAGCAGGGGGCGACCCCGTCGCCGGGTGTCTCGCTCGGCCAAGGGGTGATCGTTTCGGCTGCCCCTCCGGAGCCGCTCAAGGTGGCCGCCGCGGGCTAGCGACTGGCGTCGATTCGGCGAGTCATCCGCGCCCGACCGGGGAGTCCGTGACCCGGTCGGGCGCGGGGGGCCTTAAGCGGACCCTTCTTCCTTGCCGCCGAGCAGCGCGCTGACCAGCGCGACCAGGGTGGCGGCCTCGAACGGCTTGGTGAGGAAGCGATCGGCGCCCAAGGCCACGGCGTGCCCACCCACATCGATCGCTCCGGCGCTCTTTACCCCGGACATCGCGACGATCTTCACGGCCGGCCACTCGCGGCGCAGCCGGCCGATTGTTTGCAGTCCACCCTGCCCGGGCATGAAGATGTCCACGATCACGACATCGGCCGCATGCCGCTCGTTCGCGCGGATTCCGGCGTCGCCGTCCGCCGCCTGGCGGACCTCGTGGCCGGCGCGCTCGAGGTGCTTCGTCAGGGCTTGCCGGAGCGTGACGTCGTCGTCGATGATGAGTACGCGTGCCATGTCGAAAAAGGCGCCGGTCGGAATCGAACCGACGAATAGAGGTTTTGCAGACCTCTGCCTTACCACTTGGCTACGGCGCCGGAAGAAACGTAAACTCGCGACTCACTGCAAGTTCGGCAAGACTTGGAAGGGGACTTGCCTCACCTGAATGACGCCTGGTGGTAATAATGGTGGCAGGGTTAAGCGGCTCGTCATGACGTCGCCGCTGTGACCGCAATCGATACTTGATCCCTAATGCGTCGAACTACGGGCCGCCGAGGTTGGCATGGAGGGGTCCTCATTATTCGCCGGGGATTTGAGGTCTCCCCGACCCTACCCCGTATCGGTCGTCATCAAGCGTCACGAGCGCGATGACCACGGGTTAGATAGGGTTGCGACCCCGGCTCGTCAACGATAGTCCCTGATACCCGACGATGACGAGGGTTCCTGCTCCAGCAGGGGCGCCGACTCCGGCCCGCAATAGGTTGTCTGGGACCCGAGCGCCGGAGCACCCCATGAAGGCTTGCCTCAACCTCCTCGCTGCTGTTGCTTGGCTCGTCTCCGCGACGTTGTGGTGGTGGGCGTCGCGTCGGTCGCCTTCGCTTCCGCCACTGACCTGGGACGCCGATGTGGGTTGGGAGAAGCCGTTCAACGAGGCGCTGACGCGAGGGTCACAGCGGAACACGTACGCGGCGTTGGCGGCGATGGTGGCGGCGCTGCTTCAGGCCGCCGCGCTCCTCGTCCGTTGACTCCGAGCGCCCACCGCTCCCTCTCTGGCCCGCGATTTGGACGGCGGTGTTGCCACCCGAGCAAGGTCCGGTGTAGACTTCTTGGCCTGAGAAGAGGACGCAGGTTTTCCACACTCGCGGGCGCTGGCTCTCCCCACCAGGGAGGACGCAGCGCCCGTTTCCGTTTCCACATCAACCGCTGTTACGATGCGCTCGGTCGCACGAGCCCTGGGGAGGAACTATGGTCGCATTCACATTCATCAACCACGTCAAACTCTTTGTAGACGGAGGCTGTCGTGGAAACCCAGGGCCGGGCGCGGTCGGAGTGCTCGTGCTGAACGCCAGTGGAAACGCTGAACTCGACCTACAGGCTACCTGCGTCGGAACCACCA
>DATHKX010000044.1:0-76894 GCA_035488835.1 Gemmatimonadales bacterium
GGCGCAGCAGGCGGGCTTCGCGAGACTCAAGCTCAACGCGGTCGTGATCCGGGGATTCAACGACGACGAGCTGGCCGATCTCATCGAGTTCGCGCGCGCCCACAACGCCGAGGTGCGGTTCATCGAGTACATGGACGTGGGGGGCGCGACCCGGTGGTCCCGGGATCAGGTCGTGTCCCAGCGGGAGATGCTGGACGTGCTTGCCCGGCCTTACGGCGCGATCGAGCCGGTTCGCCCGACCGGCGACGACGGCCGCGCCCCCGCCGAGCGCTTCCGGCTCGAGGACGGGACGACGTTCGGCATCATCGCCTCCACCACTGCACCGTTCTGCCGCACCTGCGATCGCAGCCGGATTACCGCGGACGGCACGTGGTTCCTGTGCCTGTACGCCGCGGCGGGAATCGATCTGCGCGACCTGCTGCGACGCGGTGCCACCGACGAAGAGCTGGCGTCCCTCATCCGGGCAACGTGGCAAGGCCGTACGGACCGCGGGGCGGAGGAGCGGCTGGGCGTCGCCGATCGGGGCGCGTTGTATCGGATCGATTCACTGCGCGCCGATCCTCACCGGGAGATGCACACCCGCGGCGGGTAGCAGTAGCTTTACTCCCCATGATGAACAAGATCACCGTCGTCGGCGCCGGCAACGTGGGCGCCACCGCCGCCCAGCGCCTCGCCGAGAAGGAGCTGGCGCGCACCGTCGTCCTCGTCGACGTGATCGAGGGCGTCCCTCAGGGCAAGGCGCTCGACCAGTGGCAGTCCGCGCCGATCGAAGGGTTCGACACCCGGGTGGTGGGGGCGAACGACTACCAGCCCGCCGCGGGCAGCGAGCTCGTGGTCGTCACCGCCGGTATCGCGCGTAAGCCGGGTATGAGCCGCGACGACCTGGTCCGCACCAACGCCGACATCGTCAAGCAGGTCTCCCAACAGATCAAGCAGCACTGCCCCAACGCGATCGTCCTCGTGGTCTCGAACCCGCTCGACGTGATGTGTTGGGTCACGAAGCAGGTCACGGGGTTCCCGCGCGAGCGCGTGGTCGGGATGGCGGGCGTGCTGGACACCGCGCGGTTCCGCGCGTTCCTCGCCGAGGCGCTCGACGTCTCGGTCGAAGACATCCAGGCGATGGTGCTGGGCGGGCACGGCGACACGATGGTGCCGCTCATCTCCTACACGACGGTCGCCGGCATCCCCGTCACCCATTTCCTGAGTAAGCCGACGCTCGACAAGATCGTGGAACGCACCCGCAACGGCGGCGCCGAGATCGTCGCCTTCCTGAAGACCGGCTCCGCCTATTACGCGCCCTCGGCGGCCGTAGTGCAAATGGTCGAGGCCATCGTGCACGATAGGAAGCGCATTCTCCCGTGCGCCGCGTGGCTCCAAGGAGAGTACGGGCTGTCGGGGATGTATTGCGGCGTGCCCTGCAAGCTGGGGCGGAGTGGGCTGGAGAAGATCCTGGAGGTGAAGCTGTCGCCGGACGAACAGGCGGCGCTCAAGAAGTCCGCCGAAGCCGTAAAGGAGACGATGGCAGCAGTGAAGCTCTAGGCCGCCCCGGTGAACTCCTTGGCCTGCGGCTTGGGCGCCAGTTTGGTCTTCCAGTAGTCTCGGTTTAGCTGGGCGATGAAGTCGATGCTAATCTCCTTGGGGCAGGCGGCCATGCATTCGCCGTGGTTGGTGCACGCCCCGAACCCCTCCGCATCCATCTGCGCCACCATGCCCACTACCCTCGTGTCGCGCTCGGGCTGGCCCTGCGGCAGGAGCCCCAGGTGCGACACCTTCGCGGCCACGAACAGCATGGCCGACGCGTTGGGGCAGGCCGCCACGCAGGCGCCGCACCCGATGCACGCCGCCGCATCCATCGCGAGGTCAGCGTCGCGCTTCGGCACGAGAAGCGAGTTGGCCTCCGGCGCGCTTCCCGTGCGCGCCGTGATGAATCCGCCCGCCTGGATGATCCGGTCGAACGCGCCGCGGTCCACTACCAGGTCCTTGATCACGGGGAATGCCCGGGCTCGCCACGGCTCAATCCACAACTCGGCGCCATCGGGGAACGAGCGCATGTGCAGCTGGCACGTCGTGGTGGCGCGCTGCGGCCCGTGCGGGCGGCCGTTGATCACCATGCCGCACGCCCCGCAGATCCCCTCGCGGCAGTCGTGGTCGAACGCGATCGGCTCGTCCTTGCGCGAGAGCAGCTGTTGGTTGAGCACGTCGAGCATCTCGAGGAACGACATGTCGGGACTCACCTCCGTCATGTCGTAGCGGACGAAGACCCCCGCGAGCCCCGGCCCCGGCTGCCGCCAGACGTGCAGCCTCACACGCATTACTTGTAGCTCCGCTGCGCGAGGTGGACGGCCTCGAAGGCGAGAGGCTCCTTGTGGAGCACCGGCTCCTTGCCCACGCCCGCGAACTCCCAGGCCGCCACGTAGCCGAAGCGCTCATCGTCGCGCTTCGCCTCGCCTTCCGGCGTCTGGTACTCCTCGCGGAAGTGGCAGCCGCACGACTCCTCGCGGTGCAGGGCGTCGTGGCACATCAGCTCTGCGAATTCGAAGAAGTCGGCGACCCGGCCCGCGTGCTCGAGCGACTGGTTCAAGTCTTCACCCCGTCCGCCCACGTACACATCCTTCCAGAACTCATCGCGCAGCGCGCCGATCTGTCCCATCGCCTCCTTCAGCCCCGCGGCGTTCCGGGACATCCCGCACTTGTCCCACATCACGCGACCGATCTCGCGGTGGAAGGCGTCCGCGGTCTTGCGGCCGCTCGCGGCGAGCAGCCGCCGGATCCGCTCGCCCACTTCGCCCTGGACCTGGCGGAACGCCGGATGCTCGGGGTCGACCTTGGCGAGCTTCGCCTGCGCGAGGTAGTCGCCGATGGTGTACGGCAGGATGAAGTAGCCGTCCGCGAGCCCCTGCATGAGCGCGCTCGCTCCCAGCCGGTTCGCGCCATGGTCGGAGAAGTTCGCCTCGCCGATGGCGTACAGGCCGTCGATCGTGGTCATCAGGTTGTAGTCCACCCACAGGCCGCCCATCGTGTAGTGGGGGGCGGGGTAGATCCGCATCGGCACCTGGAACGGGTCCTCGCCCGTGATGCGCTGGTACATCTCGAACAGGTTGCCGTAGCGCTCGGCGATCGCCCGACGGCCCAGGCGCGCGATGGCGTCGCGGAAGTCGAGGTACACGCCGTGGCCGCCCCCCCCCCCGGGGCCCACGCCGCGCCCCTCGTCGCACACTTGCTTGGCGCGCCGCGAGGCCATGTCCCGCGGCGCGAGGTTCCCGTAGCTCGGGTACAGGCGCTCGAGATAGTAGTCGCGCTCCTCCTCCGGAATCTGGTGCGGCGGCCGCGTATCGCCCTTCTTCTTCGGGACCCAGATACGGCCATCGTTGCGGAGCGACTCGCTCATCAACGTCAGCTTGGACTGGTGTGGTCCGGTCTGCGGAATGCAGGTCGGGTGGATCTGCGTGAAGCAGGGATTCGCGAACTTGGCGCCGCGCTTGTACGCGCGCCAGATGGCGGTGACGTTGCAGCCCTTCGCGTTGGTCGACAGGTAGTAGACGTTCGAGTAGCCGCCGGTCGCAAGCACCACCGCGTCGCCCGCGTGCGCGCTCACCGCGCCCGTGACCAGGTCGCGCACGATGATGCCGCGTGCCTGGCCGTCGATCACCACCAGGTCGAGCATCTCTGCGCGCGGGTCCATCCGCACGTTGCCGCTGCCGATCTGCCGCGACAGCGCCTGATAGGCACCCAGCAGCAGCTGCTGGCCGGTCTGGCCGCGCGCGTAGAAGGTGCGCGACACCTGGACCCCCCCGAACGAGCGGTTCGCGAGCAGACCGCCGTACTCGCGGGCGAACGGAACCCCCTGGGCCGTGCACTGGTCGATGATCCTGGCGCTGACGTCCGCCAACCGGTACACGTTGGCCTCGCGCGCGCGGAAATCGCCGCCCTTGATGGTGTCGTAGAACAGCCGGAACACCGAGTCGCCGTCGTTCTGGTAGTTCTTGGCGGCGTTGATCCCGCCCTGCGCCGAGATCGAGTGCGCCCGCCGCGCAGAATCCTGGAAGCAGAAGCAGGACACCTGGTAGCCGAGCTCGGCGAGCGAGGCGGCGGCGGAGGCGCCCGCCAACCCCGAGCCCACCACAAGGATGTGGTGCTTCAGCTTGTTCGCCGGGTTGACGAGCTTGATCTCGGAGCGGTGCCGCTCCCATTTCGCCTCGAGCGGCCCGGCGGGGATGTGGGAGCGCAGCTCCATGGTCAGCGCAGCATCCCGGCGAGCACGGCCACCGGAATGGAGATGTACGCGCCCGCGATCAGTAGCGCGATGCCGGCCGCCGCGCCGCGACGCCAGCGACCGGTCGGCGGCCGGTTGAGTCCCAGCGTCTGCAGCGCGCTCCACGTGCCGTGGTACAGGTGCAGGCCGAGCACGACCATCGCCGCGATGTACGCCGCCGCCACCGGCCACACCCGCAGGCTCGCCATGACGTTGTGGTACACGTCGCCCGGAACGAAGCTCGGGTTCACGCGGCCGAAGGTGAAGTCGAGCAGGTGATAGATCACGTACAGAACGATGAGCACGCCGCCCCACCGCATCGTGCGGGCCGCGTACGTCGTCTCGACCGCCTGGAGCCGCCGATAACCCACCGGGCGGGCCCGCCAGCTGGCGCGTGTCGTCTCGATGGCGGCCCAGATGTGGGCGAGCACGGCGACGATCAGGACGAGGCGGGCGGTCCACAGCAGCCACCCGCGGCCGAAGAACGGGGCGCCCACCGTGCGCAGTCCCTCGGCGTAGGCGTTGAACGCCTCGGGCCCCTCGAAAATCTTCAGGTTACCGAGCAGATGGCCGACCACGAACAGGAACAGGATCACGCCCGTGACGGCCATGACGGCTTTCTGACCGACGAGCGACCGGGTAACGCCCGGGCGGGCAGCGACTGAAGGCAGGCTGGTCATGGAACGGTGGGATGATACCTGTTCTCCCGCGGCTCAGGCAAGGCGAGGGCCGCCCGATGCTATCTTTCAGGTGGGAGGCCACATGTTCTTGACACTCTGCAAGTCCAAGCTCCACCGCGCGACGATCACGCAGGCGGAGCTGCACTACGAAGGCAGCATTACCATCGACACCGAGCTGCTCGCGGCGGCGGGCATCCTGCCGTTCGAGCGGGTCCAGGTGGTTGACATCGCGAACGGGGCGCGGTTCGAGACGTATGCGATCGAGGGGAGCGCGGGGTCGCGCACCGTGCGCGTGAACGGCGCGGCCGCACGCCTCGTGCAGATCGGCGATCCGATCATCGTCATCAGCTACGCCCAGATGACGCCCGACGAGGCGGCCCGCCACCATCCGACCATCGTCCTGCTCAACGCCGACAACTCGATCCGCGAGACGCTGGCGGGCGACCGGACCACGCCCATCGAAATCCTCTCGGAGTCGCTTTGACCGAGCCCGCCACCTCCATCGAGCCGCGCGCGGTACTCCGCGACCAGGCGCCTAGCCCCTCGCGCCCGGCGACCGGTCGGCCCACCGTCGTCATCGTGGGCGCAGGATTCGGCGGCTTGCGCGCCGCCCGGGCGCTGCGGAAGGCGCCTGTCGACGTCGTGCTGGTGGATCGCCACAACTACCACCTGTTCCAGCCGCTGCTCTACCAGGTCGCCACCGCCGGCCTCGAGCCCGAGGAGATCGCCCGGCCGGTGCGCGCCATCCTGCGCCGTCAGTCCAACGCCGAGTTCCGGATGACGGAGGTGACGGGCCTCGACGCGAGCGGGAAGCGCATCGCCACCGCCGACGGGTCGATCGCCTATGACTACCTCATCCTCGCAGTGGGCGGTCAAACGAACTACTTCGGCCTCGAAAGCGTGCCGCGGCACGGGTTCGGTCTCAAGGACATCCCGGAAGCGATCCGCATCCGCAACCAGGTCCTGCACGCCTTCGAGCGCGCCATGCTCGAGACCGATCCCGAGCGCCGCCGGTCCGAGCTCACGTTCGTCGTGGTGGGGGGCGGCCCGACCGGCGTCGAGATGGCGGGCGCGCTCTCGGAGTTGATCCGGCTCGTCCTGGTGAAGGACTATCCGCGTCTCAACGTCAAGGACGTGCGGGTGATGCTCCTCGAGGCCACCGACCGGCTGCTCGCGGCCATGCCCGCCCGCCTGCGGGATGCCGCCGCCGAGACGCTGTGGCGCAAGCACGTGGAGGTGCGATTCGGGGCCACGGTCGCGGACTACGACGGCGCGCGGGTGCTGCTGAAGAGCGGCGAGGTAATCCCGGCGAGCACGCTCATCTGGGCAGCAGGAGTGAAAGCCGTGTCCCTCACGGGACGGCTGGGCCTACCGACGGCCCAGCAGGGCCGGGTGCCGGTGGCGGCCACGCTCGACGTGCCGGGCCATCCGGACATCTACGTGATCGGCGACGCGGCCTACCTCGAAGTGGCCGGAGCCCCCCTTCCCATGATGGCACCCGTCGCCCTCCAGATGGCCGAGACGGCGGCCGAGAATATTCGGCGCCGCATCGCCGGACGGCCTCCGGTGGCATTCCGCTATCACGACCCCGGCTCGCTCGCCACGATCGGTCGGAACGCCGCCGTCGCCTACATCCACGGGATCGGGTTCACCGGATTCCCGGCGTGGGTGGTGTGGTTGGTCGTCCACATCATCCAGCTCATCGGATTCCGCAACAAGGTCTTCGTGTTGTTGAACTGGGCGTGGGATTATTTCTTCTACGAGCGCGCGGCGCGGCTCATCACCTCGTTGGAGTGATTCGGCGCGCCGCGCACCCGCCGCACCACGCCATCCCAGCCACACTCGAGGCACCAGCGCCGTTGCAGCAGGGGCAGGAGGCGGTCGAAGAAGCGGTTCCGGAGCGCCGCCATCTCGATGCCGCAGTGCGGACAGAGGGGGCCCCGCGGAAGCAGCAGGTAGACCACCGCGGTGACGATCGCGACGCGCATCGCTACGGTCACGAGCAAGACCAGCACGACCAGCATACTCTCTTCATGATAGTGACCGGCCGCCCGGTCGGCCAGCTCACATTCCCGTCCCCCCTGCGCCGCGCACGAACGAAATGATCCGCCGCTCGAGCTCCGCGAGCTCGACAGGCTTGACCAGCACCCGCTCCCGCGGCACGGGCGTGTTCCCCGGCGCGGCGAGCTGGGACACATCGCCCGACAGGAACAACACGCGCGCCGCGAGCTCGGGCCGCTCCTCTTCGAGCTGAGCGTACAGCTCGACCCCGCCCATGCGGGGCATCCGCAGGTCCGCGAGGATCACGTTCGCCGGTTGCGCTCGCAACCGGGCCAGCCCCTCCACACCATCCGCCGCCTCGTCGACCACGGCGCCCCGGCGCGTCAGGTACCGCACCATCGGCCGCCGCACGGCTTCCTCGTCCTCCACGATCAACACGCGAACCCCCGCCAGCGAGCCGACCGCCGGTGGAGCGCCGGCCGCCGCGGGGGAGGGGGCACCCGAGGAAGGGACCGGGGCAGGAGCGGTCGGGGGAGGAGCGGCGTCCGTAGAAGGAACGGAGGCCGAAGCGGCGGGCGCGGCGACGGGGAGCGACAAGACGAAGCGCGCACCGAAACCAGGTGGCGTCGTCAGGGCGAGGTCGCCGCCCGCCTCGCGTGCGATCTGGCGCGAGATATAGAGCCCCAGGCCGGTGCCGCGACGGCCCTTGGTCGTCGCAAAGGGCCGGAACAGGCGTTGCGCGAACTCCGACGCGACACCCTTCCCGTTGTCCCCGACCGCCACCGACACGGTTCCGTCCTGGACCCACGTGTCCACGGTGAGATGGCGGGGGGGGGTGACGGCGCGGAGCGCGTCGATCGCGTTGGACAGGAGGTTGACCACGACCTGCTCGAGCTTGATCGCGTCTCCCTGGACGGGCGGCAGGCTTGCGTCGAGTCGCCCGCCCACGGTGACCTCGTCCACGCCGAATCGATACGACACGAGATCCAGCGCCCCGCGCACCACATCGTTGAGATTGACGTTCGTCACCTCGCGCTCGGACGCGCGCACGAACCGCAGCAGCCCCCGCAGCAGCTTGGTGGCGCGGCGCGCCTGGCGCAGGATCTGGGTCATCTCGCCGCGCTGCTCCCCCTCGAACGCGGGATCGGCGAGGCGGTTTTCGGCGTGCGCGGCGATCGCCATGAGGGGATTGTTCACCTCGTGCGCAACGCCGGCGAGCAGCTCGCCGGCCGCGGCGAAGCGGCCCTGCTCCTCGGCCCGGTCGCGCAGCACACGAGTCATCGCGTTGAAGTGCTCGGCCAGGCGGCCGAGCTCGTCGGACCCATGGACCGGGACCCCCACCGTGAGGTCGCCATCGGCCACCTGGGCCAGGCCGGCCTCGAGCTCGTGCAACGGGCGCCAAACCCGCCGGCGCACCACGTATGTCAGGGCCGGGACGACCAGCAGGCCGAGCGCGAGCCACACCAGGGTGTCGCGACGCACCGCGCTCGCAGCCTCACGCAGCGCGCGCTGGCGGCCCAACAGGTCGTCCCGGGCGATCAGCCCGGCGCGGGCCCGCTCGTGGTCCGCCAGCGCGGTCTGCTGGTCGAGCGTCGCCAATCGCCCCGCCTCGGGCTGGTGTCCCGCGTCGAGCGCGCCGACTACGTCGGCCAAGGCCGCGGCCACACGGGATAGTGCGTCGTCGGTACGCCCCAGCGCGGTCCGCAGCGCCGGGGCGATGGCGGCGCTGAACGGCACCCGCAGCGGCGTGCGAGCAATCTCCAGGAGCCGATGCGCCACCCTCAGCGAATCAGCCCGCAGCCTCGGGTTGCGTGCGATGCCCCGCGCGATGGCGAGGACCTGATGGATGGCGCTGTCCCGTCGGGCCACCTCCAGCCCGACCGCGGCGATCGCTTCGGTTGCGTCGCCGAGCGCGAGCGCTGGGCGGCTGACGCGGAAGAAGAGGTAGAGGGGCAGGGCAGCTGCGTACACACCGGCGGCGAGGGCGACGGCGAGTAGCGTCACCCGCAGGCTGAGCAGCCGACGGGGGGTCACGACAAGAGGAGCGCGAGCTGACCGAACACGAAGTTCGTCGCCATAACGACACGCCTAAGATACGCGACCGCCCGGCGCTGACTAGCGGGGCCGTGCCCGAGCGCTCACATTTGCTGCCGCGCCCCCGATGACCGGAGGCGAGGGAGGTCCGCATGGCTGGCGACACCGGCGACCGGATGAAGATCGTGATCGGCTACGCGGTGTGGGCGACGCTGTGCGCCGTGGCGGCCGGGCTCGCGATGTCCCTCATCCACACGTGGTTTTTCAGCTACCACGCGACCCGACCCGGGTTTTGGCGGACGCTACTCGAGGACGCGGCCGTGACGGTCGGCATCGCCGCTGGACAGGGCGCGGTCGCGCTGGTCACGGGCAGCGTGCTCACCCAGCTCGGGCGCGGACTGCGCGCCACCGTCCTCCTCGGTCTGCTGGTCGGGCTGTTCGACTTCGTGATGAACTTCCTTCAGATGGCGGTGCCTCAAACCGAGCTGGGCTGGGTCCCCGATCTCGTGATCCTGGCAGCGGCCACGATCGTCATCACCGTGCTCGGATCCCGTTCGGCGACCGCTCCACCCCCGCTGCCTCCGTGAGCGAGGAGCAGCACGACGCGCTGCAGCGACTCGAGCGGCGGGTCGAGGTACTGGAGCAGATGGTGCGGCGACTGGTCGCGGCCGGCGCCGCCCCCGAGCGCATCGCCTCGCCCCCCGCACCCCTCCCCCTTCACGCAACCCCAGCGCGCGCGCCGGAACAGCCCCGATACCCGCCACCGCCCACCGCGGCCCCCGACCTCGAGCAATGGTTCGGCCAGCGCGGCCTGCTGATCGTCGGCGTGCTCGCACTGCTCACGGCGACAGGATTCCTCCTGAAGTACGCGATCGATCGCGGCTGGATCGCGCCGGTGGTCCGTTCGCTGCTCGCGATCGCGGCCGGCATTGGGCTGGCGGCGTGGGGGGAAGCGCGCATCCGCGGTGGCTTGCGGCGCTACGGCGCGGCGATGATCGGCGCGGGCGGGGGACTCGCCTACCTCGGCCTGTGGGCGGCGGCCGGGCCGTACAGCTTGCTGGAGCATCGCATCGGCGTGCTCCTCCTGGCCGCGTGCACGGTCGTCGTGACCCTGCTCGCGCTGCGCCACGAGATCGAGGGACTCGCGATCTGGGCGCTGGCCGGCGCGTACCTGGCCCCGCTCCTGCTCCCGCCGCACACACCCAACCCCGAAGCCTTCCTCGGGTACCTCGAGGTGATCGGCCTCGGCACCGGCCTGCTCGCGTACACGATGACCTGGCGCCGCACATTCGACCTCGCGCTCGCCGGCTATTTCCTGCTGGCGGCGGCTGGCGCCGCCCGAGTGCTGGCCGGCGCGCTCGGCTGCTGGTTCCTCGCCGCCGGCGCGCTGCTCAGCCTGCACGTCACGCGGCGGCGCGCTTGGCCCGAGGCGCGAGTCGGGATGTTGGTGCTCGCGTGGGTCCTGCTCTCCGTCGCGCTCGCCGGCGTGCGCGATGGGCCCGAGCCGCGGCTCTGGCTCGCCGTCGCCGCGGCGCTCGCGATCGCCGGCCTCCTGTGGTGGCAGCAGCTCGACCAGGATCAGCTCAGAGCCCCCCAGGAGGCGCTGCTGTTCGCCGCGAATCCCTTCGTCCTGCTCGCTCTCGTGGGGGCGGCCGATCCGCAGCTGCTCGACCGGGCGCCGGCGCTCTTGCCCGCGCTCCTCGCGGCGCTGTACCTCGGGGTCGGGTGGGCCCGACGCGGCGCGCCGCACCTGGTCATGGGGTTCGCGCTGGCCGCCTGGGCGGTGGCCGTGGAGGGGAGCGCCTCCATGGTCGTAGTCGGCTGGACCGCGCTCGCTCTGGCGGGGCTCGCGGCCGAACAGCTGGGCGGCCGACCGGGCGGGCGGATCGCGGCGCTCGGGCTCGCCCTGCTCGCCTTCCCATGCCTGTTCGGCGTCGCGCTCTGGTCCCGACAATCGGGCGCCGCGAGCTTCACGGACCCCTGGGCGCTGGCGCTGTATGGCTACGTAGCGGGCACGGCACTCGCCGCATACCGCTGGGGCGGGGGATCGACCGATCCGGGCACGGCGCGCTGGACCGCGCGGGGCGGGGAGCTGCTCTGGGTGCTGTGCGGGGCGGCGGTGTTCGCGGGTGGCTCGGTCGAGCTGCCACGCTACTTCGGGCAGCGCGCCCCGCTCGCCGGCGACCTCGCCCTGAGCATCTTCTGGCTCGCCTACGCCGGTGCGCTGGTGCGGCTCGGGTTCCAGCACGAGCGCAAGGACGTGCGCTCGGCGGGGCTGGCGGTGGCGGCGGGGGCGGGACTCAAGATCGTGCTCTACGACCTCTCCAACCTGGACGCGCTGTACCGCATCGCGTCGTTCTTCGCGCTGGCCCTGATCGCGCTGGCCGTGGCGTACGGGTACAACAAAAAAGCGTCGAGTAGAAACGTCTAACGCCCTTGCTCGACGTAGTTACAGTTTTGGCAACGTGATCCCCTGCTGGCCCTGATACTTGCCTTTCTTGTCTTTGTAGCTGATCTCGCACTCGTCGCCCTCGTCGGCCGTGAAGAACAGCACCTGGGCAATCCCCTCGTTGGCGTAGATGCGCGCGGGGAGGGGCGTGGTGTTCGAGATCTCGAGCGTGACGAAACCCTCCCACTCGGGCTCGAACGGCGTCACGTTGGTGATGATGCCGCACCGGGCGTAGGTGCTCTTGCCGACGCACACCGTCAGGACGTTCCGCGGAATCCGGAAGTATTCGACCGACCGGGCGAGCGCGAAGGAATTCGGCGGCACGATGCAGACGTCGCCCGCGAACTCGACGAACGATTTCGGATCGAACCGCTTGGGGTCGACCACCGCTGAGAGCACGTTGGTGAAGATCTTGAACTCGGGCGCGACCCGCATGTCGTATCCGTAGGACGAAACGCCATAGGAAATGACGCCCGCGCGTGCCTGGTTTTCCGCGAACGGCTCGATCATGCGGCGCTCGGTCGCCATCCGCCGGATCCAGCGGTCGGACTTAATGGACATGGGGCGGCAATATATCGGCGGCATCGACACTTACGCCACTCGATTCGGTTGACAAGCCCGCGGTGGCCGGATACGTTTCGGCGGGTCAAGTGAATTTTTTCACGAACTCACATGAACCAGCCCTATCTCTCCTTCCTCCTCCTGCTCGGCTTCGTGGCGTTCAACGCGGCACTGTTGATCGGGCTTTCGCATCTCCTCGCCCCCCACAAGCCCAACCCCATCAAGGACAGCCCGTACGAGAGCGGTATGCCGCCGCTGGGCAACGCGCGCGACCGTTTTTCGGTGAAATTCTACCTCGTCGCGATGCTCTTCATTGTGTTCGACATCGAGACGGTGTTCCTGATCCCGTGGGGAACGATCTATTTCGGGGGCGCGGCTGGGGGAGCGGGAGGGGGGCCAAGCACGGGGTTCCTGCTGGTCGAGATGCTGGTGTTCATGTTCATTCTGGCGGTCGGATACGTGTATGTGTGGAAGCGCGGGGCGCTCGAGTGGGATTGAACCGGGAGGGCTTGCGGTCGTGAAGCGCGTGATCGAGACCAAGGAAGTCGCCGGGCAGAGTCCGAACTATCTGCTGGCCAAGTTCCAGGACCTGGTCGACTGGGCGGTGAACTCGTCGCGCGCCAACTCGCTGTGGCCGATGCCGTTCGGGACCGCGTGCTGCGCCATCGAGTTCATGGCGACGGCGGCGAGCCGCTACGACTTCGCCCGCTTCGGGATGGAGCGCCAGGCGTTCTCGCCACGCCAGGCGGACGTGCTGATCTGCGCGGGCCGGCTGCCCTTCAAGCTGGCACCGGTCATCCGGCGGATCTACGATCAGATGCCCCAGCCCAAATGGGTGATCTCGATGGGGGCGTGCGCGTCCACCGGCGGCATCTTCGACAACTATGCGATGGTGCAGGGCATCGACACGATCGTCCCCGTGGACGTCTACGTCCCCGGGTGCCCGCCCCGTCCGGAAGGGCTGTTGTACGGCGTGCTCCTGCTCCACAAGAAGATCAAGGGCGAGTCACTGTTCGACCACGTCCCACGCCGCGACGACCAGCCGCTCGACGAGCGCGGCCTGCGACTTCCCCCCGAGCAGATCGACGAAATCTCGGAGCCGTTCGGCAACTCCGTCCACCAGTTCCGCTCGTCGTGAATCCGACCGTCGACGCCCTGCGAGCGACCTTCGGCAACGCGATCGGCCGCGCGCTCGAGTCGTGCGGTGACAGCATCGTCTACGTCGCCCGTGAAACCCTGCTCGACGCCATGGCCTGGCTGCGCGATGCGCCGCAGCAGGGCTACGACTACCTGGTCGACGTCACGGCGGTCGAGTACCGCGACCGCGAGCGACCGCTCGAGGTGGTCTATCAGCTGCGCTCGCTCGCCCGCCGCGCCGACCTGCGCGTCAAAGTCGAGCTCGACCCGCGTGGTGACCTCACCGTCGACTCCGTCGTGCCGTTGTGGCGGGGCGCTGATTGGCTGGAGCGCGAGACGTACGACATGTTCGGCATCACCTTCCGGGGCCACCCCGACCTGCGCCGCATCCTCATGTGGGAGACCTACGCCGAAGGCTACCCGCTGCGGAAGGATTTCCCCTTGCGGGGCCGGTTCAGCCGCGCCGAGCAGGTGCGGCAGGCGCTGGGCGCCAACCCCGAAGCGCACTACTCCATGGAGGAGCTGTCGATCGCCGAAGCGTACGACGAGCTCCCCGCCGACATGAAGGAGCGGCTGCGTCGCGGTGAGCGCGGCAAGCTCCCCAACTCCGAATGAGCAAGCGCACCGTCGAGCTCGAGCTTGCGACTCCCGGCCTGGACGCTCGGGGCCAGCCGATCCGCGTGCCGCTCGGCGTGGCGCACGACCCGGGCGCCACCGATCTTGCCCCGCCGGAGCCGGACCTCGCGGGCGAGCACATGCTGATCAACATCGGGCCCCAGCATCCGGCGACCCACGGTGTGCTGCGGCTCGTGGTCGAGCTCGACGGCGAGACCGTGGTGCGGGTGATCCCCCACCTCGGCTATCTCCACTCGGGCTTCGAGAAGCTGGGGGAGTACCGGCATTACAACCAGATCATCCCGCTCACGGACCGCACCGACTATCTGTCGCCGATGGCGAACAACGTCGGCTTCGCGCTCGCCGCGGAGAAGCTCATGGGCATCGAGATCACGCCGCGCTGCACGGTGCTGCGGGTGATCGCGTGCGAGATGAGCCGGATCATCTCCCACATGGTCTGGCTCGGGACGACATCGATCGACCTCGGCGCGTTCACCCCGTTTCTCTGGGCGTTCCAGGAGCGCGAACGGATCTACAATCTCCAGGAGGTGTGGACCGGCGCTCGGCTCACCACCAGCGTGACGCGCGTGGGCGGCATGATGGCCGACATCCCCGACGATTTCGTCGCCGGCCTCCGCGAATTCACGCAGACCTTCCCCCGGACGTTGAGCGAGATCGATCGCGTGCTGACGCGCAACGCCGTGTGGGTCGGCCGCACCCAGGGCGTGGGCGCGCTCACCGCCGCGGAGGCGACCAACCACTCGCTCTCGGGCCCGATGCTGCGCGCCTCGGGCGTCGCGTACGACGTGCGGAAGGACAATCCGTACCTGGACTACGAGACGTACGACTTCGACGTCGTGGTGGGTGAGCACGGCGATGTGTACGACCGCTACCTCGTGCGCCTCGAGGAGTGCTCCCAGTCGAACCGGATCCTGCAGCAGGCGCTCGTGCGCCTGCCCGATGGCCCCATCAACGTGGCCGATCCGCGGGTGATCCTCCCTCCCAAGTCGCGCGCCATGAACGACATGGAAGCGATGATCTACCATTTCAAGCAGGTCATGGAAGGCGTGAAGGCCCCGGTGGGTGAGGCCTACGTCGGGATCGAAAACCCGAAAGGCGAGCTCGGGACCTATCTGGTGTCGGACGGCACCGCGAAGCCGGTTCGCTGGCGCATCCGGCCGCCGTCGTTCATCAACCTCTCGGCCCTCCCCAGGATGGCGGAGGGACACCTGTTGAGCGATCTGATCGCGATCAACGCGTCGGTCGACATCGTCATGGGCGAGGTGGATCGATGAGCGTCAGCACGCATCCGACGCCGCAGCCGGGCACGGAGGAGTACGAGCCCGTGTTCGTGGGCAAAACGCTCGAGCAGCTGAGCGAGATCCTGACGCGCTATCCCACCAGGCAGGCGGCTCTCCTGCCGGCGCTGTGGCTCGTGCAAGAGGCGCGTGGCTGGATTTCCGACCGTAACATGGCCGAGGTCGGCGAGGTGCTGGGGTTGACGCCGGCGTACGTGAAGGGCGTCGTGACCTTCTACACGATGTATCACCAGCACCCGGTGGGGAGGCACTTCGTGCAGGTGTGCACCACCTCACCGTGCAATATCTGCGGCGCCGAGGCCGTCGTGAAAGCGCTGCTCGACGCGACCGGCGCCAAGGAGCTCGGCGCCACGAGCCCCGACGGCAAGTGGACGGTGATCGAGGTGGAATGCCTGGGAGCCTGCGGCTTTGCAACGCCGGTGCTCGTCAACGACGACTTCATCGAGTCCGTCACGCCGGACAAGGTTGCGGAGCTCGTGAAGAGGTACAAGTAAATGGGGTACCCGCACAAGCCGCACGCGAAGGAGACGGTCCTCCTCTCCAAGCATTTCGGCGAGGCTGACGCGCGCACGTACAAAGGCTGGGTGAAGCGGGGCGGCTACGAGATGCTCGCCCAGGCGCTCACGATGGAGCCCGTCCGGGTCATCGACGTCGTGAAGGAATCGGGGCTGCGGGGGCGGGGCGGGGCCGGCTTCCCGACGGGGCTCAAGTGGTCCTTCATGCCCAAGGAGAAGAAGAAGCCGCACTATCTGTGCGTGAACGCCGACGAATCCGAGCCCGGCACGTTCAAGGACCGGGAAATCATGCGCTGGACGCCGCACGCGCTGCTCGAGGGCTCCGCCATCGCGGCCCACGCGATCCAAGCCGAGGTGGTCTACATCTACATCCGCGGCGAGTTCACCGAGCCGTGGGCGGTCATGGAGCGGGCCCTCGCCGAGGCGACCGCCGCCGGCGTGTTCGGCGCCATCAAGATCCACCTCCACCGCGGCGCGGGCGCCTACATCTGCGGTGAAGAGACGGCGCTCATGAACTCGATCGAGGGCAAGCGGGGCAATCCCCGGATCAAGCCGCCGTTCCCGGCCGCCGCGGGGGTGTTCGGCATGCCGACCACGATCAACAACGTGGAGACGCTCGCCGCCGTGCCGCTCATCCTCAAGAAGGGAGCGGCCTGGTACAAGGGACTGTCGCTCGCCTCCCCGAAGAGCACCGGCACTAAGCTGTTCTCCGTCTGCGGCCACGTGCAGAAGCCCGGCAATTACGAAGTCACGATGGGCTTCCCGCTCAAGGACCTGCTGTACGACCTGTGCGGCGGGATCCCGCCCGGCCGGACGCTCAAGGCGTGCATCCCCGGAGGCTCGTCGGTGCCGATCCTGAACCGCGAGGAGACCGAGAGCTGCCTCCTCGACTACGAGGGCGTGGTCGAGAAGGGCTCGATGCTCGGCTCCGGCGGCGTGATCGTGTTCGATGACTCGACCGACATGGTCTACCAGATCATGCGGCTCGCCCGGTTCTACGCGCACGAGTCGTGCGCCCAGTGCACCCAGTGTCGCGAAGGCACCGCGTGGACCACGAAGATCCTCGAGCGGATTCTGTCGGGGCAGGGAAAGACGGCCGACCTCGACCTGCTGCTCGATCTCGCCGATAACATGACCGGCAAGACGATCTGCGTGTTGTCGGATTCGTGCGCCGCCCCGGTCGTGTCGGGAATCAAGAAGTTCAAGCAGGAATTCGAAGACTATATCGCGGGACGCCGCAAGCCCGTCATGGTCGCCTGATGCCCGACGAGCTCGTCAACCTCACGATCGACGGAGTCCCGCTGAGCGTTCCCAAGGGCACGCTCGTGATCGAGGCCGCCAAGCAGGCGGGCGTACTCGTGCCGCACTACTGCTACCACCCGGGACTGCCGGTGGCCGGCCTGTGCCGCATGTGCCTCGTGGACATCGAGAAGGCCCCGAAGCTGCAGATCGCGTGCGCCACCCAGGTGGCGGAAGGCATGGTCGTCCGCACGCAGTCGCCTCAGGCCAAGAGCGGCCGCATGGGGGTGCTCGAGCTGCTGCTCATCAATCATCCGCTCGACTGTCCGATCTGCGACCAGGCGGGCGAGTGCGAGCTGCAGGATTTCACGTTCCAGGAAGGCCGCCCCGCCACGCGGTACAGCCCCGACTACGCGAAGCGCTTCAACCCGGTCGAGGATTTCGGGCCTGACGTGCTGTACGTCCCGAACCGCTGCATCCTGTGCACGCGCTGCGTCCGATTCATGGAGGACGTGGCGAAGGAGCCGGTGCTCAACGTCTCGGAGCGCGGCGACCGCGCCTACATCGGAATCCATTCCGAAGGGCGCCTCGATCACCCGTGGGCGGGCAACGTCGTCGATCTGTGTCCCGTCGGCTCCCTCCTCTCCAAGGATTTCCTGCACAAGGCGCGCGCCTGGGAGCTCGACAAGGCGGCCTCGATCTGCACCGGGTGCTCGCAGGGGTGCAACGTCACGCTCGACACGCGCGAGAACGTGGTGGTGCGCGTGCGCCCGCGGTCGAATCTCCAGGTGAACCGCTATTTCATCTGCGACCACGGGCGCATGAACTACCGCTGGATGAACCGCGGGGACCGCATCGAAGCCCCCCTGGTGCGGCGGGGCAGCGAGCTGCACGCCACCGACTGGGACGAGGCCTTCGACGTCGTGGCGAGCCGGCTGCGCGGGGCGGGCGGCAAGGCGGTGGCCCTCGTCTCCCCCAAGGTCTCGACGGAGGCGCTGTACTTCGCGCGCGAGCTGTTCCGAGGGCTCGAGTGGAGCGGCGCCTTCCAGGTGGTCATGGGTGAGGAAGCACCCCTCGCGGGGGTCCCGAACCTCGCGCTCCGCGCGGAGCGGGCGCCCAACGGCCGGGGGGCCGAGCTGCTCGGTTACAGCCGGGACTACGCGGCGGCCCTCGCGGCGGCCGAGACCGCGTCGGTGGTGTTGCTGCTCGATGAGCCGGACATCGCCGTTCGGACGGCGGGGGCGCTCATCTACGTCGGGACGATGCTCCCCGAGCGCGCCCGCGACGCCCAGGCCGTGTTGCCGATCGCGAACGTCGCGGAAGAGGAGGGCACGTTTGTGAATCGGGACGGCCGCGTGCAGCGCTATTTCCAGGCGAAGTCCGCGCCGGGAATGGCGCGGCCGGCATGGTGGGTGTTCTCGGAGCTGGTCGCGACCCTGGGCGGGAGCAGCGGCCACGTCGGCACCGCCGCGGAGGCGTTCGACCGCCTCGCCGCGTCGGTGGACGGGTTTCGCGGGCTCTCGTACGCGCAGCTCGGCTTCGCGGGCGCGGTTGCGCCCGCCGCCGGGGTACCGGCATGACCTTTTTCCTGGTCAGCTCGATCGTCAAGATCGTCGTGGTCTTCACGGTCATCATGGTCGGCGTGGCGTTGCTCACGCTCGCCGAGCGGCGCATCTGCGCATGGATGCAGGACCGGCTCGGTCCGAACCGCGTCGGCCCGCAGGGACTGCTCCAACCGGCCGCCGATGGGCTCAAGAACCTCGTCAAGGAAGAGACGCTCCCCGCCCAGGCCGACAAGGTCCTGTTCATGCTCGCGCCGGCGATCTCGTTCATTCCGGCGCTGTTGACGTTCGCCGTGATCCCATTCGCGGCCCCGCTTCCCACACCGTGGGGAGAGGTGGACATGGTCGTGGCGAACCTGCCGGTGGGATTCCTCTACATTCTCGCCTTCGGCTCGCTCGGCGTGTACGGCATCGTGCTGGCGGGATGGTCGTCCAACAACAAGTACTCGCTCTTGGGCGGCCTGCGCGCCAGCGCCCAGATGATCTCCTACGAGATCGCGCTGGGCATGAGCACCGTCGCGGTGCTGCTGCTCGTGGGCAACGTGACCCTCAACGACGTCGTCGCGAAGCAGTCGACGTCGCTGTTCACGTGGAACGTGTTCCCGCTGTCGCTCGCGTTCTTCATCTTCCTCGTCGCGGCGTTCGCCGAGACCAACCGGCTGCCGTTCGACCTGCCGGAGGCGGAAGCCGAGCTGATCGCGGGCTATCATACCGAGTACAGCGCGATGAAGTTCTCGATGTTCTACATCGCGGAATACTCGAACATGGTCACGGCGTCCGCGCTCATGGCGACGTTGTTCTTCGGTGGCTGGGACGTGCCGTTCACGACCTGGGACAACACCCCTCCCTGGACACTGCTCAAGACGGTGCTGACGCTCGGCGCGTTCTCCCTGAAGACGATCTTCTTCCTGTTCCTGTTCATTTGGGTCCGCTGGACGCTGCCGCGGTTTCGCTATGATCAGCTGATGGCGCTCGGATGGAAGATCATGCTGCCCTTCGCGCTCGCCTACCTGACCGTGATCGCGACCGCGATCTGGTTCCTGCACGACCGGCTCGGCTGGACGTACGACACCCGGTTCGCGCTCGCGTTGTTCGCGCTGAACCTGTTGCTCGCGGTCCCGCTGTTCTTCGTGCTCGACCGCGGCCACATCATCGCCGGGTCGGTGGCGGAGGAGGGGCGGGCCTGATGGCGATCGGAGTGAAGGTGATGAAGCGGCCGGGAGCCGAGGTCTCCTATCTGCGCGCGACGCTCAAGGGCATGGCGCTGACCCTGAGTCACCTGTGGCGGCCCAAGGTGACGATGCAGTATCCGGAGGAAAAGAGCAGCAAGGACTGGACGCTCTCGCCGCGCTGGCGGGGCACGCACCGCATGCTCACCGACGAGCAGGGACGGGCCAAGTGCGTCGCGTGCGGCCTGTGCCCCCAGATCTGCCCGGCGAACTGCATCAAGCTCGTGCCCGGGGAGGACGAGCAAGGCAACCGCTATCCGCTGATCTACGAGATCGACGAGTTCCGCTGCGTGTTCTGCGGCTACTGCCAGGAGGTCTGTCCCGAGGAGGCGATCCACGTGGGCGTGCACTACGAGAACTCGGAGTACTCGCGCGACCGGTTCGTGTACGACCTCGAGCGGCTGTGCGCGCAAACGCACCCCGTCTCGACGCTGTGGGATCCCTCCGATCCGAAGGGCGAGTAAGCGGTGGACGGAACGCTGATCATCTTCTGGGCGTTCGCCGGACTGGCCGTCGTGAGCGCCCTGTCCTGCATCACGCGGCGGAGTCCCGTGGCCAGCGCGCTCTGGCTGGTCGTGACGCTGTTCTCGCTCGCGGCGCTGTTCGTCCTGCTCGATGCGCAGTTCATCGCCGTGCTCCAGGTGCTGGTGTACGCCGGCGCCATCATGGTGCTGTTCCTGTTCGTAATCATGCTGCTCAATCTCGGCCGGCCCGGACCCACCGACCTGAAGGGCCCGGTGGGCCTCGGGGTGGGCGTGCTGCTCGCGGGGCTCCTCCTCGTGCAGCTCCTGGCGCTGCGCCAGGCGGCGCCGGGGCTGGCGCTCGCGCCCGGGGCGGTGGCGCGCGCCGCCGCCGAGCAGGGCATGGTGCCGGCCGTGGCGCGGCCGCTGTTCGGCGCTTATCTCGTCCCCTTCGAGATCACCAGCATCCTGCTGCTCGCCGCGATTGTCGGCGCCGTCGTCCTCGCCAAGCGGAAGCTCTGATGCTCCTCGGACCGTCGCTGGCGGTGTCGGCCGTGCTGTTCGCGCTGGGCGTCGCGGGCGTGCTGCTGCGGCGCAACGCGATCGTCATCTTCATGTGCGTCGAGCTGATGCTCAACGCCGTGAACCTGACGTTCGTCGCGCTGGCACAGCAGCTCGGCGTCGCGGGTCAGATCTTCGTCTTTTTCGTGATGGCCGTCGCCGCGGCCGAGGCCGGCGTCGGGCTCGCCATCATCCTGGCCATTTATCGTCACCGGCACACGGTCAACCTGCAGAACATCAACCTGCTCAAAGGCTGATGCCCGCACCGCCGCTGTCCCTGCTCTGGGTGGTGCCGGCGCTGCCGCTCGTGGGCTTCGTCGTGAACGGCACGCTCGCGCTTACCCGGCCGACGGCGAAGCGCGCGGTTTCGATCGTGGGCGTCGGCACCCTGGTGCTGGCATTCGTCGCGGCTGCCCTCGCGGTGGCCGAGCTCGCGCGTCAACACCCGGCGGCGCCGCTCGTGTTCCGCTACTGGGAGTGGATCCCCGCCGGCGACCTGCAGGTCGCGTTCGCGCTCCAGCTCGACCAGCTCGCGGCGGTGATGATCCTGGTCGTCACTGGAGTCGGCGCGCTGATCCACGTCTTCAGCGTCGGATACATGCACGAGGACCCGGGGTATGCGCGCTACTTCGCGTACTTGAATCTGTTCGTGTTCTTCATGCTGATCCTGGTGCTGGGCGCGAACTTCCCGGTGATGTTCGTCGGCTGGGAAGGAGTCGGTCTCTGCTCCTACCTGCTGATCGGGTTCTGGTTCAACGAGCAGATCAACGCCGACGCGGGCAAGAAGGCATTCATCGTCAACCGGATCGGGGACTTCGGGTTCCTGGTGGCGATGTTCCTCATCTTCACGCGCTTCGGAACGCTCGATTTCGAGACGGTCTTCGCCAAGGCGCCCGCCGCTCTGATGCCGGGCGGGGCGGTGGTCACGGCCATCACCCTCTTCCTGTTCCTCGGGTGCACCGGCAAATCGGCTCAGATCCCTCTGTACATCTGGCTCCCCGATGCCATGCAGGGCCCCACGCCCGTCTCCGCGCTGATCCACGCGGCCACGATGGTCACGGCGGGCGTCTATCTGGTCGCCCGATGCGGCGTGCTGTTCGCGCTGTCCCCGCTCGGCAGCGCCGTGGTCGCCGGGATCGGCGCTCTCACCGCGCTCTTCGCTGCGACGATCGCCCTCAAGCAATGGGACATCAAACGGGTGCTCGCGTACTCCACCGTGTCCCAGCTCGGCTACATGTTCGTCGGCGTCGGGACCGGCGCGTACGCGGCCGGGATGTTCCACCTCGTGACCCACGCGTTCTTCAAGGCGCTGCTGTTCCTCGGCTCGGGAAGCGTGATCCACGCCGTCCATCACGCCTACCATGCGACCCATACGCACGAGGACGCGCAGGATATGCGCAACATGGGCGGGCTGGCCCGCTACATGCCGTGGACCGCGGCGCTCATGTGGATCGCGACCCTCGCGATCGCCGGGATCCCGCCGTTCGCCGGATTCTTCTCGAAGGACGAAATCCTCGGCGCGGCGTTCGCGGAATCGGCGGTGCGACCGCTGTGGTACGCCTTCTGGGCGATGGGCCTTGCGGCCGCCCTGCTCACGGCGTTCTACATGACCCGGCTCATGCTGTACACGTTCCACGGCCCGAACCGCACCGGCGAGCGCGAGCGGGAGCACCTGCACGAAGCGCCGCCCATCATGACCGGACCACTGGTCGTGCTCGGCGTGCTGACCGTGCTCGGCGGTGCGCTCAACGTCCCGGAGTTGTTCGGCGGCAACGCTTTCCTCGAGCACTGGCTCGAGCCGGTGACGAGCCTCGCGCACCGCCTCCAGCCGGCGGTCGAAGTCGCCCATGCCACGGAGTGGGCTCTCGTGGCGGGCGCGGTCCTGGTCGCCGCGCTGGGCATCGTCGGCGCGTTCCGCCTCCTCAAGCCGGAAGCGCTCGTGCCGGCGCGGCTCGCGCCGCCCGAGACCGGGTTGGCCCGACTCCTGTGGAAGAAGTGGTACGTGGACGAGCTCTACGACGCGGTCATCGTGCGACCGGTGATGTGGCTCTCGCGTGAAGTGCTCTGGAAGATCGTCGACGCGCGTCTCGTGGACGGCCTGCTCGTGAACGGCACCGCGGCGGCGTCGCGGGCCCTCGGATGGTTGGGGAGCCGGCTGCAGACGGGCGAGGTGGGTGTGTACGTCGTCTTGTTCGTAATCGGCGTCCTGGCCGTGGTCGGCGCGGTGGTGCGGTAACCGATGTACCGCCAGTGGGTGGTCACCGCGCTGCTCGCCTGGCCCGCGCTCGCCGCGCTGGTCGTGCTGCTCGCTCCGGTGCGCTGGGCCAAACACCTGGCGCTCGGGGCCAGCCTCATCGAGTTCGCGATCTCGGCACCCCTGTGGTGGACGTTCGCGCCGGCGGGCGGCATGCAGTTCATGCTCGACGCGTCGTGGATCCCAAATTGGGGAATCCGCTACACGGTGGGCGTGGACGGCATCTCGCTGTTCATGGTGCTACTCACGACGTTTCTGGTCCCCCTGTCGGTGCTCGGCAGCTACGCCTACATCACGACGCGCGAGCGCGGGTTTTACGCCCTGATGCTGGTGCTCACGACGGGAATGATCGGGGTGTTCGTGGCGCTCGATCTGTTCCTGTTTTACGTGATGTGGGAAGTCATGCTCATTCCGATGTACTTCATCATCGGGGTGTGGGGCGGAGAGCGCCGCCTCTACGCGGCCATCAAGTTCTTCGTGTACACCTTCCTGGGCTCGCTGCTCATGCTGGTGGCGATCCTCGCGCTCGTTTACCTGGTCGGGCAACGCACCGGTGTGTACTCGTTTTCGTACAGCAACCTGACGGCGCACATCGGCGGACTCGGGACCCTCGCGTTCTGGCTGTTCGGGGCCTTCTTCCTCGCGTTCGCGATCAAGGTGCCGATGTTCCCGTTCCACACCTGGCTCCCCGACGCGCACGTGGAAGCCCCCACGGCGGGGTCCGTGCTGCTCGCCGGGGTCCTGCTCAAGATGGGGACCTACGGTTTCCTGCGATTCGCGCTGCCGCTGTTTCCGACCGTCGCCCTGCATCCCGGGGTGCAACGAGTCATCGTGGCGCTGTCGCTGATCGGCATTTTGTACGGCGGCCTGGTGGCGATGGTCCAGCCCGACTTCAAGAAGCTGATCGCCTACTCGTCGGTCGCGCACCTCGGCTTCGTGATGCTCGGCATCTGGGCCCTCACGCTCCAGAGCGTGCAGGGCGCGCTGCTGGTGATGATCAACCACGGCATCTCGACCGGCGCGCTGTTCTTCCTGGCCGGCATGCTGTACGAGCGACGGCATTCCCGCCTGATCGAAGCGTTCGGCGGAATCGCGAAGGTTGCGCCGATGCTCGCGGCGGTGCTGACGATCGTCTCGCTGTCGTCCATCGGACTGCCGGCCACGAACGGGTTCGTCGGGGAGTTCCTCGTGCTGCTCGGGACCTTCCGGACGTACCCCCTGGCGGCGATCATCGCGACCGCGGGCGTGGTCGTCGCCGCGATGTATCTGCTCCCGGCGCTGCAGCGCGTGATTTTCAACCCGCTCGATAAGAGTGTGAACGAGAAGCTCGTCGACCTCTCGCTCCGCGAGATCGCGGTGCTCGTGCCGTTGCTCGCCTGCATCGTGTGGATCGGGGTGTACCCCAAGCCCATCCTCCAACGGATGGAGCCCAGCGCCCGTGAGCTGGTTCAGTCGGTGCGGCTCAACGCGGCCTCGTTCACGGCGGCCCGGTGAGCCTCGACCTCGCGAACTCGCGCGACCTGCTGCGCGCATTGCTGCCCGAGCTGGCGCTCACGCTCGCAGGCCTAGTGCTGCTGCTCGTGATCGCGTGGCGGCACCGCACGGCCGCCGACCTGCGGGTGGCCGGGTGGGTCACGCTGGCGGGGCTCGCGGCCGCGGGAGTGGCGACGTGGTGGCTGTGGTGGCACACGGCGCGCGCGATCGGAGCCCCGGCCATGATCGCGGTCGACGACTTCCGCTTCGTCGCGGACTGGCTGCTCCTCGGGACTGCGGGCCTGACCGTGCTGGTGTCGTTCGACTACCTCGAGCGCGAGCGCCTGCTCGCCCCCGAGTACTACGCCCTGCTGCTGTTCGCCACGTTGGGCGCGATGCTCATGGTCGGCGGCGAAGATCTGATGGTCGTGTTCCTGGGGCTCGAGCTGATGTCCGTAGCGGTGTACGCCCTCGCCGGGATCAACCGCCACAGCGCCGCCGCCGCGGAAGCCGCGCTCAAGTACTTCCTGCTGGGAGCGTTCGCGTCCGGCTTTCTGCTGTACGGGATCGCGCTGGTGTACGGCGCGACCGCTACGACGAACCTGAGCCAGATCGGCGTTCAGGTCCGGACCCTGGGGCTGAACGAGAGTCCGATGCTCCTCATCGGCCTCGGCCTCTTGCTCGTGGGGTTCGGGTTCAAGGTGGCGGCCGTTCCGTTCCACATGTGGGCGCCGGACGTGTACGACGGCTCGCCGACCCCGGTCACCGGTTACATGGCGACGGCCGTGAAGGCCGCGGCGTTCGCGGCGCTGCTTCGCGTCCTGGGCGAGGCATTCGGCGGGGTTCCGGCGTGGCACCAGATCGTGTGGTGGCTCGCCGTCGCCACCATGGTGGTGGGGAACCTGGTCGCGCTGGCCCAGCGGACCGTGAAGCGGATGCTCGCGTATTCGTCGATCGCTCACGCGGGGTACCTGCTCGTCGCCGTCGCCGCGGGGACGAGCGCCGGCTCGGCGGCGTTCGTTTTCTATTTGGTCGCGTACACCCTGACCACGCTCGCCGCCTTCGCGCTCCTCGCCGCCAAGGGGCGGGATGGTGAGCGCGACGTGCTGATCGACGATCTCGCGGGACTCGGGACACGCCGGCCGTGGCTCGCGTTCGCGCTGGCGGTCTGCATGCTGTCCCTGCTCGGCTTCCCCGGGACGGCCGGATTCATCGGCAAGTGGTACATCCTCGTCGCCGCCACCGCGGCAGGGCAGCTCCCGCTCGCCGCGATTCTCGTCCTTACGAGCGTGATCTCGGCAGGCTACTATCTCCCCGTGATCATGGCCGTGTACATGCAGCCCGAGCCCTTCGAGCAGGCCCACACGGGCATGCGCATCGGTCGGTTGGGGGGCGCCGTGGTGGCGGTATCGGTCGCCGGCTTGCTGTTCCTGGGCATTCGCCCGAATCGCCTGCTCGACCTGGCGAGGACGAGCGGTGAGGGGTTGGGCGCGGCGCGGGCGGCCACTGCCGCCGCGCCGCCGTCGCCGTCGCCCACGTCGACCGGTCGGTGACGCAGGGGCCCCCATGAAGCTCCCCGCCGCCATCTTTCGCGAGTACGACATCCGCGGCACTGTGGGCGATCAGCTCACGGCGGAGGGCGCGCGCGCCATCGGGCAGGCGGTCGCGACGCTCGGCTGGGAGCGCCTGGGGCGCGCGCCCCGGCTCGCCGTAGGACGCGACAATCGCCCCTCCGGACCCGCGCTGGCGCACGGCCTGCTCTCCGGCATCGAGGCCGTGGGCGGCCACGGCGTGGACGTGGGCGAGCTGCCGACGCCGGCGCTCTACTTCGCGACCCACGTGCTCAACGTGGACGGCGGCGTCCAGGTGACCGGCTCGCACAATCCGCCCGAGTTCAACGGCTTCAAGTGCGTCCTCCGCGGCGAGGCGGTTGCCGGCCCCGACATCCAGGGCCTGCGACGCCTCATCGAGGAGGGACGCACCCCCGGTCGTCCCGGCGGCGGGCGCAGTGAAGACGGTTCCGTGCTGCCGCGCTATCGGGACGCGATCGTGCAGCGCAACGGCCCGCTTCCCCGCAAGGTCAAAGTCGTCGTGGATTGCGGCAACGGCGTCTCGAGCCTCATCGCGGTGGACACGCTCCGGCGCGCGGGCGCCGACGTCGTTCCGCTGTTTTGCGAGTCCGACGGCACGTTCCCCAACCATCACCCCGATCCCTCGGCGCTGGAGAATCTGCGCGACCTGCAGGCGGCCGTCCGCCGCGAGGGCACAGAGCTGGGGATCGCCTTCGACGGCGACGGCGACCGCATCGGCGCGGTGGACGAGCAGGGTCGCCCCGTGTTCGGCGATCAGCTGCTCGTGCTGCTCGGCCGCGACCTGGCGCGCCGCATGGGTCCGGGGCATGCGGTGATCTTCGACGTGAAGTGCTCCGAAGTGCTGCCGCGCGAGCTGGCGCGGGTGGGCCTCGTCCCCACGATGTGGAAGACCGGCCACTCCCTCATCAAGCAGAAGATGAAAGAGACCGGGGCACCGCTCGCGGGCGAGATGAGCGGCCACATGTTCTTCGGCGGCGACTGGTACGGCTTCGACGACGCACTGTTCGCCGCGGCCCGCCTGCTGCGGTACGTGGCGGAGCAGGGAGGACCCCTCTCGCGGCTGCTCGCGGACCTTCCTGTCACCGTCGTCACCCCGGAGCTGCGTGTCGACTGCGCCGACGACCGGAAATTCGAGATCGTGCAGCGTGCCGCCAAGCACTTCGCCGGCAAGTACCCGGTGTCCACCCTCGACGGCGTCCGCATCACCTTCGCACAAGGGTGGGGACTGCTGCGTGCGTCGAATACGCAGCCGGTGCTGGTGCTCCGCTTCGAAGCGGCCACCGCCGCGGCGCTCGCCTCCTACCGGACCGAAGTCGAGAGCTGGCTCGCCGCGCAGAGCCCGGGCGCGTGAAGCCCGTCGTCCGCCGCCGGGCGCTGCTCGTCGGAGTCGGACTGTTGGTCGCAGTGCTGGTGGGCGGACGCTGGCTCGCCCTCGAGACAGCCGAGCGCGCCTGGGGGGCAAGCCTGCCCGGCGGCACCGCGTATCTCACGGCCCGGGACTTCGCCCGGCTGGTGTCGGGGCTGCTGCTGATTGCAGCGGTCGCCTGGAGCACGGCGAATCTCCTGTTCGTCTACCGTTCCATCGGCTCCATGCAGCTGTCGCGTCGCCTGGGCGACCTGGAGATCGTCGAGGCGGTCCCCCAACCGCTGCTGCTCGCCGGCACGATCGCCTGTGGTCTGGTCTTCGGGTTCCTCCTCACCCTCGGCACGGGGGATTGGTGGATGTCGGCCGCGCTCGCGTCACGCCCGCCGACCTTCGGCGTCACGGACCCCGTACTCCACCAGGACCTGGGCTACTACCTGGCAGTGCTGCCCTGGACTGAACGCCTGCGCGAGCTCGCGCTGGTGGCCCTGTGCTCCGCCACCTTCGTGGTCGCACTGTTGTACGCGGGGATCGGCTCGCTGCGGTTCCGTCGCTGGCTACCCTACGCGAACGCCCACGCCCGGGCGCACCTCGGCGTGCTGCTGGCGTTGCTCGCGCTGACGCTCACGTGGGGCGCCGTCCTCGATCCCGCCGAGACCGTCGCGGGGCTCCACGGCACGCTCACGCATTCCACGCTCGGCGTGCGTCTCGCCGCCGCGCCGGTCGTCAGCGCGTTCGGCGCCGCGGCCACCGTCGTGAGCCTCGTGTGGGGTCTGCGCGAAAGGCCGGTCTTGCTCGTGACGGCCTGGAGCGCGCTGCTCGCCGCGTCGCTGTTTGGATTCGCCGTCATTCCTGGCTCGCGCGGGCGACGTACCGCCGATCCCGATACGGCCCTGGCGGCTGAGCGGCAGCGGCTCGAAGGGCTGGCGTTCGGCCTCTCGACGCTGGTGGACGGCGCGCCGCCGGGATTCCCAGGCCCCGAAGCGGCCGCCACGACTGTGCCCATCTGGGACGCGAAGCGAGTCCTGGCGAAGGCGGCATCGCGCAGGGATCTCGTCCGCCCGCAGTCGACACCCACGGCCGCGGGCCTGTTGCCGCACGCCCTGGGCGACGGCAGAGCCACCTGGCTCGTGGCGCTCAGGCCCGACGTCGACAGCGTCGCGCTGCAACAGCCGCCGCCCAACTGGGCCGCGATCCACCGCGGCCCGTCGGCCCGGGTCGGACGGCCATTCGCGGCCGTGGAGGATGACACGCTCCTCGCGTTCGCGCCGGTTGCGACGCGCGACTCCGCGACTTGGTTCGGCCCGGGGTTCACGGACTTCGCGGTCGCGGCCCCCGACAGCTGGCCGGCGCTCCGCCAGTCGGGCGTCGCCCTGGCGGGGTGGTGGCGCCGAACCGCCCTGGCGTGGGCCCTCCAGAGCCCCGCGCTGGCGCGCCGCGAGACCGATGGCCTGGTGCTGCTGTGGCGACGGGCCGTGCCGGAACGGCTCGGGCGGCTCGGGCCGTTCGCGTCGTTCGACGACCCCGTTCCCTTGGTGGCCGACAGCGCGCTGTGGTGGGTGGCGTACGGGTACTTCGAGGCGCAGGCGTTTCCACTCGCCCGGCCGGTGGAAGGCAGCGCCGGCGCCGGCAGCGGCGATTCGCTGCGGTACTTGCAGGCCGGCCTGGTCGGCACCGTGAACGCCGCCAGTGGGGACACGCGGCTCTACCTCGCCCCGGGCGCCGACTCGCTCGCCGCCACGTGGGCGAGGCTCCTCGCGCCGCTGATACGACCGCTCGACAGCCTGCCGCGGGCCCTGCGCGCGCAGCTTCCGTTCCCCGTGCGGGCGTTCCGCGCGGCGACGGCGCTCGTGGAGCGTTGGCGCACCGACACGACGCCGTGGAGCGCGCGACCGAGGGAGCCGTTCGAGATCGTGGCGCCAGCCGCCGACGGGTCGACGGACCGGCCCCGCGTCTGGATGGGCCAGGGGTTCGAAGCTGGAAGCACGCTCGCGGCGCTCGTGACGGCGACGATGGCGCCCGACGGGCCTCGGCTGTTGGTGTGGCGGCCCAAACCGGCCCCGCGCCTTCCGCCGGCGCTCGTAGGCTCCCCCAACACCACGGCGCCCGGCGTGCCGCGACTCTGGAACGTCGCCCGCGCCCTCTTCTTCGAGCAGGCGCTGTTCAGCGAGCCGGCCACCGGGGGTCCGGCCACCGGCATCGACACGGTGTTTCTCTCGTGGGGAGAGCACCGCGGCCAGGGCAGAAGCGTGGCCGCCGCACTCCACAGCCTGCTCGCCTCCGGCAGCGACGCACCCGCGGCCCCCGACACGGCGCTCGCCGCGCGGTGGCGACGGGCACAACAACTCGCGGCGGAGGCCGACGCGGCCCTCGCCGCCGGCAACCTGGAGCGGTTCGGCCATTTGTACAGCCAGTTGAAGGAGCTGCTCGGCCTGGGGCGCCGCAAGCTTGCTCCCACCCCCGAGCGCCGCTAGGTTGCGCCGCCGTGACCCCCCCGACCACCCCTCCCGGTACCATCGTCGTCGCGCTCGGCGGCAACGCCGTCGCCCCGCCCGGAGAGCGGCCCACCATCTCCAACCAGTTCCGCCACACGCGGGCGAGCTTGGCGCCGATCGTGGACCTGGCGCGTGCGGGGTGGCGCATCGCGCTGGTTCACGGCAACGGCCCGCAGGTGGGAGACGAGCTGGCCCGCAACGAAATCGCCGCCGACGAGGTTGAGCCGCTGCCCCTGGGCGTGCTCGTCGCCGCGACCGCCGGCTGGATGGGCTACATGATCCAACAATCGTTGCAGAACGCACTCGCGCGCGGCGGCGTCACACGCCAGGTCGTCACGCTCATTACCCAGACGCTGTGCGACCCGCACGACCCGAACCTGCGCAGTCCCACAAAGCCGATCGGCCACGCCCTCGACTCGGTGCGGGTGGCCCGACTCCAGGCGCGGGGCGTTCCTGTGAAGGAAGAGCAGCGGGGCCGGTGGCGCCGGCTCGCCCCGAGCCCGAGGCCTCGCGCCGTGGTCGAGCGGGAGATGATTCACCACCTCGTCGCCGCGGGGCACATCGTCGTGGCGTGTGGCGGCGGCGGGCCGCCCGTCTACGACGACCCGGACCTGCGCCTCGAGGGCCTCGACGCCGTGGCCGACAAGGACCGCGTGGCGGCGATCCTCGGCCGGGAGATCGCGGCCGACGTGCTGCTGATTCTCACCAATGTGGACGCCGTGTACCACGCCTACGGTACGCCGCAGCAAAAGGCGATCCGCCGTCTGAACCTCGCCCAGGCGGATCACCTGCTCGCCGGCAAGGAGCTCGGCACCGGCAGCATGCGTCCCAAAGTCGAAGCGGCGGCGGACTTCGTCCGCGCGGGCGGAGGCAGCGCCATCATCGCCGAGCTGGCGCAGGGACTTGCCGCGTTGCAGGGCGATGCCGGCACCACCATCACGAGGGACTGAGTGTGAATCTCCACGAATACCAGGCGCGCGACATCTTGCGGCGCCACGGCATCCCGGTGCCCCCCGGGGAGGTGGCGACGACGGCTGACGAAGCGCGCGCGATCGCCGCGCGCCTGGGGGGACGCGTCGTGGTGAAAGCCCAGGTGCACGCCGGCGGCCGGGGCAAGGCCGGCGGCGTGAAGCTGGCTGCGAACGCAGACGAGGCTGCGGCGCATGCCGCCGAGATCCTGGGCATGACCATCAAGGGCCTGACGGTGAGTCGGGTGCTCGTGGCGCCAGCGGCCGACATCGCCTCCGAGAGTTACGTGGGCATCATTGTCGACCGGACCTCCCAACGGCCCGTGCTGATGGTGAGCGCCGCCGGTGGCATCGACATCGAGGAGGTCGCCGCCAAGACGCCGGAGAAGATCCATCGTCTGGCGGTGGATCCCCGGTACGGCCTGCTCGCGCATCAGGCACTCGGGCTCGCGTTGAAGCTGTACCGCGACATCGCGCAGGCGCGCGCGGCGGCGGAGATCATGCAACGACTGTATGCGGCCTTCTACGCTGTGGGCGCCTCGCTCGCCGAGATCAATCCGCTCGTCACCACGCGCGAGGGTGCGGTCGCCGCGCTCGACGCCAAGATCGTGATCGACGACAACGAGCTGGACCGCCGTCCCGAAATCGCGGCGCTGCGCGATACGAGCGCCGAAGCGCCATCGGAGGTCGCGGCACGCGAAGCCGGGCTCACCTTCGTCAAACTCGCGGGCACCGTGGGGTGCTGCGTGAACGGCGCCGGCCTCGCGATGGCGACGATGGACCTGGTGAAGTACTACGGTGGCGAGCCCGCCAACTTCCTCGACATCGGCGGGAGCTCGAACCCGCAGAAGGTCGTGAGCGCCCTCCGGATTATCACGGCGGACCCGAGCGTCCGCGCCATCTTGTTCAATATCTTCGGGGGGATCACCCGGGGGGACGACGTGGCCAACGGTATCGTCCAGGCCACGCGAAGCCTACCGCTCAAGGTACCGCTCGTCATCCGACTCACCGGCACCAATGAGGAGCTGGGGGTCCAGATCCTCAAGCAGGCGGGCTTCTCGGCGCTCACCGATATGGACGAGGCGGTGAAGCAAGCCGTCGCCCAGGTGAAGGCCGCGTGAGCATTTTCATCGATCAGCAGACCCGCCTGGTGGTGCAGGGCATCACCGGCCGCGACGGGTCGTTCCACACGCGGCAGATGATCGGCTACGGGACCAAGGTGGTGGCCGGCGTCACGCCCGGCAAAGGCGGGCAGCTCTTCGACGGCGTGGCCCCGGTGTTCGACACCGTCGCCGACGCGGTGCGCGAGACCGAGGCGAACACATCCGTGATCTACGTCCCGGCCGCGGTCGCTGCCTCGGCCATCTTCGAGGCGGCGGACGCGGGCATCCTCCTGATCGTGTGCATCACCGAGGGGATCCCGGTCCTAGACATGACGCGCGTCCTGCCGTACCTGCACGAGCGCGGCGCGCGACTGATCGGTCCCAACTGTCCCGGACTCATCTCGCCCGCCAAGAGCAAGGTCGGCATTATCCCCGGCAACATCTGCCGCCCCGGTCGCGTGGGCGTGGTGTCGCGCAGCGGCACGCTCACGTACGAGATCGTGCACCAGCTGTCCACGCAAGGGCTCGGTCAGTCCACCTGCGTGGGGATCGGCGGGGACCCGCTCATCGGCACGAACTTCATCCACTGTCTCTCGGCCTTTCAGGCGGACCCCGACACCGACGCGGTCGTCATGATCGGTGAGATCGGGGGCACCGACGAGCAGCAGGCCGCCGACTTCGTGCAGCAGGCGATGACGAAGCCGGTGATCGGCTTCATCGCCGGGCAAACGGCGCCGCCGGGGCGCCGCATGGGGCACGCCGGCGCGATCATCTCGGGATCGAGCGGCACGGCCGCCGAGAAAATGGCGGCGTTCGCGCGGGCGGGCATCGCGGTCATGAAGCGCCCGGCCGATGTCGTGCCCCTCCTGAAGGAGCGGCTGTGAAGCTCCGCGACGTGCTCAAGCCCGAGCACATCATCGTTCCGCTCCGCGCCACTACGGTCAAAGAGGCCACGGAGCGACTGGCCGAGTGCCTCATCACCGCCGGCGCGGTGGCCGATCCCCAGCGCCTCAACGCCGTCATCCGGCATACCTGGCCCGAGGACATGGTGAGCGTCGGGGAGCACGCGTTTCTCCCCCACTTCCGCACCGAGGCGGTGCGGGGCCTCGTGACGGCGGTCGGCATCTCCGCCACGCCGATCCGCTGGGAAAAGGACCCGCACCGGACCGCGCGGGTCGTGATTTTCATCTTGGCGCCGATCCGCGACGCCGCCCTGTACCTCCAGGTCGTGGGCGCGTTCGCCCGTACCCTGGCGCACCCCGACACGGTGCTCGGACTGCTCGCGGCCCGTACACCGGACCAAGTCCTCGCGCTCGCGGCGCTGGACGCGGTGGAGCTGCCGAGCCAGCTCACGGTGCGGGACGTCATGACCGCCCAGGCGATCACCGTCGGCCCGGACCGCACCCTGGGCGACGTCGCCCGGCTGATGGTGGAGCACGACATCCGCGCCCTGCCGGTGGTGGACGACGGCGGCTCGCTCATCGGGATGATCACCCACCGGGAGCTGTTGCGCTTCCTGATCCCGCACTTCGTCCAGCGCACCAAGACCGGAGAGTTTCACGCGCCCACGCGCTCCCAGCTGCAGCGCGGCTCGGCCGACCCGCAGCTCATTCCGGCAAAGGAGGCGATGGCTCGGTCCGTCCTCTGCCTGGCGGAGGACCAAACGCTCGCGGACGTCGCCAATCTGATGAGCTCCAAGGACGTCGATCGCTTCCCGGTCGTTCGGGAAGGGGTCGTCGTCGGATTCCTGACGCGCGCCGACGTCGTTCGCCGGCTCATCGCCCCCTGACACCCGACACCTCACACCTGACACCTGTCTCTCATGCTCACACTCGCCATCATCAAGCCCGACGCGGTCAAGCGAGGCCTCGCGGGAAAGATCGTTGCGCACCTGGAGGGCGCGGGGTTCGTCGTCCGCGCCGCCCGCCTCGTCAAGCTCAGCACCGAGCAGGCCGAGGCCTTCTATGAAGTCCATCGGGAGCGTCCCTTTTACCGCTCGCTGGTGACCTTCATGACGTCGGGGCCCGGGCTGGCTCTCGCGCTCGAGCGGGACGACGCCGTCGCGCGCCTGCGGGAGGTGATCGGCGCGACCGACCCCGCGGAGGCGAAGCCCGGCACGGTGCGCAAGCTGTACGCGGAGTCCAAGGAGCGAAACGCCATTCACGCTTCGGACGCCGCGGAGACCGCCGCCCGTGAAGTGGCGTTTTTCTTTCCAGAAGGCGAACTGCGGGGCCTCTGGAGCACTCGGTAGCAATTCGCTTGACGCAAGTGCCACAAGGGTTTAGCTTCGGTTGCTCATGTTAAAGGTCGACCTGCGGGAGCTCGCCCGTGGTCCGGTGGAAACGCAGGGCCAGCTCGCAGGGAGTGATCCCCTGTTCGAGGGCCTGGACGTCGTGCTGGCGGAACCGGTACGCGTGGCAGGCCGTTTGCATGCCGCTGGGGAAGGGCGATTCTACTGGCGCGGCTCGCTCAACACCCGCATGGCGGGGCAGTGCCGGCGCTGTCTCGTGCCCGTACCCCTGCCGGTCGTCGCGACCATCGACGCGCTGTTCACCGAAGATCCCGACGCCCTGGAGGATCCGAGCTCGTATCCTCTGGCGCCTGATGCGATCGAGATCGATCTCCGCCCCGCGGTGCGGGAGGAGTTGCTTCTCGCCCTGCCCCGGTGGGTGGTCTGCCGGGAGGACTGCCGCGGGCTGTGCCCGCGCTGTGGGAAAGACCTGAACGCAGGCCCGTGTGGCTGCCCACCGGCCGTTGACCAGCGCTGGAAGGGGCTGGCCGCCCTCAAAGACAAGCTGCGCGACTGAAAAGGACGATCTTATGGCCGTACCGAAACGAAGGACTTCTAAGCGGAAGAAGCGCGCGCGCCGCACGCACTACAAGGCGGCCCCGATCGCGCTCCAGCCCTGTCCGCGCTGTGGCGACCTGAAGCGCCCCCACCGCGTCTGCCCGACCTGCGGCTACTACCGGGACGAGCAGCGCGTGCCGGTCGAGGACGCCTGACGGTGATTCGGATCGCGTTGGATGCGATGGGTGGCGACAACGCGCCGCGCGTGGAAGTGGAGGGGGCAGTGCAGGCCCTGCGCGAGCTCCCCCCCGGCTTCCGAATCCAGCTCGTGGGGCGGACCGCCGACATCGAAGCGGCGCTCAGGGCACAGGGGGACGTCGATCGCAGCCTGCTCGAGATCGTGGAGGCGCCCGAAGTCGTCGGCATGGGCGAGAAGCCGCTGGCTGCTGTGAAGGGGAAGCCGCGGTCCTCCATAGCGGTCGGGCTCGGGCTCCAGAAGAAGGGGGAATCGGACGCCTTCATCTCGGCGGGCAACACCGGGGCCGTGATGGCCGCTGCGACGCTGCTGCTGCGGCTGCACGAGGGAGTGCAGCGGGCGGCGATCGGCCCCTTGTTTCCGACGGCGGTCCATCCCGTGCTGGTCATCGACGGCGGAGCGAACGTGGACTGCGACGCCCGCGAGCTGGTCGGCTTCGCGCACCTCGGCTCGATCTATGTGCGCGACGTGTTGGATCGGCCGCAGCCGGGCGTCGGGCTCCTGAACGTCGGCGAAGAGGACGAGAAGGGCAACGCGGTGGTCAAGGAAGCGCACCAGCTCCTCATGCAGACGCCGAGCATCAAGTACGTCGGAAACGTCGAAGGCCGCGACATCCTGGCGGGCCAGTGCAAGAAGGGGCGGATCGACGTGGTCGTGTGCGACGGCTTCGTCGGCAACGTCGTCCTCAAGTTCTACGAGTCCGCGGGCCGGATGTTCATGGGCATGATGAAGCAGGCGTTCCCCGACGTGCTCGGCCGCCCGGAAGCAAAGCAGCTCTTCAGATTCCTCGACTATTCCGAGTACGGCGGCGCGCCGCTCCTGGGCGTGAAGGGCGTGGTGATCATTTGTCACGGCGCCTCGCCCGCGCGCGCCATCGTGAGCGCGGTGCGGGTCGCGGCGCACATGGTGGAAAGCCATCTCGATCAGGACATCGGCGCCGAGCTGGCGGGGGGGGGCGCCGCCCGGTGAAGCGCCCGATCGCGGAGCTCGTGGGGACCGGTCGCTACACGCCCAAGCGCGTGATGACGAACGACGAGTTCTCGAAAATCCTCGACACCTCGGATCAGTGGATCCGCGAGCGCACCGGGATCCGGGAGCGCCGCGTAGCGGGGCCCGACGAATCCAACGCCTGCATGGCCAAGGCCGCCGCGGAACAGGTGCTCCAGGAAACGGGCCTCACTCCCCTCGATATCGACGCCCTCGTGGTGGCCACCTGCTCGCCCGACCGTCTTCTCCCGTCACAGGCCTGCGATCTCCAGGCCCTGCTGGGCGCCAAACACGCCGTGGCGTTCGACGTCCAGGCCGCGTGCACCGGCTTCCTGTACGCGCTCAACGTCGCCGAGGGGCTCGTGGCCTCGGAGCAGGCGGAGCAGGTGCTCGTCGTCGCCTCCGAGAAGCTCACGTCGATCATGGATTGGACGGACCGCGCGACGGCCGTGCTGTTCGGCGATGGCGCCGGAGCGACGCTGGTGCGCAAGAGCGTCGGCGGGCGGGGTATCCTGTCGAGCTACATGAAGTCCGACGGCACGCTCGCCCAGCTCCTGTATCGGCCCGGGGGCGGCGCGGCGCACCCGCCCGATGCCGCCCTGCTGACCGACCATTCCTACTACATCCAGATGGCGGGGCGCGAAGTGTTCAAGGCCGCGGTCCTCTCGATGGCGGATGCGTGCGACAAGGCGCTCGAACGCGCCGGCCTCACCGGCGCCGACATCGACTTACTCATTCCCCACCAGGCGAACATCCGGATCATCGAGGCGACCGCCAAGCACGCCGGGCTGTCGATGGACAAGGTGTACGTGAACGTCGACCGCTACGGCAACACGTCGGCCGCGTCGGTCGCGATCGCGCTCGACGAGGCGGTCCGCTGTGGTCGACTCACACCGGGCATGAAGGTGATGTTCTGCGCATTCGGCGCGGGCTTCACCTGGGCGAGCCTGGTGGTGCAGTGGTAGCCGCGCAGAACACGATCTGGCTCTGCCCCGGACAGGGTGCACAAAAAGTCGGGATGGCCAAGGACCTGAGCGAGCGGTTCCCGGAGGCGCGGCACACGCTCCAGGCGATCGACGAGACCCTTGGCTTCGCGCTGAGTCGGCTGATGTTCGCAGGGCCCGAGGACGAGCTCACCGCGACCCAGAACGCGCAACCGGCGATCCTCGCGCACAGCGCGGCGGCGCTCGCCGTCGTGGGACCGACGATCGACGGCGCCGCCGTCGCCGGCGCGGGACACTCGCTCGGCGAATACTCGGCATACATCGCGGCTGGCGCGCTTGCGCCGACCGACGCGGCCGCCCTGGTCCGCCGCCGCGGCGAATTGATGCAGCAGGCGGGCACGGAGCGCCCGGGGACCATGGCGGCCGTGCTCGGCCTCGCCACGGCCGACGTGGAGGCGGCGTGCCGCGAAGCGTCGAGTGGAGCCGCCGTCGTGGTGGCCGCGAACCTGAACGCGCCCGACCAGACCGTGATCTCGGGTGATCCGGACGCCGTGGCGAAGGCGGGAGCGGCGTGCAAGGCACGCGGCGCCAAGCGCGTTGTGCCGCTCAAGGTGAGCGGCGCGTTCCACACCTCCCTCATGGCTCCGGCGGCGAACCATCTGCGGCTGGCGCTCGAGCACGCGCCGTTCCGGGACCCGGCGTTTCCGGTGATCGCCAACGCGACGGCCGAGCCGGTGCGCGACGCGACGCGGGCCCGCCGCCTGCTCGCCGACCAGCTCACCGCTCCCGTCCGGTGGGTCAGCTGCATGCAGCGCGCCGCCGAGCTCGGCGGAGCGGGCGCCCGCTTTATCGAAGTCGGGCCGGGCAACGTGCTCGCCGGGCTGTTGCGGCGCATCGTCCCGGGCGCGAACGTGACCAGCCTGGGCACCGCGGACGAGGTGGCGACGTTCCTAGAGGCGGCATGAAGATCGACCTGGCCGGGAAGGTCTCGGTAGTGACGGGCGGAAGCCGCGGCATCGGGCACGCCATCGCGCAGGCCCTTGCGGTGGCGGGCGCGCAGGTGGCCATCATCGGGCGCGACGGCGCCAAGGCGCAGGCGGTCGCGCACGCGTTGACCAACGGCGCGGCGGCGCGGGGCTACGGATGTGACGTGGGCGACGCCGCTCAGGTGGAGACGACCATCGCCGCGGTGGAGCGGGACTTCGGGCGCATCGACGTGGTCGTGAACAACGCCGGAACCACGCGCGACAACCTGCTGTTCCGGATCGGCGAGGACGATTGGGACACCGTGATCGACACGAATCTGAAGGGCGCATTCCTCGTGACCAAGCACGCGGCCCGGGGGATGATCAAGCGGCGCTGGGGGCGGATCGTCAACATCACCAGCATAGTGGGCATCTACGGCAACAAGGGGCAGTCGAATTACACCGCGTCCAAGGCCGGTCTGATCGGTTTCACCAAGTCCATCTCCAAGGAGCTGGCCTCCCGCAACGTCCTGGTAAACGCAGTGGCCCCGGGGTTCATCGATACGGAGCTCACCCGCGCCATCACCGGCGACGCGCGGGAAGCCATGCTCGGGGCGATTCCACTGGGCCGGCTGGGGCAGGGGTCGGATGTCGCCGCGGCGGTGCTCTTTCTCGCGTCCGACTTCGCGAGCTACATTACGGGTCAGGTGCTGGTCGTCGACGGCGGGATGGTGCTGTGATCGTTTCCCCACACCTCCATTGAGGGTACCCCATGGCAATGGACATGAAGCAGCTCGAAGAGAAGGTCAAAGACATCATCGTCGAGGAACTGGGGGTCGAGCGGGATAAGCTCACCTCCGATGCGAGCTTCATGGAGGACCTGGGCGCGGACAGCCTCGACACAGTGGAACTGGTGATGGCCTTCGAGAAGGAATTCGACATCGACATCCCGGACGAAGAAGCCGAAAAGCTGCGGACGGTGGGACAGGCGTTGCAGTACCTGCACGAGAAGATGGGGAAATAAGCGCATGACGCGGCGGGTCGCGATCACGGGCCTCGGGTTCGTCACGCCCCTGGGCACGGACGTGCCAAGCACCTGGGAGGGCCTGATCGCGGGCCGCTCGGGTGCCGGGCCGATCACGCGGTTCGACCCGGTGCAGAGTCCCGTGAAGTTCGCGTGCGAAGTGAAGGGCTTCGAGCCGGGGCGGTTCCTCGACAAGAAGGAGATCCGCCGCTACGACCTGTTCGCGCAGTTCGCGATCGGCGCGGCGGAGCAGGCGGTGACGGACGCGTGCCTCGCGAACAACTGGGACAAGGTCGACCTGAAGCGCGTCGGCGCCATCGTCGGCACGGGGACCGGCGGGCTGCAGACGTTCGAGGAAAACGCCCGGGCGCTATTCGAGAAGGGGCCGAGCCGGGTGTCGCCGTTCTTCGTCCCGATGTACATGCCGAACGTCGCCGCGGCGCTGATCTCGATGCGCTACGGCGCCAAAGGGCCGAACTATTGCACGGTGTCGGCGTGCGCATCGTCGGCGCACAGCGTGGGGGACGCGCTCGAGCTGATCCGCCACGATCGGGCGGACATCATGATCGCGGGCGGCGCGGAGGCCGCCATCACGCCGCTCGCGGTCGCCAGTTTCGCGAACATGAAGGCGTTGTCGGAGCGCAACGACAGTCCGCAAACGGCCAGCCGCCCGTTCGACAAAGACCGGGACGGGTTCGTGATGGGTGACGGCGCGGGAGTGCTGATCCTCGAGGAGTGGGAGCACGCGCGGCGCCGGGGCGCGAAGATCTATGCCGAGGTCGTCGGCTTCGGCCAGACCGCGGACGCGCACCACATCACGGCCCCGGCGCCCGACGGCTCCGGTGCCCAGGAAGCGATGCGCCTCGCCATGCGCGACGGGGGCATCGAGCCCGACCAGGTCGGCTACATCAACGCCCACGGCACGTCGACGCCACATGGGGACGCCGCCGAGACCGCCGCCGTGAAGGCCGTGTTCGGCGACCGGGCCCGAAAACTCATCTTCGGCTCCACCAAGTCGATGACCGGCCATCTGCTGGGCGCGGCCGGCGCCTTCGAGGCGGGCGTCTGCGCCCTCGTCGTGCAAATGGGGATCATCCCCCCGACCATCAACCAGTTCACACCCGATCCCGCCTGCGACCTCGACTCGGCGCCCAACAAGGCCGTGAAGCGACACGTGGACGTGGCGCTCTCGAATTCCTTCGGGTTCGGCGGGCACAACGTGACGCTCGCCATCCGGCGGGCGGCGTGATGGACGGACGGTCCGCACTCGCTCCCATCGCGGACAAGGTCGAGCGCGGCGAACGGTTGACGCGCGACGATGCGCTCGCGCTGTTCCACTCCAACGATCTGCTCACCATCGGACGGCTGGCCGACCTGGCGAACCGCCGGCGCAACGGCGATCGCGTGTGCTTCGCGGCGAATCAGCACATCAACCCCACGAACGTGTGCGTGCTGCGCAACACCTGCGTATTCTGCTCCTTCGCGCGCATGCCACAGGAGGACGGCGCGTACACGCGGAGCCTCGACGAAGTCTTCGCCGAGGCCGACGCGGCGCGGGACAACCCCACGCGCGAGTTCCACATCGTGGGGGGGCTGCATCCCAAGCTGCGGCTCGCCTACTACGTCGACATGTTCCGCGGCCTCAAGGCGCGCCACCCGGACGTGCACATCAAGGCGCTCACGGCGGTCGAGATCGCGCACCTCGCGCGCATCGAGCAGCTGTCGGTCACCGACGTCCTGATCGCGCTGCAGGATGCGGGCGTCACGAGCCTCCCGGGCGGAGGCGCCGAGGTGTTCAGCCCCGCCGCGCGCGCCACCATCGCCGACAAAAAGCTCACCGGCGAGGAATGGCTGGCGGTGCATCGCGCAGCCCACCGGCTCGGCCTGCCGTCGAATTGCACGATGCTGTACGGACACGTGGAGACCATGGCGGACCGCGTGGACCACCTGCTCGCGCTGCGCGCGCTCCAGGACGAGACGGGCGGCTTCCTCACCTACATCCCGCTCGCCTACCACCCCGACCACAACGAGCTGGGCGAGGCGCTCGGCCGGACCGGAACCGCGACGTCGGGCTTCGACGACCTGAAGAACATCGCCGTGGGTCGCCTGGTGCTCGACAACATCCCGCATGTGAAGACCCATTGGCCCATGGTGACGCCGTTCATCTCGCAGGTGGCGCTCACCTTCGGGTGCGACGACCTCGAAGGCACGGTGGTGTTCGAGCGCGTGTACCACGAGGCGGGCGCGGGGACGCCCATGTGGCTGTCGTACGACCAGATCGTCGGGTTGATTCGGGGGGCGGGGAAGGAGCCGGTGGAGCGTGACTCGCTCTACCAGACGGTGCGCACGTTCGAGGACTGGGTGCCCGGACAGAGATCCGCCCGCCCGGAGGGTCCCGAAGGCCCGACGTTCGCGATCGCCCACCGACGCCGGGCGCAAGCCCGGGGTGGCCGCAAACTGCCCGTGCTGTCGGGGGTCGTGGACGGCGCCGAATGAGACTCGGCCGCATCGGCTACATCAACTGCTACCCGGTATACGGGGCGATCGACCGCGGCGTCACACCGCTGACGGCGGAGCTCGTGACCGGGACACCGTCGGAGCTCAACGATCTGCTGGCGGCGGGTGAGCTGGACCTCTCCGTGGTCAGCGCGGTCGAATACGCCCGCAACGCGCGCGACTACGTCCTGCTCCCTGACCTCGCGATCTCATGCGACGGTCCGGTACGTAGTGTGGCGCTCTTCAGCCGGCGGCCCGTCGGCCAGCTGGATGATCGGACCGTACTGCTCACGGCTTCGTCGCGAACGGCGGTCGGCCTGTTGGAGCTCCTGTGTCGCGACGTCTGGAAGGTACGGCCCCACTTCGCCCAGGCCCGAGCGGAGGCGGCCGATCTCGACGGGCTGGCGCACCTACCGCACGAGGCCGTCCTGGTGATCGGCGACGCGGCGCTGCTTTTGGCCGCGCGGCACGCCTACCCCCACCGCTACGACCTGGGCGACGAGTGGAAGCGCTGGACCGGCCTCCCCTTCGTATTCGCCATGTGGGCCGCGCGCCGAGCCGCGGACCAGCGCGCCGTACGCGCCGTCCATCACACCCTGCTCGCCGCTCGTGACTGGGGGCTCGCCCATCTGGACCTGCTGGCCGAGGCCGCGGCCCGCGCCACGGGCGTCGGCGTCACCGATTGCCGCAGCTACCTGGCCGGGCTCGACTATGCGTTGACCGACACGCACCTCGCCGGGCTCACCGACTTCTTCCGCCGGCTGGCCGCGCGCGGCCTGGTGCCCGAGGGGTCGCTCCAGTTCCTCCAGGTGGCGTGACGATGGTCGACCGCACCAGCCGCGAGTTCCAGTCCTACGTCGACCTGTACCAGCGGGCGTCGCTGCTCGAGCTGGGCAACCTGGCCCACCAGGCGCGGTGGCGGCTGCATCCGGAGAACGTGGTCACCTACATCATTGACCGGAACATCAATTACACCAACGTCTGCGTCGCGGATTGCAAATTCTGCGCCTTCTATCGGCGGCCGAAGCACGGCGAAGGCTACGTGCTCTCGTTCGAGCAGATCGGTCGCAAGATCGACGAGCTGAAGGCGCTGGGCGGCGTGCAGATCCTCATCCAGGGCGGCCACAACCCCTACATCCCGTTCGCGTGGTACCTGGATCTGATGCGCTACATCAAGCGGCACCACCCGATCCACATCCACGGGTTCTCGCCCTCCGAAGTCGATTTCTTCGCCGGCCGATTCGGGATGTCGATCGAGGAGGTGATCCGCGAGCTCATGGCCGCCGGGCTCGACTCGATCCCGGGCGGGGGTGGGGAGATCCTCGTCCAGGAGATCCGTGACCGCGTCGCGAAGAAGAAGGCGGGCGCCGACCGCTGGCTCGAGGTGATGGAAACCGCCCACGGACTCGGACTCAAGACGTCGGTCACCATGATGTACGGCCTGGGAGAAACACTCGCCGACCGGGTCGAGCACCTGTTCCGCGTGCGGGAGGTCCAGGCGAAGAGCGGGGGGTTCACAGCCTTCATCTGCTGGCCGCTGCAGCCCGAGCACACCGAGCTCGCCCATTTCGAGAAGACCGACGCGGTGACCTACCTCCGTACCCAGGCGATCGCCCGCATCGTGCTCGACAACGTACCCAACATCCAGGCCTCCTGGGTCACCATGGGGCCGAAGATCGGCCAGGTCGCGCTCACGTTCGGCGCCAACGACTTCGGCTCGCTCATGATGGAGGAGAACGTCGTCTCCGCCGCGGGGACGACGTGGCGGATGACCCTTCCGGAGATGCAGCGGCTCATCGCCGACGCGGGCTACGTACCGCGCCAGCGGCGCCAGGACTACAGCGTGATCGAAGAGGCGGCCTGAGCGTGGCCGACGTGCTGATCATCGTCGGCTCCGAGAGCGACAAGCCGCGTATCGAGCCCGCCTTCGAGGTCCTGAGCAAGGCGGGCGTTTCGTACGAGTTCCATGTGTCCTCCGCCCACCGGCAGCCCGATCAGACCGCGGACCTCGTGAAAGGCGCCCGCAAGAAGGGCTTCCGGGTGGTGATCGCCGGGGCGGGGCTCTCGGCGGCACTCCCAGGGTTCGCCGCCTCGCTCACCGATCTCCCGGTAATCGGCGTGCCGTTCGCGGGCGGGCCGCTGAACGGGCTCGATGCGCTGCTCGCCACCGCGCAGCTGCCCGGCGGCGTACCGGTGGCCTGCGTCGGGATCGATAACGCCAAGAACGCCGCTCTCCTCGCGGTCCGTATTCTCAAGGCCTGACGTGCGGGTCGGGATCGGGTACGACTCGCACCGTTTCACCGAGGGAGAAGGCCGCAGGCTCATCCTCGGTGGCGTGGAGATTCCCCATCCACGCGGGCTCGTCGGACATTCGGACGCCGATGCGGTCGCGCATGCCCTGACCGACGCCATTCTCGGCGCGGCCGGTCTGGGCGACATCGGGCAGATGTTCCCTCCGACGGATCCCCGCTGGCGCGACGCCGATTCCCTCGATCTGCTCAAGCGCGCGTACCTGCGCGTGGTCGAGGCGGGTCTCACCTTCGTGAGCGCCGACATTACGGTGATCATCGAGCAGCCCAGGCTGGCGCGCTACCTCGACGACATGCGCGAGAACCTTGCCGGTGCCCTGGTGAGCGGGTACTCGGCGATCTCGGTCAAGGCGAAGACGAACGAGGGCATGGGGTGGATCGGCAAAGGCGAGGGGGTCGCGGTGCTCGCTGTGGCGCTGCTCGACCAGGCCCGCGTCTGAGCGATCTCCTCGCGTTCCTCGAGCGCCTGCCGCCCGGACCACTGTACGGCCTGATCACGGCGCTCGCCGCCCTCGAGAACTTCATTCCGCCGCTGCCCGCCGACACCGCCGTCGCGCTCGGCGCGTTCCTCGCCGGGCGGGGCAGGCTCAACCTGTGGACGGTCTTCGGCCTCACGTGGGTGGCGAACGTTGCGTCGGCGTCCCTCGTCTACTGGCTGGCCCGACGCTACGGCCGCGAGTTCTTCAAGGGACCAACCGGCCGGCGGTTGCTCACCCCGCCGGTGCTCGCGCACATCGAAGCACAATACCAGCGCTACGGGACCTACGGGATTTTCGTCTCCCGCTTGCTCCCCGTGTGGCGCGCCGTGGTCCCGCCGTTCGCCGGCATCGCGGGACTGTCCGCCCCCCGCGCCCTGATCCCGCTCGCCCTCGCATCGGCGCTCTGGTACGGCCTGCTGACGGTGCTCGTGGCCACCCTGGGAACGAACCTCGACGCCGTCGTGGCGGTCCTGGGTCACGTCAACTGGGTGCTTGGCGCGACCGCCGTCGGCGGCCTCATATTTCTGGCGGTGTGGATCGTGCGCCGGCTGAAGCGCTGACGCGCGCCCGTCAACAGGAGCCCCGCCATGAGCGACACGTCGAGCGATACCTCCGGTGTCCGTTTTCCCCCACCGCTCATCTACGCCGGCGGGTTCGCCGCGGGGTACGGCGCCCATCGACTGCTGCCGATCCACCTGTGGCCGGAGCCGACGGCGCTCGTAAGCCTGGTCGGCTGGTGCCTCATCGGCGCGGGTGTGCTGCTCGCCGTCAGTGCGGCGTTCCTGTTCCGCCGGATGGGCACGACGCCCAATCCCATGAAGCCAACCTCGGCGTTGGTGATGCGGGGACCGTACCGCTTCACCCGCAACCCGATGTACGTGGGCTTGACCACGCTGTACCTCGGCGGCACGCTGCTCCTGAATGATCCGTGGCCGCTCGCGTTCCTTCCGGTGGTCATCGCGCTGCTCCAGCGTTACGTGATCGCCCGGGAAGAGGCGTACCTGGAGCGCAAGTTCGGGGACGAATACCGGGCGTACAAGGCGCGGGTGCGCCGGTGGATCTGACGACCGAGACCGCGTTCCGGGTCGAGCAGTTCCGCGACTACCTCGCCCTGGAAGCGGGCGACAGCGCTCACACCGTCGCCAACTACATCCGCGACGTCCGGCGGCTGGCCGGCTACGCCGGGACGAAGGGAGCGCGCCACCCCGAGGACGTGACGAGCGGACTGCTGCGCGAGTTCGTGTACGCGCTCAAGGACCTGGGGCTCGCCCCGGCCACCATCCGACGCCAGATCTCGGCCGTCCGCACCTACTACCGCTACCTGGTCGGCGAAGGCCACGCCGCGCGCGATCCGAGCGAGCGCCTGGAGTCGCCGCGTCAGTGGCGCCGCCTGCCGACGGTCTTGTCGGTCACCGAGATCGAGCGCCTGCTCGCGGCACCCAACGCCGACGAGCCGCTTGCGATCCGTGACGGAGCGCTGCTCGAATTCGCGTACGCCACCGGCGCGCGGGTGTCCGAGCTCGTGGGGCTCAAGCTGCAGGACGTCCTGTACGAGGATGGGCTCGCCCGCATCTTCGGCAAGGGCTCGAAGGAGCGCATCGTCCCCGTGGGCCGCCGTGCGTTGGGCGCGGTGGCGTTGTACGCACGCGAGATCCGCCCCGGCCTCGACAAGGGGAAGGGACTAGGGCGTGTGTTTCTCAACGCCCGCGGCACGCCCCTGTCGCGCGTGGGCGCGTGGACCATCATCAAGCGCGCAGCCCGGCTCGCGGGGCTGACGAAGCGGGTGTCGCCGCACACGTTGCGGCATACGTTCGCCACCCACCTGCTCGAGGGTGGCGCGGACCTTCGGGCCGTCCAGGAAATGCTCGGCCACGCGGACCTCGCGACCACGCAACTCTACACGCACGTCGACCGCGAATATCTGCGGACGGTGCACAAGACCTATCATCCCCGAGGCTAGGCCTTCCCATGTCGCGGGCGTTCGTGAAGGAGGATTCGGGCGAGCCGGGACCCCGCCGGAACTACGGGCTCCCACCGCGCGACGACCCCGGTTTCGACGTCGCGGCGGCCGAAGCGCTGCTCGAGGCCGCCCGCCTGGGCGAGACCGCGAGTGCCGAGCAAGCGACCGGCTACTACTGGGGGGAGCGGAAGCTGCGGCCCCACGTGAAGCGCATTCTGGACCGCGCGCGGGCGGCGGGCGACGAGCGGCTGGAGCAGCTGGCCAGGCGCTTCCTGAGCTGATGCCCGAGCTGCCGGACATCGCGCTGTACCTCCACGCGCTTGCCCCTCGGGTCGTGGGCGCGCAGCTCGAGCGCCTGCGGATCGCGAGCCCGTTCTTGCTGCGGAGCGCCGATCCACCGGTGGCGGATCTGTCCGGGCGCACGATCCGCGACGTCCGCCGCCTCGGCAAACGGATCGTCCTGGCGCTCGAGGACGACTATTTCGTCGTGCTGCACCTGATGATCGCCGGCCGGCTGCACTGGAAGCCCGCCGGTGCGCCCATTCCCCGCCGCGCGGGGCTCGCCGCGTTCGATTTCCCGAACGGCACGTTGCTCCTCACCGAAGCGGGCACGACGCATCGCGCGTCGCTCCACGTCCTCCGGGGCGCGCGTGCCCTTGCCGCACACGACCCCGGCGGACTGGACGTGCTCGGCGCGACCCTGGAGCAGTTCCGTGCGGCGTTGACCCGAGAGTCGCATACGCTCAAGCGGGCGCTCACCGACCCCCGGCTGCTCGACGGGATCGGCAACGCCTACTCCGATGAGATCCTCCATGCCGCTCGCCTGTCGCCGCTCCGACTCACGAGCCAGATCACGCTCGAGGAGAGCGAGCGGCTGTTCCGCGCCGCCCGGGAAACCTTGGCCACCTGGATGGAGCGCCTGCGTGCCGAAACGGGTGACGCGTTCCCGGAAAAGGTGACGGCCTTCCGCGACGGGATGGCGGTCCACGGCCGGTTCCGCAAGCCGTGCCCCGTGTGCGGATCGCCGGTGCAGCGCATCCGCTACGCCAAGAACGAAGTGAACTACTGCGCCGCCTGCCAGACGGGCGGCCGGCTGCTCGCCGACCGATCGCTGTCGCGGCTCCTGAAGCAGGACTGGCCACGCTCGCTGGGGGAGTGGGAGGACCGCGCCGCGCGCTAGCCTCGCGCGTTAGATTCTCGCATGCTCTTCGTCCTCGACAACTACGATTCCTTCACCTACAACCTCGTCCAGTTGTTCGGCGAGCTCGGTGCGGAGCCGGTGGTGTACCGCAACGACGCGCTCACCGTCGAGCAGGTTCTGGCACTCAAGCCCACCGCGGCGGTGCTGTCGCCGGGCCCGTGCACGCCGGCCGACGCCGGCATCTTGGTGCCGCTCGTGAAGGCCCTGGCCGGCAAGGTGCCGGTCCTGGGGGTGTGCCTGGGCCACCAGGCGATCGGCGCGGCGTTCGGCGCCCGTGTGGTGCGAGCCGACCGCCTCATGCACGGGAAGACGTGCGAGGTCATCCATGAAGAGGACGAGCTGTTCGAGGGCATCCCCAGTCCCGTGACCGGCATGCGGTACCACTCCCTGGTGGTGGAGCCCGTTTCGCTCCCCAAGGATCTCGTCATCACCGCGTGGAGCGCGGACCGGCCGAAGGACGCGGAGATCATGGCCATGAAGCACCGCCGCCACCCGATCTACGGCGTGCAGTTCCATCCGGAATCCATCGGTACCTCGCACGGGAGGCAGTTGCTGGAGAATTTTTTGCGCATCGCGCACGCCACGGTGTAGTGGTTTAACCCGCATCTCGCCAGGCGTTTAGGTCAAGGGCTAGACGCCACGGCACGAATTTTGTATGTTCCCCCGTGCCCGTCCTCGGCGTCGTTCCGGCGCGGCTGGGCTCCAGCCGCCTCCCTCGCAAGCCACTCCTGTCTCTGGCAGGCGAACCGCTCATCCTCTGGGTCGTCCGGCGAGTCGTTGAGGCGGGTGTGTGCGATCGCCTGGTCGTCGCGACCGACGCGCGCGAAATCGCCGCGGTCGTGGAGCGAGCCGGGCATGAGGCCGTGCTGACCTCCGCCGACCACCAGTCGGGTACGGAGCGAGTCGCAGAAGTCGTTGGCAACAAATCATTTAGTGCATACGACGTCGTGCTCAATGTGCAGGGCGACGAGCCGCTCGTCGCGCCCGCCGCGCTGCACGGCGCCGTGGCACGGGTGCGGAGCGGGGATCCGATCGGCACCGCCGCGGGCGACCTGGATCGCTCGCTCGCGAATGATCCGAATCGTGTCAAGGTCGTGACGGATCCGCGGGGCCGCGCGGTGTATTTCTCGCGGGCGCCAATCCCGTTCGATCGTGACGGCACGGGCGACGTGATTTACCATCAGCACGTGGGTGTCTACGCCTACACCCGCGAAGCGCTCGATCGCTGGGTGCGGCTCGCGCCGGTGCCGGAGGAGCGCTGGGAGCGGCTCGAGCAGCTGCGGCCGCTACTGCGAGGGATTCCGATCGGCGTGGCGGTGTTCGCGGGGGCAGCGGCGCCCGGCGTCGACACCGCCGACGACCTGCGTTACGCGGAAGCACAGTTGACCCGCCAACTGAAAGAGGTGAGTCCGTGAGTTCGACGAAGTACATCTTTGTGACCGGCGGCGTCGTGTCGTCGCTCGGCAAGGGTATCGCGGCCGCCTCGCTCGGCCGCCTCTTGGTGGAGCGGGGTCTCCGGGTGACGATTCAGAAGTTCGATCCCTATATCAACGTGGATCCCGGCACCATGTCGCCGTTCCAACACGGCGAGGTGTACGTCACCGACGACGGCGCGGAGACCGACCTCGACCTGGGCCATTACGAGCGCTTCATCGACCGCTCGCTCTCGCAGGTGAATAACGTCACCACCGGCCGGATCTACCTGTCGGTGATCACGAAGGAGCGGCGCGGCGAGTACCTCGGGTCCACCGTGCAGGTCATCCCCCACATCACGGACGAGATCAAAGCCGCCATTCGGCGGCTGGCACCCGACCACGACGTCGTGATCACGGAGATCGGCGGCACGGTGGGTGACATCGAATCGCTGCCGTTCCTGGAAGCGATCCGCCAGTTCCGCCAGGAAGTCGGCCGCGACAATACACTGTTCATCCACCTCACCCTCGTCCCCTTCATCGCCGCCACTGCCGAGCTCAAGACCAAGCCGACCCAACACTCGGTCCGGGAGCTGATGCAGATCGGGATCCAGCCCGACATCCTGGTGTGCCGCACCGAGCGGCCGCTCTCGGAAGAGCTGAAACGCAAGATCGCGCAGTTCTGCAACGTGGACTTCGGCTGCGTGGTCGAGAGCCCGGATGTGAAGTCGATTTACGAGATCCCGCTCAAGCTGCACGACCAGGGGCTCGACCGGGAAGTGTGCATGCGGTTGCATCTCGAGACCAAGGAGCCCGACCTGCGCGCGTGGGCGCAGATGGTCGACAAGATCCTGAACCCGGCCGACCGGGTACGGATCGCCGTGGTGGGGAAGTACACCGAGCTCGCGGACAGCTACAAGAGCATCCACGAAGCGCTCGTGCACGGCGGCATCGCGCACGAATGCGGCGTGCAGATCGAGTGGATCTCGTCCGACCGCTTCACCGATCAGGCGGCCGCGGGCGAGCTGCTCGGCGGGTACGACGCCTTGCTCGTGCCCGGGGGCTTCGGCGTACGCGGGGTAGAGGGCATGCTGGAGGCGATCCGCTGGGCGCGCGAGCACAAGCTGCCGTTCCTCGGGATCTGCCTCGGATTGCAGACGGCGATCATCGAGTTCGCGCGCGATGTCGTCAAGCTGCCCGACACCAACTCGAGTGAGTTCGCGCCCGAGTGCGAGAACCCGGTGATCGCGCTGATGCGCTCGCAGGAAGGCATTCAGGAAATGGGCGGCACGATGCGCCTGGGGGCGTATCCCTGCAAGCTGCGCCCGGGTTCCCGAGTGGCGCAGGCCTACGGAGCGCTCGAGGTGAGCGAGCGGCATCGGCACCGCTACGAAGTGTCGAACGCCTACCGCGACGTGCTCGCCGAATACGGGATGCGGTGCGCCGGGCTCTCCCCCGACGGCTCGCTGGTCGAGATGATCGAGCTTCCCGATCATCCCTGGTTCATCGGCTGCCAGTTCCACCCCGAGCTCAAGTCCCGACCCACCCGGCCACACCCTCTGTTCGCCGGCTTCGTGGGCGCGGCGCGCCAGCAGCGCCGCGCCAGGGGCGCGGCGCCCCTCGCCCAGGCAGAGCGGTCGTCTCAGCTCGCCGGCCGCCGCGACTGACATGGCGCAGCACTTCGGGGCGGGCGCGTCCCCGTTCCTCATCGCGGGGCCGTGCGTCGTCGAGTCCGACGACTTGAACCTGCGGGTCGGCGAGGCCCTCGCCGACCTCGGGGTGAAGCTCGGGCTGCACGTGATCTACAAGGCGTCCTACGACAAGGCGAACCGGTCGCGGCTGCAAGGGGCACGGGGGCCGGGGCCCGAGCGCGGGCTCGCGGCGCTCGTGAAGGTCCGAGCCGCGACCGGCCTGCCGATTCTCACCGACGTCCACGAATCCGGCCAGGTCTCCGCCGCCGCGCAAGTCGCGGACGTACTCCAGATCCCCGCATTCCTCTGCCGTCAAACCGACCTGCTCGTCGCGGCCGGCCGCGCCGGGCGCGCCGTGAACGTGAAAAAGGGGCAGTGGATGGCGCCCGAGGGAATGGCCGGAGCGGTCGAGAAGGTCCGCGCGGGCGGAGCGCCCGAGATCGCCGTGACCGAGCGGGGCACCTTCTTCGGCTACGGCGACCTCGTGGTCGACATGCGCAACTTCGCGCGGCTCCGGAGCGCGTGCGGGACGCCGGTCGTGTACGACGGGACGCACGCGGTGCAGCAGCCGGGGCAGGGACCGGAGGGCTCGAGCGGCGGCCTGCGCGACTTCATCCCTCCGCTGCTCTACGCCGCGGCCGCCGCGGGCGCGGACGGCTTCTTCCTCGAAACGCATCCCGATCCGGACCGCGCGCCGTCCGACGGGCCGAACATGATCCCGCTGGACCAACTGGTTAGCATCGTGAGCGTCGCGCTGGACGTCTGGCAGCGGGCGAGGGGCGCCGCGCCGACCGCGCTCAGGGGGCAGGGCGGGGTGGGTGTCAGGAGCGACGGTCCAGCGGCGCCCCTCGCCCGCGCCCGAAAGTGACCATGCTCGATGCTGCCGTCGCCCGGCGCCTGAAGCTCGTCGGCTTCGATGTCGACGGCGTCCTGACCGACAATGGCATCTACGTCGGGATGGTCGGCGATCACCCGGTCGAATTCAAGCGCTTTCACATCCAGGACGGCCTCGGCGTCCGGATGCTCCGCACCGCCGGACTCGCCGTTGTGTGGCTGTCCGGGCGGGAATCAGCCGCCACGGCGCTGCGCGCGCGCGAGCTCGAGGTGGACGAGGTGATTCAGGATCCAACCGCGCGTAAGCTCCCCGCGTTCGCGGCGCTGCTCGAGCGGCGCGGGCTCGCCTGGGAGGACTGCGCCTTCGTCGGCGACGACCTCGCGGATCTCCCGGTATTAAAGCGCGTCGGGCTCCCGATCGCCGTGGCGAACGGGGTGGCGGAGGTGAAGGCGGCCGCCCGGCTGGTGACGACGGTGCCCGGAGGCCAGGGCGCGGTAAGGGAAGTGGCCGAGCTGATCCTCCAGGCCCGGGGCGAGTGGCAGGGCCTGCTCACGAAATACTTCTTGGAGCGTGGCGATGTCCCGCACGGAGCCCAGCGAACTCGCTGAGCGCGGGCGCCGCGTGCTGGCCCTCGAAGCCGAGGCCATCCGCCGGGTCGCCGAGCGGCTGGGGTCCCCGTTCGCGACGGCCGTACGGCTGCTCGCCGCCGCGAAAGGTCGGGTCATCGTGTCCGGCGTGGGCAAGTCCGGTTTGATCGCCCGCAAGATCGCCGCGACCTTCACCTCCACAGGAACACCCGCCTCGTTTCTCCACCCCGTGGATTCACTGCATGGAGACCTGGGAATCGTTGGCCGGGACGATGTCGCCATCCTGTTGTCGAAGAGCGGCACGTCGGACGACCTGTTCGGGCTCGTGAACCAGCTGAAGCGTCTGGGCGTGCCGATCATCGCGATGACGGGCGATCCCGATTCGGTTCTCGCGCGGCAAGCGGAGGTCGTCCTCGACGCGGGCGTGGCGGAAGAGGCTTGCCCCGAGACGCTCGCCCCTACGGCGAGCACGACGGTCGCGCTCGCGTTGGGTGACGCCCTCGCCGTGACGCTGCTCGAAGAAAAGCGCTTCCGGCGGGAGGACTTCGCCGCCTTTCACCCGGGCGGCACGCTTGGCCGGAACTTGCTGCTGCGCGTCGCCGACGTCATGCTCACGAAAGACCTGCCGACCCTGTTGCCCGATCGTCCGATGCGCGAATGCGTCGTCTTGCTCGCCGAGAGGCGTGGCACGGTGGCGGTCGTGGACCGGCAGGGAAGCCTCCAGGGAGTGGTCACGGCGGGGGACCTCACCCGGCTCATGGAGAAGACCGACCACTTCCTCGACATCCCGGTGACCGACGTCATGACACGGACGCCGAAGACCACCACCCCGACCGAGATCGCCGGCGCGGCGGTGCGCGTCATGGAGCAGCACGGCATCATGGCTCTGCCCGTGCTCGACGGCGGGCGCAAACTGGTCGGCATGGTCCACTTGCATGATCTCATGAAGGCGGGGGCCGCATGAGGTGGGTCCCGGCTCTCGCGCTGCTTGCCGCCGCCTGCGAAACCGGCATCAAGCCGACGGCGACCATCGCCGCCCCGGATTCGGCCGACCAGGTGCACTTCGGCATGTCGCACTACGTAACCAACATGGGGGTCCAGCGGGCGCAGGTGCGGGCCGACACGGCATATTTCTATTCTCCGTCGCAGACGGCCGAGCTCCGCAACGTCGACATCACGTTCTACGACGTGCGCGGGGCCCAGACGTCGACGCTCACGTCCCGTGAAGGCACGTACCACTGGCGGGGCGGCGACATGGAGGCGCGGGGGAACGTGGTCGTCATCCGCGTCGACGGGGCGAAGCTCCGGACCGCGGTGTTGCGTTACAACCAGGCACGGAACCAGGTGAGCTCCGATCAGCCGTTCGTATTCGACGAGCCAACGCGTCACATCGAGGGCGAGGGCTTCACCTCGGATCCGGACTTCAAGGTCGTGACCGCGATCCGCCCGAGGGGCACCGGCGGCAAGTTCACGCTCCCGAACCAATGATGGCAACCGTGCTCCTTGTCGCTTCCTTCTCGCAGCAACCCGCGGCCGACACCGGCCGCGGTCGACCGTGCGTCGTGGAAATTGATTCGATCCTCGGCAAGGGGCAGCAGGTGGAGGTGCGCAAGGGCGAGACGAACGTCTTTGCCGGCGGCGGCGTGTTCGCGCACTGCAGGGGGACCGGGACCTCGCTCGCCTCCGATAGTGTGGCCTGGTTCGCCGGCCTTGGTCGCTTCGACATGATCGGCCAGAAAAGCCCCGTACGCATCCGGGACACCGCCATCACCCTCGATGCAACGACCGCCGCCTATTTCCTGCGCCAGGAGCGGCTCGAAGCACACAAGAACGTCGTCGCGGTGAATCGGAACACCGGATCCGTGCTGCGCGGCCCCAACCTGACGTACTACCGCGCGGCGAAGGGTGTGCGGGACACGCTCGAGATGTACGCATCGGGTCGCCCGACCATCGACTACCGCTCGAGCGCGGATTCCGGGGGAGGGGAACCCTACGTCATCGTGGCCGACCGGGTGCGCTTCAAGGGGAACGACCGCATGTGGGGAGGCGGGCAGGTGACCATCGACCGGAGCGACTTCGCGGCCCGCGGCGACTCGATGCAGCTCGACCAGGCGACCGGATTCGCCGTGCTCGTGGGCAAACCCCGGGTGGAAGGAAAGAGCGCCCGGCCCTACGCGCTCACCGGCACGCGCATCGAGCTCGGGCTCCAGGGGCGGGAGATCCGCCTCGTGAAAGCGCTCGGCGACGGCGTGGCGACCGGGGCCGATTGGCGCCTCACGGCGGACACGATCCACCTGCACCTGGACCGGAAGAAGCTGCAGCAGGCCTTCGCCTGGGGCCCTAAGGACTCGGTCCGGGCGCGCGCGGTCTCCACGCTCAACACGATCCAGGCCGACTCCCTGGCCCTCGATCTCCCCGATGAAGTGCTCACCGAAGCGCGCGCCTTTGGGCACGCCTACTCGACGTCGAAGAAGGAGTCCCCAAAACGGGACTCCACCACGACGCCCGAGGTCAACTGGATCGCCGGTGATTCGCTCACGGCGCGTTGGGCCCAGGTCGCCGACTCAACCGGGACGCCGAGGACCACGCTGCATCGACTCATTGCACGGGGCTCGGCCCGCTCCTTCACGCATCTGGCGAGCGAGCACGACTCCACGGGCTCGTCGCTCAACTACTCCCGCGGCAAGGTCATCGACGTCGTGCTGAAGGGCGACAAGATCGACCGGGTGACCGTGACCGGACAGGCCGACGGCGTCCAGCTCGAGCCGCGGCCGCCGGCCCCGGACACGACGAAGAAGACGGACACTACCAAGACGACGGCTACGACGAAAAAGAAGCCCGGCCCATGACCCCGCCCGTCTACTCCCGGCACCTCGTCGACCTGATCGCCGCACGGGATTCGTCGCTCCCGCTCGCCGCCGCCGCGCTCGCCCGCGTGGCGGACGAGCAGGGCCACGCCGCCTTCAGCGACCTGGCGATCGCCTACCGCGAGGAGTTCCTCACGCTCCGCGCGCACTCCCGTGAGGCGGGTCTGCCAGAGCTGGGGGGGCTGTCGGTCGAGGAGTTTCGCACCAGCCTGCGCACGTCGGTGCTGCCCCGCCTCGCGCTGATGAAAGTCGTGACGTACCCGGCGGCCGCCCTGGGGGACACGGCCCCCATCGCCTTCACGGGGGAGGCCTGGTGGGAGATCGCCGCCGACCGCGCGGGTATCGCCGATCGGCTGCTCGACGCTGCCGAGCGCGCGCTCGCGCGGGCCGAGCCGGCGGGCGGCGACCACCCGGCGGTGAGCGGCGGCAGCAGTCTCACCGCGACCGGGTTGCTGAAGGCCTACAAGGGTCGCCCGGTGGTGAACGACGTGAGCGTGCAGCTCGCGCAGGGCGAGATCGTCGGCCTGTTGGGGCCCAACGGGGCGGGGAAGACCACGACCTTTTACATGATCACCGGCCTGATCCGGCCCGACGGTGGGCACATCGGGCTCGACGGACGCGACATCACGGCGGAGCCGATGTACCGCCGGGCGCGGATGGGGATCGGCTACCTGGCCCAGGAGCCGTCGGTGTTCCGCAAGCTCAGCGTGGAGGACAACGTTCGGGCTATCCTCGAGACCTTGCCGCTGGGGGACGCGGAGCGTCGCGAGCGCTTGGAGCGGCTGCTCGACGAGCTGGCGATCAAGCATTTGCGGCGGCAGAAGGGGTTCCAGCTCTCGGGAGGCGAGCGGCGCCGCCTCGAGATCACCCGCGCGCTCGTCACCGAGCCCAAGTTCATGCTGCTCGACGAGCCGTTCGCCGGCGTCGATCCGATCGCGGTGCACGACATTCAGACCATCGTGGCCGGCCTGCGCCACCGCGGCATCGGCGTGCTGATCACCGACCACAACGTGGAGCAGACGCTCGATATCGTAGACCGCGCCTACATCATGTTCGAAGGCAAGGTGCAGGTCGCGGGCACCGTCCGCGAGCTGGTGTTCGACGACCGGGTCGCGAACCTGTACCTCGGGCCCACCCTCACCGCGCGCCTGCGCGCGCGTCTCACCCAGGCGGCATGAAGACCGGCCTGCAGCAGCACGCGGCCCTGTCGCAGCAGCTGCGGATCAATCCGCGGCTGTATCAGGCGATGGATCTGTTATACATGCCGCTGCTCGACCTGCAGCAGCACCTCAAGCAGGAACTGCTCGGCAATCCGTTCCTCGAGCTGCTCGAGCCGGAGGACGAGACGGAAGTGCCGTTGGCGGAGGAGGCCAAGGAGGACAAGAAGGAAGCCGAGAAGAACGACGAGCCCAACTGGGAGGAGATCCTGCTGGACGACGGCGGCGACCAAGGCGCCCCGCCGCGGGACATGAGCGAAGCCCGCGAGTACGTCGAGCCCGTGCCGGTCGACACCAAGGACCTGGCGGATCACCTGCGCGAGCAGATGCGGCTGCTCGACCTCACGCCCCGCCAGCAGCTCCTTGCCGAAGAATTCATCGGGAACATCGCGGAGGACGGCTACCTCGGGGCCACCCTCGAGGAGATCGTGAACGGCGTGAATCAGGTGCTCCAGGCCCACGCCGACGAATCGGAGCACGATGTCACCGCCCAGCCGTACACGCTGGCCGACGCCGAGGAGATGCTCCGCATCATTCAGAAGCTCGACCCTCCGGGGGTCGGCGCCCGGGACCTGCGCGAATGTCTGATGCTGCAGCTCGAGTCCCGGAGCGAAACCGATACCCTCGCCTACCGGTTGGTGCGCGACGCCTTCGAGGATCTCAAGGCGCACCGCTGGAGCGATCTCGGCAAGCGGTTCGGTCTCGACGCCGCCGAGGTGCAGAAGGTCGCCGACGAGCTGGCCAAGCTCGATCCCAAGCCCGGCCTGCAGCACTCCTCGGCCAACGAGGCGTACATCATCCCCGACCTGGTCGTCGAGAAGATCGACGGGCAATACAAGGTGTTCCTGAACGACTCCGGGCTGCCGCGGCTGCGGATCTCCAAGACCTATCAGGACATCGCGCGTGACAAGAAGAAATTCCAGGGCGAGAACAAGGACTTCATCAACCAGCGCATGAACAGCGCGCACTGGATGATCCAGGCGATCGAGCAGCGTCGTCAGACGATGCTCAAGGTCATGAACTTCATCGTCGATCGCCAGCGCGAGTTCTTCGAGAAGGGCGTCGAGTACTTGAAGCCGCTCACCCTGCGCGAGGTCGCCGACGTCATCAGCATGCACGAGAGCACCGTGAGTCGCGTGACGAACGAGAAGTACGTTCAGACGCCCCGGGGCCTCCTGCCCCTCAAGTTCTTCTTCTCGAGCGGCCTTTCGACCACCACCGGAGAAGACGCGAGTGCCCGCTCCATCCGCGCGCAAATTCAGAAGATGGTGGCCGACGAGGATCCCAAGAACCCGCTCACCGACCAGCAAATCGTGGAGATGTTCGCGCAGAAGGGCGTCAAGATCGCGCGGCGGACCGTGGCGAAATACCGCGACCAGCTGAGCATCCTCCCGGCCCGCATGCGCAAGCGGCTGTGAGCCTCGCCACCGGCGCGGCTCTCCCCGAGGTGAGCGTCCTGGTCCCCGCGAAGGACGAGGCCGAGAATTTGCCCGAATTCGTGCGCCAGGCGCGTGAGGCGCTGCTGCCGCTGCCCTATCCGTGCGAGGTCGTCGTGATCGACGACGGCAGCCGCGACGGCACCGCGGACACCTTGCGCGACCTCGCGGCCCGGCATCCCTTCCTGCGGGTCGTGACCCACCGCAGCCAGCGCGGTATTGCCGACGCCCTCGCGTCGGGCGCCGACGCCGCCCGCGGTCGGGTGCTCGTGTTCTATCCCGCCGACCTGCAGTACCGTCCGAGCGACATTCCCGGCCTCGTGCAGCCCATCCTCGACGACGCGGCCGACGTGGTCACCGGCACGAAACAGGGCCACTACGAGAAGCGGTTCGTCTCGTGGGTGTACAACGGGCTGTGCCGCTGGCTGTTCGGCGTCCGGGTCACCGACTTGAACTCGGTGAAAGCGTATCGGCGCGAGGTGATGGATGGCCTGACGAGGCGGCCGGACTGGCATCGCTTCATGGTGGTCATCGCCGCCGCACAGGGGTTCCGGCTGGCCGAGCGCCCGGTCCCGCTCCAGCCGCGGCGGGCGGGGAAGTCGAAGTTCGGCATCGGGCGCATTCCCGTGGGCGTGCTGGACCTCGTCTCCGTCTGGTTCCAGCTGCGCTTTGGCCGGAAGCCGATGCTGTTCTTCGGGGTGTCGGGGGCGGTGCTGATTTTCCTCGGATTCCTGGTAGGGGTGTACGCCCTGATCGAGCGCTACGCGCTGCACCAGGGCAACCGGGCATTTCTCTACCTCGTGCTGCTGCTCGTGCTCGCGGGGCTGATCCTGTTCGGCTTCGGCTTCGTGGGAGAGATGCTCGCCGGCATGCGGGAGGAGATGCGGGGCCTGCAGCGCGAGACGGACCAGTTGCGGCTCCGCGCACCCGACGATGCAACCCCCCCGCCGGTCGGCCGCGGGAGCGCCTAGCGGGGCCGGGTCACGAGCCCCGTGTAAACATCCAGCCACCGCTGCACGATCGCCGGCCAGCTGAACTGCTCGAGCAGCCGGCGCCGGCCGGCCTCACCCAGCTCGCGCGCCAGGGCAGGGTCGTCGCGCACCCGGCGGATCGCCGCGGCCAGCGCGTCCGCGTCTCCCGGCGGCACCAGCAGCCCCGACACGCCGTCTTCCACGATGTCCGGAATGCCGCCGACGCGACTCGCAATCACCGGGGTCCCGTGGTTCATCGCCTCGAGCAGGACCACGCCGAGCCCCTCCGTGTCCCCCCGGGCGTCGAGCACCGACGGCAGCACGCACACCGCGGCCCGCGCGTAGCTCGCCTGGAGCTCGTCCGCCGGAATCTTGCCTCGGAACACCACGCGATTGGCGACGCCGAGTCGCTGGGCCAGCGCCTCCAACCCGGGACGCTCGGGCCCCTCGCCGACGATTTCGAGCCGCGGCGCCCCCTCGGCAGGCCCCAGCCGCGCGATCGCCTCGATGAGATGCGCCACGCCCTTGCGCTCCACCAGTCGGCCCACGAAGAGCACCGGACCGGTGCCGTCCTGAGCCGCCGACGCGGGGACGGGCGCCACGTCGGGAAGCGACGTGGTGTACGGAATCACTTCGATGGGCACGTCGGCGAGCTCCCGCAGCTCGCCTGCGGTATAGTTGGAGATGGCGACCACGCGGTCCGAGCGTCGCGCGGCCCACGCCAGAAAGCCCTTCAGAAAGGGCAGGGCACCCTTCACCCACCGCAGCTCCACGCCGTAGAACGTCGTCACCAGGCGCGCGGGACGGGCCCGCTGCGCCGCCCATCCGAACAGCGCCAGCGGCAGCGGCCAGTGTACGTGGATGACGTCGTACCGGGTTCGGCGACACAGACGCCAGATCGCCACCATGCCGGCGAGCACGAAGGAGGCCGGCATGAGCCGGTAGAGCAGGGAGCGTTTCATCCGGTCGGGCGCCGCTTCCTCGTGCGTCAGGTTCTCCCAGCGGCGCGGGAAGTACCGGAACCGGTGCACGGGAATCCCGCTCACCACCTGGTCCGGGGCGCCCTGAAAGGACGAGGTGAACACTTCCACCTCGTGTCCGGCGGCTCGGAGTCGCTTGAGCAGCTCCACGAGCCACGGTACGATCACATCGTCCGGCGTGCGCGGGAACGCGGTGACCACGTGGAGGATGCGCATGGAGGCTGCCCAAAGCTACGACTTTCCAGGGGTTTGCGGCCATGGTAATTTTCCGACCCATGGCCCATCGAATTGCTCCGTCGTCACCCGAGCTCACCGAGTTCTACCGCGCCCGCCACGACTGGCGGAACGCCGGCGAGGAGCGCATGCGGTTTCGCAAGCACATGCAGCTGGCACAGGTACGCCCCGGCAGCGCGGTGCTCGACATCGGCTCACGCAACGGCGATCTCCGCAAGTACCTACCGCGCGACGTCAAGTATCAGGGGCTCGACATCGCGCCCGAGTTCGCCTCCCCCGACATCTTGATTCACGATATCACGAGCGGGCTTCCGTTTCCCGATGCTTCGTTCGACTACGTCTTCATGGTCGAGGTCCTCGAACACACGCCGACCGCGTACAGTACGGCAGGCGAGATCCATCGAGTGCTTCGGCCCGGGGGCGTGTGGATGGTCTCCGTGCCCAATCCCTATCACGTGAAGGAGATCATCTGGAACCTCTTCCGCGTTCCGGACAGGCAGGGGCACATCTACAGCTGGACGCGTCAGACGATCAGCCGCTTGGGCGAGATGAACGGGTTCCGCCTCGTCGATTGGGGCGGCACGTACTTCTATCCACCAATTCCCGCGCCCTGGTGGATGCTCGCGCGGTCAGTCGCCTACAAGTTCGTCAAGGACTGAGCTGACAAACGCGCGGCGGTGGCTCTGGGCCGCTCAGGGCCTCGTCACACTGGCGGTCGTGGCCTTCGTGGGCCGGTCGATCGCGCGGAACTGGTCGGAGTTTCGCTCGCTCCATGTCACGCTCGCGATCGCGCCGGGGTGGATCGCGGGGTCCGTCGTCCTGGTGTTCCTGACGTACGTGATGCAGGTGGAGTCCTGGCGCCGCATCCTGGCCGGCTGGGGTCAGCGACTCGCGTTCGGCCCGGCGGCCCGCACGTGGAGCGTCGCCAACCTGGGCCGCTACGTCCCCGGGAAGGTGTGGAGCGTGGCCGGCCTGGTGGTCCTGGCCCAGCGCGCCGGCGTCGAGCCGGGCCCGGCAGCAGCGTCCGCCTTCGTGATCCAGGCCGTGTCGCTCGGCAGCGGGGTGGCGGTCGTGGCGGCGGTGACCCCCCACAGCGCACCGCCGCTCCGCCTGGCGCTCGCCGGCCTCGCGGCCGTCGCTACCATCCTGGTGCTCGTCTGGCGTCCCACCGCCCTCTGGCTGGGCCGCGTGGTGAACGCCCTGGCCCCCCTGGAGCCACTCGCCCCGTCCGCCGTCTTCGCCGGCACCATCCTCACGGTGCTCAGCTGGGGTACGTACGGAGCGGCGCTGTGGATGCTCGCTCGAGGGCTGCTCCCCGACGCTCCCCTCCCACTCACCACGGCTATCGGTGCGTTCACTCTGGGCTACATTCTCGGCCTGCTGGCCCTGTTCGCGCCCGGCGGGGTCGGGGTCCGCGAGCTCGTGCTGGTCGGGCTGCTGGCGCCGTTCCTCGGGAGCGGCGGGGCGGTCGCCGTGAGCGTCGCGTCGCGCGTGCTCCTCACACTGACGGAGGCTGCGGCCGCCTTGCTGACGCTCCCGCTCCGGCACCGTCCACAGGAGTCCGTCCAGTGAGTCATCCTGAGCCCTCGACCCCCGCGGCGCCACCCCCGTACGAACCGCGTCGCCCCACGCTGATCGCGGCCGCCGCGTTCACCCTGTGGCCGCTGCTGCTCTCGCTTCCCATGTTCGCGGGGATGTGGCTCGCGAGCCCGTGGAGCGACCAGTACACCGCCGGCTTGCCGTTCCACTCCTGGAGCGCCGAGTGGTTCAAGCGGAGCGGCCACCTCCCGCTGTGGAATCCGGAAATCTTCGGCGGCATGCCGTTCGTGGCCGCGGGAAGCGGGGACATCTTTTATCCCACCTGGCTGTTGCGCTTCGTGGTTCCGGTCACGACAGCGGGCAACTTGAGCTTCTCACTGCACTACATCCTCGCCGGGCTGTTCACGTACCTGCTCTTGCGGCGCCTGCGCGTCGGGTGGACCGGCTCGGTGATCGGCGGGCTGGCCTACGAGCTGTCAGGATTGATCGCGTCGTATCCATCCCCGGGACACGACGGCAAGCTGTTCGCCTCGACGATGTTGCCGCTCATCCTGCTGGCCCTGGTGCTGGCCCTGCGTGACCGCCGCTGGCAGGGGTATCCGTTGCTGGCCGCGGCGACCGGGCTCACCTTGCTGGGTCATTTCCAGCTCGCGTACTACTCGCTCATCGCCGCCGGATTGTTCGCGCTCTACCTCACGTTCGAGGAGGCGGGTGACAGCGGAGGAGGGGAGCGCGTGCTGCGGCTCGGGCTCGCGCTCGCGGCCGTGCTGATCGGCTTCGGGGTCGCCGCCATACAGATCTTGCCGTTCTTCGAGTACATCCCGTTCTCGCCTCGCGCGCAGGGCTACCACGGATTCGAGGGTTCCACCTCGTTCGCGATCCCGTGGAACCACGTTCTCGAGTTCTTCCTCAAGAACTTTGTTGGCTCGACCGGGGAGGGGACATACTGGGGCTCAAATCCCCTCAAGCTTCATTCGGAGTATCTCGGCCTGCCGGTCGTGGCGCTCGCCGCGCTGGGCGTGACCGTGCCCGAGCGGCGACGGCTCGTCCTCTGGGCCGGCGGGATCGGGCTCCTGTTCCTGTTGATCAGCCTCGGCGCGGGCACGCCATTCTTTAAGCTCTGGTGGGCAGTCATGCCGCTGGTGAAGAAGACCCGGGCTCCCGGCATGGCCTTCTACGTGGTCGCGCTCGTTACGGCCATGTTCGCGGGGTTAGGCGTCGAGCGCGCACTCAAGGGAGAGGGCAGGCGCGTGATGACGCCCGCGCTGATCATCGGTGGGATCGTGGCCCTGCTCGGGATCACGGGCGTGTTCGGCCACATCGCCGAGACGCTCGCCGCCGCGAAGGCAACCGCGGCCGGCGCCGATCAGTCCGCGATCCTGTGGGGAGCGGTAACGAGCGGACTGGCGCTCACCGCCGCGGCGGCCGCGCTCGGCCCCGCACAGGGCCGCCTGACGCCGCGGCTGGGCGCGCTGGCCCTCATCCTCGTCGTCGGGACAGACCTGTGGCTCAATGCCCGCAACTTCTGGAGGTACACGAAACCGTACGGCCGGGACCAGGTGATCGACCGCATCACCGCGACCCCGCTTCCATACCGCGTCTTCAATCCGCCGGGCCCGGGCGCCTATCCCGGGTCTGCGTTGATGGCATTCGACATCCCCGACCTGTTCGGGTACCACGGCAACGAGCTGCGGTACTACGACGAGTTGTGGGGCGGTAAGAATGAATGGAGGAACCTGGGTGTCCTGCCGCTGTGGGACCTGTGGGCGGTGCGCTACGCGATCCTGCCGGCGGGTGCCCAGACCCTCGACTCGATTCCCGGCTTCCGCCGCGTGCTCGACTCGGTGACGATCTTCGAGGGGGCGCGCGTCAATCTGTTCGAGCGCTTGGCTCCGGCGCCCTACGCCCGCGTGGTTCCCGCGGCGATCAAGGTGGACTCGGCGGCCATCATCCCGACGCTGCTCCATCCGCGCATGGACTTCTCCCGGATCGTGCTCCTCACGAACGATCAGCCGATCACGCCGGAGCCTCTGAAGCAGATGGAATTGCCTCCGCCGAGCCCGTCGCGCGCCGCGGTGACCGCGTGGCAACCGGGACGCATGACCGTGACGCTCGACCCCGCTCCCCCTCAACCGGGCTACCTACTGATCGCCGAGAACTGGTATCCCGACTGGGAGGCCAGTGCCGACGGCCGGCCGGCCCAGGTGCTGCGGGGGGACTACAGCCTGATCACGGTGGCAGTCCCGGCCGGTGCCAAGGTGGTGGACCTCACGTTCCGCTCGAAGCTCTACGAGCTGGGCCGGACGGTGACTATCGCGTCGCTCGCCGCGCTCCTCATCGCGCTGCTCGCGGCCGTGGTGCTCCCCTGGCGGGCCCCGCATGGGTGAGCGGGCGCTGGTCGTCATCCCCACCTACAACGAGGCTGGGAATGTCCCCAGCCTCGTGCCGCAAGTCCTGGCGCAGGACCCCCGTCTCGAGATCCTGGTGGTGGATGACAACTCCCCGGACGGCACCGGACAGATCGCCGATGCGCTGGCCGCGACCGAGCCCCGCGTCCATGTGCTGCACCGGGAAGGGAAGCTCGGCCTCGGCACCGCCTATATCACCGGCTTTCGGTGGGCGCTGGAGCGGGGCTACGACTACGTGTTCGAGATGGACGCGGACTTCTCCCACGACCCGGTACACTTAAAGGAGTTTCTCAAGGCGGTCGTCCAGGCCGACCTGGTGCTCGGCTCGCGCTACCTGAACGGGAGGGTGACGGTCGTCAACTGGCCGATGGGGCGGTTGTTGCTATCATACTGTGCGAACATCTACGCCCGCTGGTTCACGGGCCTGCGGATCTGGGACCTGACAGGAGGGTTCAAGTGCTTTCGCAGGCGGGTGCTCGAGACGATCGACCTGTCGCGGGTGCGGTCCAACGGGTACGCGTTTCAGATTGAAATGAGCGTGAGGGCATGGCGCAAAGGGTTCACCCTGAAGGAAATCCCGATCGTGTTCGTCGACCGAACCGAGGGGCAAAGCAAGATGAACCGGGCGATCGTGCGGGAAGCCGTGTGGATGGTCCCCCGGCTCAGACTGATGGCCTGGTTCGGCCGCATCTAGTCGGGACCACGATCTATAAGATGACGGGGTCGGGCAACGACTTCGTCATGGTCGACGGCCGGCACACGACGCCCGCCGACTGGTCCGTCGAGGACATCCGGGCGGTGTGCGCGCGGGGCACCGGCGTCGGCGCCGACGGGCTCGTGTTCGTCGGGCCCGGATCGGAGCCGGACATCGTTCGCATGGTCTACTTCAACTCGGACGGTTCGCGCGCAGCGATGTGCGGGAACGCCGCCCTGTGCAGCACGCGCCTCGCCGCCCGATTGGGGTTTGCGAACCCCCAGCGCATGACCCTCGAGACCGACGCCGCCACGTACGAGAGTCGCTGCACGCCCGATGGCGAGCGCGCGGAGCTGCACCTCGCGCCGGTCCTCCCGCCGGCACCCGTGCCGGGCCTGGCGACCGCGCCCGCGGAGCGGCAGGCGGTGCTGGGCACGGTGGGAGTCCCACACCTCGTGGTCCTCGTGGACGACGTCGAGCTGATTGACGTCGTGACTCGCGGCAGACTGCTTCGGTCCGACCCGGCGCTGGGGCCCGCCGGAGCCAACGTGAACTTCATCTCCCCAGCCGCTCGGGCGTCCGAATGGCGCATGCGGACCTACGAGCGCGGTGTGGAAGACGAGACCCTGGCGTGCGGGACGGGGGCCGTAGCCGCGGCCTGCGCGCTTGCCGACTGGGGCCTCGCCAAGCTCCCGATCACGTTCTGGACCAGGAGCGCTAGGCGGCTCGAGATCCGGGCGCGAAAGACCGAAGCGGGGCTGTATGACGACGTGTGGCTGGGAGGGGAGGCGAGGCTCGTGGTACGGGGTGTGATTAACTGACGTGCTTCTCCACATTCGTTGCCGCTTCAGCTTAACATAACATATCTTATACGAAGTAGTTGTGCTCAAGAAATCACGGATGACCGCTTCCCTTGGTCAACTCCCCGAGGCGGACTTTTGCTTCCCCGGCGGCAGTCGTGGAGTCCAGCTTTTCCGCGATCGTCCGGTATACGGCGAGCGCTTTGGCGGTATCGCCCGCGGCGAGCCAGGCCCGCCCGGCGTCCGAGAGAAACTGGGCCCGGAGGAACGGGTACAGAGCCGCGGCGGCGGCCGTCTCGTAGGCGGTCGCGGCCTCCTTGGGCCGGAGCGCGTTCTCGTAGGCCGCACCGAGCAAGGCGTAGCTCTGCGCTCTGAAGTACTTGTCGGCCTTGGGAGCGGACCGCTGGAGGACGTCGATCGCCTGCTGGGTCTGGCCCTGCGCCAGCCGGGCCTGCGCGAGCAGGATGCTCGCCTCCTGGGCCGCGTGGGTCCCGGAGAAGTTTTCCACCACTTGCGACAATACGCTGGCTGCGAGCGGGTAGTTCTTCGAATCGAGCGCGAGGCGCGCCTGCGCGATTTGGCGACCGGCACTGCGCTCCGCGGTCTTCGCGGTCAAGAAGCTCCACGCGAAGAGCCCCAGAGCGACGACGAGCGCCACCGCGAGGTAGGTCGCTACCTGCTTGTGACTCCTGATCCAGCCAGTGAGCCACGTCAGCGCGTTGGACTCCCCAACCGCCGCGCGTCCCGCCGTCGTTACCGTCGTCGCCATGCGCTCACGCCTTTCAATGCAACGCCTCTGTGCTACGTTTTTATTCTTTTTCCGGTCCCCCCAGTGCCCCTGGGGTGACTCGAACACCCGGCCAACGGTTTAGGAAACCGCTGCTCTATCCACCTGAGCTACAGGGGCTAAGCCCTGGAATGTAGCGAGGTTACGCGTAGTGTAGCAAGGCCTCAACGCGCTCGTTCCGGAGCCGCTCCCGTCCCTTCAGAAAATCGAGCTCGATCAGGAACGTGAAGCCCACCACCTGCGCCCCGTGCGCCCGCACCAGCTTCGCCGCCGCCTCCGCCGTGCCCCCCGTCGCCAACACATCGTCCACGATCAGCACCCGGTCACCCTGGCCCACCGCGTCGCGGTGCATTTCCAGTGCGTCGGTGCCGTATTCCAACGTGTACTCCACTCGACCTCGCGCCGCTGGGAGTTTCCCCGGCTTCCGGATGGGCACGAGTCCCGCCTCGAGCAGCAACGCGATCGGCGCGCCCAGCAGGAAGCCGCGCGATTCGATCGAGACAACGCGCTGAACCTTGGATCCGCCGAACGGCGCCGCCATCAGCTCGAGCGCGCGGCGGAACCGCCCCGGATCGAGCAGCAGCGGCGTGATGTCCTTGAACATGATCCCCGGCTTGGGAAAGTCGGGGACGTCGCGAATGGCCTGATAGATCTCCTGGAGCCTGATGGCTTGGGTCAAGCGCCGACCTCGCAACTATTTGATATCAAAGCCGTTCGGGATGAGAACCTCATGTGGAACCTGAGATTTTTCCACACGCTCCACCTGTGCCGCGGGCGGGCCCTGCGCAAGCAAACGCTCCAGCTCCACCAGTCCTGAGTCCGAACCCTCAACCATCACCTCCACCGACCCGTCGCGGAGGTTGCGGGCGAGCCCGCGGAGGCCCAGACGCGTCGCCTGTCGCCACACCCACCAGCGGAACCCCACCCCCTGGACCCGACCGTGCACGACGAAGCGCATGGCGGCCACGTAGCGCTACTCTTGCCGGTCCTGCGCCGCCCGCCGGCGGTACCACCAGATGTAGACCGCGGCGATCGCCGCCAGCACCGGCAACACGATGAGCACAGCGCGCGCGGCGTAGCGCCTCGCCTCCTGGTTGAGCACCTCCAGGATCACGTCCTCCCGACTGCCGATGAACCAACCGATCCAAGTCAGGATGGTGCACCACACCAGCGCACCCAGCCCGGTGAACACCACGAACCGGCCCAGGTGCATGCGCGCGATGCCGGCGGGAATCGAGATGAGATGGCGCACGACGGGAAGCATGCGACCCAGAAACGTGCTGATCTCGCCGTGGGCCGCGAAATACCGCTCCGACCGGTCGAGCGCCCGTTCGGTGATGAGCACGTACTTGCCCAGCCGCAGGAAAAAGGCGCGCCCCAGCCAGGCGGCCAGCCCGTAGTTGGCGAGCGCGCCGAGGATGCTCCCCAGCACGCCGCAGGCGACCGCCACGACGAAGTTCATCTCCCCTTTGGCCGCGAGGTAGCCCGCGGGCGGCATCACCAGCTCGCTCGGGAGCGGCAAGATCGACGACTCGACCGCCATGAGGACCACGATGCCGGGATAGCCCATCCCGCGGAACAGGTCCAACAGCCACTGAATGAACGAGTCAAGCATCGAAGCCGTGTTCTCCCAGCAAGGGGACGAACCGCGCCGCGCCCAGGGGGGTGCAGCGGACCTCCGAGGACGGTCCCTGCCCCACGCGCTCGACCAGCGTGAGGGTCTGCGCGCCGTGCTCGCCCAATGGGATCAGGAGGCGGCCGTCCGGGGCAAGCTGCTCCACGAGCGGAGGCGGGACCTCCGGGCCACCGGCGGCGACCAGAATCGCGTCGTAGGGCGCGTAGGCACTCCACCCCAACGTCCCGTCGCCCAGCAGCACCGAGACGTTGGCTATCCCGGCCTCGCGCAGCGCCCGCTGCGCCGCAACGGCGAGCGCCTCCACGCGCTCGACTGAGAAGACCGTGCCCGCGAGGGCCGCCAGCAGCGCGGTCTGATACCCCGAGCCGGTCCCGATTTCGAGCACGCGCTCCTTGCCCTTGAGGCGGAGCGCCTCGAGATAGCGGGCCTGCGTGAACGGCTGCGAGATGGTCTGGCCGTTGCCGATCGGCAGCGCCGTGTCCTCGTAGGCCCGGTGCCCCACCGCCGGCGGCACGAATAGATGCCGCGGTGTCTCAGCGAATGCCCTGAGGACGGCGAGGTCGCGGATCCCCCTGCCGCGCAGCGTCTCGACCAGCCGCGCGCGGTATCCCGCGTACGTATCCGCCGCCCCGGTCAGTCGCCGGGGAGCCACTTCCGCACCACCTCGATCAGGTCGTAGTTGGTCATGTCCATGTGGAGCGGCGTCACGGATATGTAACCGTCGCTGGTGGCGCGGAAATCGGAATCGGCGCCGCCGCTCCAGGTGATGCGACCGCCGCCGATCCAATAGATCTCCTTGCCCCACGGGTCCTTCATGAGCGCGATTTCCTCACTGAAGACCCGGCTCCCCAGATGCGTCACCTTCACACCCTTCACCTGGTCCCCGGGAAGCGCGGGAAGATTGATGTTGAGCAGCGTCTCCTTCGGGAAGTCCTTGACCTCCACGATACGCTTGAGCAACGACTGCAGGCCCTCCTTGTGCGTCTCGAGCACGTCCAGGTCGCCCCCGGCGTACGACACGGCGATACTGGGGATGCCGGCCACGAGGCCCTCCATGGCCGCGGCTACCGTGCCTGAGTAGAACACGTCCTCCCCCATGTTCTGGCCGTGGTTGATCCCGGAGATGACGAAGTCCGGCTTCTGCGGCATCAGCATCCCGATGGCGAGGAGCACGCAATCGGTGGGGGTGCCGTCCACCTGAAAGGCACCGTCCGGCCGTCGCGTGGCGTGCAACGGGCGGTGCAACGTGAGCGAGTGCGACGTGCCGCTCTGCTCCCGATCGGGAGCGACCACCGTCACCTGTCCCAAGGCAGCGCAGACGTCGCCCAGCACGGCCAGGCCGCGGGCCAGAATGCCGTCGTCGTTCGAGATGAGGATGTTCATCGTGCCCCGAAAATGATCGCCCGACCGTACCGCGTGAAGACGCGGGCCTGCCGCCACGTGTCGGCCCAGTGCCGGAAGTGGCTGGGCCGTCCTTCATAGACCGTCGACACCGGCACAAACCCTACCCGAAAGCCTTGTGCCAGGACTGCCAGGAGGAACGCCGTCTCGAAATCATAGCCCTGCTCCCCGGGCCGCACCGCCTGGGCCACGGCCCGGGACAGCGCCCGAAAGCCGCTCTGGGCGTCCGGAACCGTCACCCCACCGATGCGCGACGCGAGCGCCGCCGACAGCCAGTTGGTGCAGCGCCGGGCCCACGGCATCGCGCGGCTGCGTGCCCGGGCACCCAACACCAGGTCCGCCTCCCGGGCCAGCACCGGGGCCGCGAGACCGGGAATCTCCTCAGGCGGGTGTTGCCCGTCGGCGTCGAGCGTGATGATGACACCGGCCCCGCCCTCGAGGGCCGCCGCGATACCCGTCGCCAGAGCCGCCCCCTTCCCGCGGTTGCGCGGATGGACGAGCAGGGTTGCACCCTTCCCCTTTCCCGCTGCATTCGTCCCATCGGTTGATCCGTCGTCCACAACGTAAACGGTTGCGCCCGGAACGGCACGGGACGTCCGGGAGACGACTGCGGCGATTGTGGCGGCGGCCTGATAGGCGGGGATGACGACCGCGACCGCGCGGTCAGCGCGCCCCGGCATTGGGAGATGCGTTCCCCTCGAGGATGGCGAGGATCGACTTGAGATCGGCGCGGAGGTCCTTGACCGTCTGCGTCGCGAGCGCGCGGCGCGCCTCCGGCTTGAGCTCGCCTGAGCGCCGATACTGCTCGATCTTCTGGCGCGCCCCCTCAATCGTGTATTTCTCCGTGTACAGCAGGTGCTTCACCAGCATGATCAGCTCGATCTCGCGCCGCTGGTACACCCGGTTGCCGGACCGGTTCTTGGCGGGGTTCAAAAAGCGGAACTGGCTCTCCCAGTATCGCAGCACATGCGGCTTCAGGTCGGTCAGCTGACAAACCTCGCCGATCGAGAAGAACTCCTGAACGGGATGCGGGGCGCTCAACGCCAGTGCTCCGGTTTGAGCTCCCGTTCCATCAGGTCGGCCACGGCCTGGCTGGGCGATTTCCGATGGAACAGAACCTCGGCCACCTCGCGCGCGATCGGCAGCTCGACGCCGTGGCGCTCCGCGAGCGTCACCGCCGAGCGGGCGGTGTTCACTCCTTCGGCGACCGAGGCGCGGCCCGCGAGCGCGTCCTCCAGGCGCTTCCCTTCCCCGAGCTCGACCCCCAGCTGGTGGTTGCGCGACAAAGGACCGGTGGCCGTGAGGATCAGATCGCCCATCCCGGCGAGCCCGGCGAAGGTGGCCGGCTCGGCGCCCAGCGCCACGCCCAAGCGCGTGATCTCGGCGAGCCCGCGGGTGATCAGGGCCGCGCGCGTGTTATGGCCCATCCCGAGTCCCTCCAGGATGCCGGCCGCGAGGGCGATGACGTTCTTGAGCGCTCCCGCGAGCTCCACGCCGAGCATGTCCGTCGCGGAATACACCCGAAAGAACCCGGTCGAGAAGACCTGCTGCACCCGCTGAGCGACCGCGTGCTCCCGCGCCGCCGCCACGACGGCGGTCGGCTGGCGCGCGTACACCTCCCGGGCGAACGAGGGGCCGGACAGAACGGCGATCGGCGCATCCTTGGGCAGCACGTCGGCCAACACGCACGACGGGGTGGAGAGTCGCTCCGGGTCGAGACCCTTGGACACGCTCACGACCAGCGCGCCGCGACCGATCTGCCCCCGCGCCCGGGTCATGACGTCCCGCACCGCATGGGACGGGGCCGCCGACACGACGACGTCAGCGCCACGCACCGCCGCCGTGAGGTCCTCCTCGGCGGCAACGGCTGGAGCGAGCGCGGCATCGGGGAGGAACATGTGATTCATGTGCTCCCGATTCACGCTCTCCACCACTTCGGGCTCGCGCGCCCAGAGGATGACCGTGTCGAAGTCTCCCTTGCGGGCGAGCAGGTCCGCGAGAGCGGTGCCCCAGGCGCCGCCGCCGACCACGGCGACCTTCGTCACGGCCGTGCGCGGCTAAAGCCGCGGCTCGCGCACTTCACACAGCCATGCCCTTTCTCGTGCGGAACCGGTTTTCCGTCCCCTGCCGCAAACGCGCGATATTGTGCCGATGCGAGTAAACGATGAGCAGCGCCAGGACCACGCTCGCCCAGAACGTGTAGGGCTGCTCGGGGGCCGTGAGCCGGACCCACAGCGGGAACAGCACCGCCACCGTGAGGGATGCGACCGACACGTACCCGGAGAGCCACAGGGTGGCGGCCCAAATCGCGAGCGAGATTACGATGGCCAGTGGGGCGAGGGCCAGGAACATCCCCGCCGCCGTCGCCACGCCCTTGCCGCCGCGAAAGCGCACGTAGGGCGAGAACATGTGGCCCAGCACCGCCGCCAGTCCCAGCGCGACTGTGAACCACGCGGGGCCGTTGGACCAGGGGCCAAGGATCGCAACCGGGACCGCGCCTTTGACCATGTCGATCACACCGACGGGGATCGCGTACGTCCAACCGAGCACGCGGTACACGTTGGTCGCCCCGAGGTTGTTCGAGCCGTGCTCGCGCAGGTCGATGCGTTTGCCGAGCCTGCCGGCGATGTAGCTCGTCGGCGTGGCGCCGATCAGGTACGCCAGAACGAGCATGACGGCCAGCCCGAAGTCGTTCATCGGCGGGCGGTCTCCCGCCTGCGGCGGAGCTTGAGGTTCAGCGGGGAGCCGGTGAACCGCCACGCCTCCCGGAAGCCGTTCACGAGGTAGCGCGTGTACGCCTCCGGGATCGCCTCGGGGCGATTGGACACGATGGCGAACCGCGGCGGCGCCGTACCGATCTGCGACGCGTAGAGCAGCCGTACCGACTCCCCCACCGGCTGCGGCGGCTGCTGCCGGTCCACGAGGGCTCCGAGCACCCGGTTGACCTCCGCCGTGGGCACGCGTTTGGTGCGCTCGTCCGCGACCTCCAGGATGAGCTCGAGGAGCTTCGGCACCCGCTGGCCGGTCTTCGCGGACAGGTACAGAAACGGGATGAACTGCAGGAAGGGCGCCCGCTCCTCCACGTCCCGCTGACCCCGCGCCGCGGTATTGGTCTCCTTCTCCTCGATCAGATCCCACTTGTTCACGGCGACGATGATCGCGGCGCCCTGCTCCCAGGCGTCGTTGGCGATCTTCAGGTCTTGGACGTGCATTCCGTCCTTCGCATCCACGACCAGGACGCACACGTCGGCGCGCTCGATTGCCTGCGAGGTCCGGAGCGTCGAGTAGAACTCGATGTCGTCCTCGACCTTGCTGCGCTTGCGCAGTCCCGCGGTGTCGATGAACACGAGGGTGCGCCCCTGATAGCTCAGCGGGGTATCGATCGCGTCCCGTGTCGTACCGGGCTCATCCGCTACGACCAGCCGCTCTTCGCCGAGCAGGCGGTTCACCAGGCTCGACTTCCCCACGTTCGGCCGGCCGACGACCGCGACGTGGATCTCGGCCTCTTCGCTCGCCTCCGGGGCCGCGGGCAACAGCTCTACAATGCGGTCCAGCAGGTCGCCCGAGCTCTTCCCGACCGCGGCGGACACGGGGAACGGATCGCCCAGCCCGACCTCGTAGAAGGCGAGGTGTCGCGTGTCTTTGGGTAGCTGGTCGGCCTTGTTGGCGACCAGGATCACGGGACGGCGTACTTTCCGCAGATACTGGGCGATTTCCAAGTCAGCGGGATGCACCCCCTCCTCGACGTCGACGAGGAACAACACGACATCGCTCGCGGCCACCGCCGCCTCGACCTGGGTCCGGATCGCACGGTTGAGCTGGTCGTGGGCGCCCGGCACCATCCCGCCCGTGTCCACCAGCCAAAACCGCCGTCCGTTCCACTCGGCCGCGCCGAAATGCCGATCGCGCGTGACGCCCGGGCGAGCGTCCACGATCGCATCCCGGCCCCCGATGAATCGATTGAACAGCGTCGACTTGCCGACGTTGGGGCGGCCGATGATGGCGACCGTAGGGGCGCTGCCCTTCATCCCTGCCCCTCCCCGAACGCGGAAGTCGGAAGTGGGAACGCGGAACGAATGGCAGATGCGTCTGTTTCGCGTTCCGCGTTCCGCGTTCCGCGTTCCGTCAACACGTCCGCAAAATCATACGACAGGTGCACGGGCATAGGCACCCGCCCCGCGAGCTCGTCGGCGCTCAGGTTGTCCACGAACACGAGGTCGTCGTTCACCGCCTCCGCCGGCAGCAGGACGAAATCCAGGTCCCGCCGATCCACGAGGGCCCGCTCGATGGCCGCGCCGGGGAGCAGTCCCGCCGTGGTGACCGAGGACCCGAACAAGGTGTTCTCGACCACCACCAGCTCGAACCGGCCGCCCGTCGTCGCGGCCACGTCAGTCAGCACCTGCGGCATCAAGGGACCCATGGCCCTACCGGTCACGACCCCGATGCGCTTCCCGGCCAGCTCGGGAAGCCGATCGACCGCCGCCGCGATTCTGGTCTGAAGAAAGCGGACGGAACCGACGCCGTTTTCGCGTTGCTCGAAATCCCCGTACCACGCGGGTCCCGGCAACGGCTCTCCAGCCTGGAGGTAGAGATCGTCGGCTCCAAAGCACCATGGCGCCCCCCGTTCGGCGAGCGCTCGGGTCGCCACCCGATCGACCGCCGCGAGCGCCGCCCGGCACTCGTCCTGCGTCAGCTCCCGCACCAAGCCATGTTTCGAGAACTCGGTGAGGGCGACCGGGACGACCGAAACGGACAGCACCGCGGGACCGAGGTCGTACAGTGCGGCCAGCGTACGCTCGAGCTCGACTCCGTCGTTCACTCCCGGAACGAGGACGACCTGTGTGTGGAACGCGATCCCCCGCTCGGCGAACCAGCCCAGCTGTGGGATGATCTCGGGCGCCTCAGGGTTGCGGAGCAGCCAGCGGCGGATCGTGGGGTCCGTGGCATGCACCGAGACGTACAGGGGCGACAGTCGATACTCGACGATCCGCTCCATGTCCCAGGGCTTCAGGTTCGTCAGCGTCGCGAAATTGCCGTAGCGGAAGGACAGCCGGTAATCGTCGTCCCGGATGTACAGCGGCGTGCGCAGGCCATCCGGGTTGCCGTCGACGAAGCAGAAGTCACAGTGGTTCGCGCAGCGCCGGATCCGCGGCGGCTCGAGCGTCACACCCATCGGCAGCCCCTCGGGGCGCTCGATGTCGTACTCGATCCCCTCCCCCGTCGGAAGGCGCGCCGCCAAGAGAAAGCGCTCGTCCGCCGTGAGAAACTCCCAGTCGAGGAAGTCCTCGAGCGGCCGGCCATTGACGGCCAGGAGCTCCGTTCCCGGGACGATCTCCAGCTCGCCGCCGATGGAATCGGGTGCCACCGATTGCACGCGAATCACCGCACCTGCCTGCCCTTCAAGGACTTTGTGAGCCTGACGTCGCAACCCCAACGTGGGCCGTGACTTCCGAAAGCTGTGAAATATGCCTTAGGAAGCGCGGTAACGCCAGCCGGCGACCCTCCTGCCGGTCACCTTGAGGTCGAACGCCTGGCTTTGGCGCGGGGGCATGGCCGGGATGTCCTGAGTCTGGGTCGCGATCACCTGCCCGGCGACGTCGAGGAACTCGAAGGTGAGGTGGAGCGGGTTGGACGGAGCGGTCTTCAGGTTGGTCGCCGCAGCGGAAAGGGAGGCCCCGTCGCTGTCGGGGAGGAAGCTGAGTACCGAGATCTCGACCGCGAGGCCGGCGTCGGACCGCGCCACGTACGCCTTCGTAGAGTCGCGCTGCCGCAGGAAGTCCCACCCCGCCGCCACCAGCTTCAGCGACGCCCGGTTGAGAGGGTCGAGCGCAAGGAGCCGTTGCGCGGTCGGCAGCAGGGCCGTCGAGTCGTGCAGCTGGTAGTAGGCCACGGCGAGCGAAAACAATGCGTCGCGGCGATAGGGGTTCCTGGCGAGCCCGAGCGTGAGCGCGCGAGCCGCGGGCCGGTAGAGCCCCTGCCCTACCATGCGCGTGCCTGGGCCGAACAGTGCGTCGGGGTCCAAGTCTTTCGCGTGAGCGGCGAGGGAGTCGAACACTGCCGCGGCCTGAGCGGCGTGGCCGCTCTGCGCGTACAGCGTCGCGAGCGCCGTCGCTGCATCGATTTCACCCGGATAGGCCGCGAGGTGGTCCTTCAGCGCGTCGATCGCCGGGGCGAAGGCGGCGGTGAGCGCGCTCGAGTCCGCCGCGAGCTGCTGCACCGCCGCCGCCAGCGCCGCCCGCTGGCGCGCCACCGCCTCGGCCCGCGCCGTCGAATCGCGGGCGAACAGTTTTTGGTCCGCCGGTGCAAGCGTCGCCTCCCGAGCCTTCCGCGATTGGGACGAGCCCACAAGGCGCGCCAGCACTGTGGAATCGCTCGTGACGCCGCGTCGGATGGAATCGAGGCTCGCGCGTACACGAGCAGCCCGCTGCGCCGCCGGATGGCCCTGCACTTTGCGAACCGCCAGGTGCCAGGCGTTGCTGAGGGCCTCCTGCCGGTCGTGCGCGAAGGCCGCGTCGTCGCCGGCGGTGCGAGCCGCGAGGCGGTAGTAGGCGAAGGCGGAATCGTCGTTGGCGCCGCTCGCGTACAGCGCGGCCACGGTCGCGAATGCCTTGGGATTATGGGGTTCGAGGTGGGCGGCGACGTGGAGCACACTGAGCGCGGAGTCCTGCTTCCCGTCCTGCCACGCCGTGAGCCCGTCGTTCAGCAGCTTGGTGAACATCTCGTCGCGGTACGTGGCGATGTCCGCGGCACACATCGGAGCGAGCGTGGCCGCCCGCGCGAGCGCGGTGTCGGCACCGGCCACGTCCCCGACGGCGACGTAGTAGCGGCCGAGGTAGTACCAGGCGGCGGGGTTCGCGCCCTGGTTGTCCTGGACGATGGCTTCGCCCAGGGTCTTCTTGGCCTGGGCGAGCTGCGGGTCCCGCTGGTCGGGCTTTTCTGCCGCGCCGCGCAGCGCCTGTATCCCCTTCTCGACCTTCGAGTTAGCTGGTATGAGCTCGCAGGGGGGCCGGGGTGGCCCCCAACCGGCCTGAGCGGCGAGCGGGACGCCGGGGAGACCGGTTGCAAGGGCGAGCAGGGCGACGCGCGCGACGGCACGCATGGGGGGCTAGAAATGGTGCTGGAGGCAGCCGGTGTCAACCGGCAGGTATTCCCCTCCTACCGCCTGTCTTGGTGAAGTCTCGCCTCGTGCGCTGCTCGTCGAGTACCAGCTGCGGCGATCCCCGACTTCCCCTCACCCGCCCGTATTCTCGTACACCCGTACATAGTCCACCTGCATGGTCTGCGGGAAGACCGTTGTCGAATCAGGAGCACCGGGCCAGTATCCACCGACCGCCACGTTCAGAATGATGTAGAACGGGTGATCGAAGACCCACTGCCCGGGCACATCTCTCGTCGTAGTGGTCTTGTACAACGTGTCGTCCACGTACCACCCAATCTTGTCCGCTTCCCACTCGATGGCGTAGAGGTGAAAACTGTCGGCGAACGCGCCTGCGCCCAGCTCATACGTGCTGGTGACGCCCTGTGCACCGGAGTAGCCGGGGCCATGCACGGTACCGTGCACCCGGCGGGGCTCCTTGCCGATGTTCTCCATGATGTCGATCTCGCCGCACCCGGGCCAGCCGACCGTGCCGCAGTTATCGCCCAGCATCCAGAAGGCGGGCCACAGCCCCTGCCCCCGTGGTAACTGAATCCGCGCCTCGATGCGGCCGTACCGCCACGCGCCCAAACCCTGGGTCTTCAGTCGGGCAGACGTGTAGTCACGGTTGCTGAAGGTCTCGCGGCGAGCCTCGATGATCAGGCTGCCGCCCTCGATACGCGCGTTGTCGGTGCGGTCGGTGTAGAACTCGAGCTCGCCGTTCCCCCAGCCGTCGCCCCCGGTCTCCCGGACCCATTTCCCGGCATCCAGGGCCGTGCCGTCGAACTCGTCGTGCCACACGAGGTGCCAGCGGGGAACCGATGATTCAGGAGTGCCTGCGGAGAAGCAGGACACGCCGAAGACGAGCGCAATCCAACCAAGGCGAAGCGTCACGGCGGTCCAGACGAGAACTGGCAGAGCGGGCGACGGGATTCGAACCCGTGACGTCCAGCTTGGGAAGCTGGCATTCTACCCCTGAATTACGCCCGCAA
>DATHKX010000045.1:0-46545 GCA_035488835.1 Gemmatimonadales bacterium
AGGCGGAGCACCCGGCCGATGTCGTGCGGCGTTGCCGCGACAGAGAGGAAGCGCGCGCACTCGAGCCGCTTCCACCAGCGCGCCGACCGGTAGTTCGTGCGCAGCACGCGCGCCCACCACTGGTGGGCCAACAGCCGGGACAGGTCCTGCCACCGCTCGCCCGGCACCCGGGCGGACCAGGTGACGAGGGCGTCGACCGCCAGGGACACGGGCAGACGCGCCAGGGCCCGCTCCACCTCCGCGGCAGGCGCCTGTCCCATCGCCCAACGCTGCATCACCGCCTCCAGCTCGCGACGGCGCGGCTGCAGCCGGGCGCTGCGCCGCAGGCGAAACCAGCGATTCAGGATGATGAGGATGATCAGCGCGACGAGCAGAACTCCTTGCGCGACCGCCACGACCCAGAGGAATTGCAGGCTCGTCACCGGCCCCCCGCCACCCAGCGCTTGATCTTCTCGAGTGCCACGCGCAAGCTGATCGGCTTCACGAGATAGTCGAGCGCGCCCGCTTCCAGTCCGCGCAGCTGCTCCTCCTCGGTGCCGTGCACCGTTGTGAACACGACGCGGTAGGTCCCGGGGCGCTCCCGCTCCAGCGCGGCGAGGATCGAATACCCGTCCAGGGCGGGAAGATCGACGTCCAGGAGGAGCAGCGGATGCGTGCCCCGCACGTCGAGCGCAAGCAGCTCGCGCAGCGCCTCTCGCCCGTTACGATACGCCAAAAACCGGTACCCCTGCGCGCGCAACCCGTACTCGAGCAGCTCGGCGAGCGCCGCATCGTCCTCCACGTAGATCACCTCCGGCACCAGGAGGGCGTCGGCCGATGCGACGACGCGCTCCGCCGGCTTGGCCGGCGGTGCCGGCGGGGGAGGTGGAACGATCCACGCCGGGTCGTCAGGAGGGGGGGCGGCGCGCGCGCGTGGCGCCACGGGACGTTGCGTGGGGGGTCGGAGTGCCGGGCGGGGCGGCGGGCCCACGCGCGGCAGGGGTGCGGTACGGATGGGGGCCGGCGCGGCGCTCGCGTCCGGCATGTCCACGCCGAGCAGCTCCGCAAGCCGCTTCACGAACCACTGGGCGAGCGAGCCGCGTTCCACGTCCGGGTCGTCCGGTCGAGCGGCCCAATCCTTCACCGTGGCCTCCATGCCGGCAGCGAGGCGTGACGCTTCCATGAACCCGTACGAGCCGGCAGAGCCGTGAACCTTGTGAGTCTCGCGTCGCAGGGCGTCGAGCGCCTCACGGTCGCCGCCGGCGACGACGAGCCGCTCGGCCAGCCCCGCGAGCACGCCGAGCTGGGCGCGCGCGCTTTCGAGGTACTCCGCGAGCAGCCCCGGCGGCAGCTCGGGAGGAGGCGACGTGGCGTCGGCGGCCATGGACTACCAAAATGGGGAGCCGCCCGGTGAAAATGCCATAGCCGACGAGTCAACCAAGGCATGATATTGCCCGTCATCGACGACTCGATCGGTCTCTGCCTCAGCTGCCGCTGGATGCGGGCGGTGACGACGCGACGCGGCTCGACGTTCTACCGCTGCGGACGCGCCGACACGGACCCGCGGTTCCCCCGCTATCCGGCCCTTCCGGTCCGCGCCTGCATCGGGTACGAAGCAGGTCGTCCCGACGAGGAAACGGGAAGCGGGGAGAGGGGAGCGGTGCCCTAAGCACGGATCAGGGCCGGCCTATTGCGCCGACGGCCCGGTTTCCCCAGTTTGATTTTTGCGACCCCCTGACACCGCTTACGCTCGAGGTCTTTCGTGGCTCAACCGCGTCCCCTGGAGCGCGCCAAGGTCTTCTTCTTCCGCCACTTCGAGCGGATTTTCGTGCTGCTGCTGGTGCTCGCGATGGCCGCGATCCACGCCCTCGTGGAGCAGAAGTTTGCGTTCCTGAGCTTCTACTATTTGCCGATGATTCTCGCCGGCTTCTACGGCGGCCGGCGGTTCGCGGTGATGGCGGGCGTGTTCGTCGTCGCGCTCGTCTTCTACTACCAGTACTTCCAGGGCCTCGACATGCTGCCCGGCTTCTACCCCGACGCGCTGCTCGCGCTCGGGCCGTGGGCGGGCTTCCTCATCCTCACCGGCTACGTCGTGGGCGGGCTGGCCGAGCAGCGGGAGGCGCGGCTCGCAGAAGTCAAGAACGCGTACATGGCGACGCTCGAGCTCCTGACCTATCACATCGAGTCCGCCGAGCGGAATCAGCAGGGGCACTCGAACCGGGTGGCGGAAGTGGCGGCGGCGATCGGGCGCGAGCTGAAGCTCACCGAGGTCGACGTCGAGAACCTGCGCGTGGCGGCGCTGCTGCACGAAGTGGGGACGCGCGACCAGCGCCTGCTGCGGCTCCTCTCGCGCTCGGTGACGGATTCCTCGGTGGGCGTGGCGCGCGCCATGCGCGGCGCGGCCCAGATCATCGGAGAGTACGGGCACTACTACGAGATCGTGGGCGAGGACTGGGACATCGAAGCGCTCCCGCTGCCCTTGACCGTGAAGATCCTCGCGGTGGCGGACGCGTTCGAGACCCTGCAGATGGCGACGCCGGTGCGTCCGGCGTTCCCCAAGTGGACCGCCCTCGAAGAGGTGGAGAAGGGGGCGGGCAAGACGTTCGCGAAGGATGCCGTGCGAGCGCTGCGCAGCGTCGCGGGCCGGCCGGAGGCCGTAGCGCCCGAGGCGGGCCTGAGAGTCGTCTAGGACCCGGGCGGGAGCTCGAGCGCCCGCCGCCCGCTTGCCACTCCCCCAGCCACTCCCACCCCGAACGCCGCTGCCGTCCATACCGTCACGAGCGGGAGCGCGGCGACGGGGAGGGCGACGACGGTGGCGGCGAGCCCCGCCAGGAGCGGCGCCGCCGGCTTCCGCACCGCATCGACGAAGCGCAGCCGCCGCCGTACGAAGTCCCGCGTGGCCAGGAACCCTCCGCCCAGCGCCGCTACTCCGATGAGCAAGCCCAACATATCGATCTCCTTGTCGCGCGCCCTACGCAACTTGCGGCACGGGAGTTTCCATCGCAAATCTCCCGGCCCGTGTGTTCGGGTTCTGTGAGGGCCGCGCGGCACGAGAGACCAGGCACGAAAGACGGGTAATATTCGCTGCAACCGTTTTCCCGAAGCCAGAATCTAGAGGAGTGATGATGGCCCGAATTGCGACCGCGACGGCCGTGCTGCTCGGACTCCTGTGCGCCCGTCCGGCCGGCCACCTGTCCGCCCAGTCTCTCCGCGTCCCCTACCAGACGTTCACCCTGCCCAACGGCCTCCACGTGATCGTGCACGAGGATCACTCGGTGCCGGTGGTGGCGGTGAACACGTGGTATCACGTCGGCTCGTCGGACGAGAAGCCGGGACGCACCGGCTTCGCCCACCTGTTCGAGCACATCATGTTCATGGGCTCCCAGCACGTGCCGACCGGCGAGTTCGACCGGCTGCTCGAAGCCGCGGGCGGGGATAACAACGGCTCGACCACCGAAGACCGCACCAACTATTACGAGGATGGGCCCGCGAACGCACTTCCCCTCATGCTGTACCTCGACGCGGATCGTATGGGGTTCCTCTTGCCCGAGATGACGGCGGACAAGGTCGACCTGCAGCGTGGCGTGGTGCAGAACGAGCGGCGGCAGAGCTATGAGAACCGTCCCTACGGGCTCGCCGAAGAAAATATCCTGCAGCGCCTCTACCCCGCGAACCATCCCTACCATTGGCCGGTGATCGGCTCGATGGCCGATCTGCAGGCGGCGACGCTGGAAGACGTGCGACAGTTCTTCCAGACGTACTACACGCCGAACAACGCGACGCTCGCGATCGCGGGCGATATCACCGCGCGGGACGCGCGTCAGCTCGTGCAGCGCTACTTCGGCGATATCCCCCGCGGACCGGCGGTAACCCGTACGCCGCCGCCCCCGGTGCAGGTGGCGGGAGTGGTCGGCGCCGTGCTGGAGGACCGTGTCCAGCTGCCGCGCGTATACGATGCCTGGCACACCGTGAAGGCGTTCAGCGCCGACGATGCCACGCTCGACGTGCTGGCCAACGTGCTCGCCGGCGGCCGGTCGTCGCGCCTCTATCGACGGCTGGTGTACGACCTGCAAATCGCGACCGACGTCGTGGCGTTCCAGGACGGCAGCCGCATCGACGGCAAATTCGAGGTGTATGCCACCGCCCGCCCCGGCCACGACCTCGGCGAGCTGCAGCGGGTGATCGACGAGGAAGTGCGGAAGCTCGCCGACCAGGGCCCGACGCCGCGCGAGGTGGAGCGGGCCCAGAACACCGTCGAGGCGCAGTTCCTGTCGCGGATGGAGCGCGTGGGCGGGTTCGGCGGCAAGGCGGATCAACTGAACTTCTACAACTACTTCGTCGGGACCCCCGACTACTTCCAGAAGGACCTGGAGCGGTACGCCCGCGTGACGCCGGCGGCGGTGCAGCGCGCCGCCCGGACGTACCTCTCGCCGGGCCACCGCGTGGTGCTCAGCGTGGTGCCTCAGGGGAAGCCGGAGCTGGCGGTGAAGGGAGGGGCGACGCCATGAGGGCCCGGCTGGCCGCATTCGCGCTGATGCTGACCGCCTCACCGGCTTTCCGTCTCTCCGCCCAGGTCGATCGCGGCAAGCCTCCGGCCCTGCCACCGCCGCCGACGCTCAGGCTCCCGGCCGTGCAGACCACGATGCTGCCGAACGGCCTCACCCTCGCCGTGGTGGAGATGCACAAGGTGCCGGTCGTCGACGTGCAGCTCCTCGTCGACGCGGGCGCGGCGCGGGACCCGTCGAACGCTCCCGGGCTCGCCACCTTCACGGCGACGATGCTGCAGCAGGGGGCGGGCGCCCGCAGCGCCCTCGACGTCGCGGACGAGGCCGCGTTCCTCGGCGCCCAGCTCGGCACCACGGCGAGTTTCGACGGCGCGAACGCCTCGATCCATGTACCCAAGCGGCGGCTCGAGGCCGCGCTCGATCTGCTCGCGGACGTGGTGCTCCGGCCTGCGTTCGCCGATTCGGAGATCGCCCGGCAACGGGAGCTCCGCGCCGCGCAGCTGGTGCAGCAGCGCGACGAGCCGGTGGCGGTGGCGAACGTCGCGTTCCCCGCGATCGTGTACGGTCGCGAGCATCCGTACGGGCACCCCCTGAACGGCACCGACAGCGCGGTCGCCCGGCTCACGCGCGAGGGCGTCGTGGAGTTCTATCGGACCTACTACCGGCCCAACGGCGCGCGCCTGCTGATCGTGGGCGATGTCACGCTCGCCGAAGCGCGCCGGCTCGTGGCCGCGCGGTTCGGCGGCTGGGAGCGCGGCGACGTCCCGGCGTTCCCGAGCCCCCCCGCCCCGCCGCCGGCGCCGGCCCGCTCGGTGTACTTGATCGACAAGCCGGGCGCGGCCCAGTCCGTGGTCCGGATCGGCCATGCGGGCCCGGTCCGCACCACCCCTGACTGGTTCGCGCTCGAGGTCTTGAACACCATCCTGGGCGGGGCCTTCACCTCGCGCCTGAATCAGAATCTGCGCGAGACTCATGGCTACACGTACGGCGCCTTCTCCCAGTTCGCGCCGCGCCGGCTCAGCGGGGCGTTCGTGGCGCTCGCATCGGTCGTGACGGCCAAGACCGACAGCTCGCTCATCGAGTTCCTGAAAGAGCTGCGCCGGATCCGCGACGAGACGGTGGCGCCGCCGGAGCTCGCGAAGGCGAAAGCGTATCTCACGCTCGGCCTGCCGGGGGACTTCGAGACCACGGGCGGCGCCGCGGCGCGGTTCCGGGAGCTCCTCTCCTTCGGCCTGCCGCTCGACTACTACGACCGCTACGTGGACCGCATCACCGCCGTCACGGCCGCCGACGTGCAGCGCGTCGCGCGGCAGTACATCGACCCGGACCACTTCGACATCGTGGTGGTGGGCGACAAGAGTCAGATCGAGGCGGGCATCACAGCGTTGAACGAGGGGCCCATTCTGTACCGCGATCTCTGGGGGCAGGAGATCAGGTAGTCACCACCGGATCGCCGCGCTCGCCCACGTGAACCCCGAGCCGAACGCGGTCATGATCACCAGGTCGCCGCGCTCGAGCCGTCCCTCGCACAGCGCTTCGTGCAGTGCGATAGGAATCGAGGCGGCGGTCGTGTTGCCGTACCTCTGGATGTTCACGTAGACCTGGTCGTCCCGCAGGCCGATGGCCTTCTGCACCATCTCGAGGATCCGCAGGTTCGCCTGGTGAGGGACCAGCAGCTTCACGTCCGCGGGCGTCAGGCCATTCGCCTTGAGGGCGGTGGCCACCGATTGCGGCATGAGCACCGATGCGTACTTGAACACCTCGCGGCCTTCCATGACCGCGCGGTGCTTCCCCTCCTCCATCAGCTCGACACTGATGAAAGGGTCGTGCGCCAGCCCTGGGGCGTCGACCCACAGCTTCTCGGCGTGCCGCCCGTCGGCGTAGAGGTGGGTCGAAAGCACGCCGCGCCCGGGGTCATCGGTGGGGCTGAGGATCACCGCCCCGGCCCCGTCACCGAACAGCACGGCGGTATCCCGCCCGCGGGTGGTCCGGTCGAGGCCGCGCGAGTGGACCTCGGCGCCCACGAGCAGCACGCGGGCGTACTGGCCGGTCCGGATCCAGGCGTCCGCAACCGAGAGGCCGTAGATGAACCCGGAGCACTGGTTGCGCACGTCGATCGCGGGGATGTCGCTGATCCCGAGCTCACGCTGGAGGAAGACGCCGTTGCCGGGCTCGAAGTGGTCGGGGGTACAGGTGCAGTAGACGATGCAGTCCAAGTCCGTCGCCCTCATGCCGGCCTTCGCGAGGGCCTGCAGTGCCGCCTGCCGTGCCAGCGTGACGCCGGTTTCGCCGTCCGACACCCAGTGGCGCGTCTTAATGCCTGAGCGCTGGGTGATCCATTCGTCGGAGGTGTCCATGATCTGCGCGAGGTCGTCGTTGGTGACGACGCGCTCGGGAACGTGGAACCCGGTGGCGATGAACTCGGTGCGTGGCATCGGTATTCCTTGCGGGAACGGGGCGCCGGGAGGAGATTTCGCCCCCGACGCAAGGCTTGGCAAGGGAGTCATGGATCTCACAGTCACCCGGGCGCAGTACGACGCTGTTCGCGGGGCACGGCACCTGCCCGATGTCCTCAAGAAGGTCCTGGAGGGTGCCAGGCCCAGCGGGGGGGGCGACGGCTACGTCCTGGACCTCACCTACGAGGAAGCCACGGCGTTGAACGAGTTGTGCTCCTGGAACGTGCACACCAACGCGAGCGGGGCGGTGACGGCAGAGTCGAAGTTGTTCGACGATCTCGTGAAGGCGATTCTGACGCATCCTGACTACTGATACAAAGGCGACATGACCAAACGGCTGCTTGTCTTGTTGGGATGCCTCACGTTTCCCGTTTCACTTTTCCCGTTTGCCGCTCTTTCCGCCCAGAAGCGCGCGATCACCGTCGACGACTATCTCGCGCTCAAGTCGGTGGGTAACCCGCAGCTCTCGCCTGACGGGAAGTGGGTCGCCTACACCGTGACCGAGCCCTCGCTCAAGGACAACCGCGGCATTACGCGTATCTGGCTCGGCGACGTGGCGAGCGGGTCGGTTCGCCAGCTCACCGCGGGCCTCGGATCGGATCGGCAGCCGCGCTGGTCGCCCGACGGCCGCACGCTCGCCTTTGTGTCCACGCGAGAGAACGGCGCGCAGCTGTGGGTGCTCCCGATCGCCGGGGGCGAGGCGCGGCGCCTCACGAGCCTCGCCGACGGCGTGTTCGATCCGCTGTGGCTGCCCGATGGCACGGGACTCATCGTCACGAGCGACATCAAGTGGCCCCCGCAACAGGAGATCGACCGCCGCAACGGCGAGTTCCCCACCGACGCGCGCCTCTGGACCGGTCTCTTGTGGCGGCACTGGGACGATTGGCGCGCCGGCAAGCGCCAGCACCTGTTCACCGTCACGCTCGCGGACGGCGCCACCAGGGACGCGACGCCCGTGGACCACGACGTGCCGACGATCGCGACCGGCGGCGACGGGGACGTGAGCGTCTCACCCGACGGGAAGGAGATCGCGGTCGCCATGCATGGCGATTCGACGGTCGCCGACAATACGAACGTCGACGTGTACGTCATGGGGGCGGACGGTTCCGGGATGCGCGCGGTGACCGCGGGACGCGGAGCCGACAACACGCCGCGCTATTCGCCCGACGGCAAGTGGCTCGCGTACCTCTCGATGGAGCGGGCCGGGTTCGAGGCGGATAGACAACGGCTGATGCTGACGGGACGGTCGGACGGTCGCACCGACGGAGCGACCGTCGAAGCGACGCAGGGCTGGACGCTGTCCGTCGGGTCCTACATCTGGTGTCCCGATTCGAAATGCCTTTACGCCGTCGTCGAGGAGCGCGGGCGAGACAACGTCTATCGCATCGACCTGCCGTCGTTCCGTCGTTCCGTCGCGGTTGGGGGTGGTGGGGTCAACACCGAAGTGCAGTTGATGCCGGACGGTCGCGGGCTCCTGTACCTGCATCAGAGCAACACTCAGCCCAACGAGGTCTGGCTCTCCGGCCGCCAGCTCACGCATCACAATGACGCAGCGCTCGAGACGCTCGATCTCCGGCCGCTCGACGAGTTCGGCTTCGTGGGCGCGCTCGGAGACTCCGTCTTCGGGTGGCTGCTCAAGCCGCCCGGCTTCGACGCCGCCAAGCGGTACCCGCTCATCTATTTGATTCACGGGGGGCCCCAGAGTTCCTGGACCGACTACTGGGGGGCGCGCTGGAATTACGCGCTGTTCGCGTCGCGCGGATACGTCGTGGCAGCGGTCAACTTCCACGGCTCGACAGGCTACGGTCAGAAGTTCACGGACGCCATTTCCCAGCACTGGGGGGACTACCCCTATCAGGACCTCATGAAGGGCCTCGACGTCGTGGCGCGCCTTCCGTACGTCGATTCGACGCGGATGGGCGCGGCCGGTGCCTCCTACGGCGGCTACATGATCTACTGGATCGCCGGGCGTAGCAGCCGCTTCAGGACGCTGGTGTCGCACGACGGCGTGTTCAGTCCGGCGAGCATGGCGGGCACGACGGAAGAGCTGTGGTTCGTGGACTGGGAGTTCGGCGGCACGCCGTACGCGAACCGGACGCTGTACGAAAAATGGTCGCCGTTGAATTTCGCGCAGAACTGGAAGACACCGATCTTGATCGTCCACTCCCAGCTCGACTATCGCGTCGACCTGTCGGAAGGCTACCAGGCGTTCACGGCCGCGAAGCTGCATGGCGTGCCCGCCAAGTTCCTGTACTTCCCCGACGAGGGCCATTGGGTGCTGCGGCCGCGTAACCGCCGCCTGTGGTGGGGAACGGTGCTCGACTGGATCGATCAGTACCTGAAGCCCGCGCCCCCCCCGTCGGGGGCCCGTTGATGGGCGGGGAGCCGTTCCTCAAGACGCTCACGCGCACCACCGTCGTCGCCGGAGCTCTTGGGATCGTGTTCCTGCTCGCCTTCCCCCGGCACGCCTCGCTTGTTTCTGATTTCGTGGACGTGTTTACCGTGGCGTTCTGTTTCACGTTCCTCGCGCCTTACGTCGATCGGCTGTTGCTCGCCTTGCCCGGGATCCGCACCGGCGTGGGACCGGTGGTGCGCGTGGTCGGGTGGTTCGCTGGTGGCCTGTGGTGCGCTGTCATCGCGCGCTGGCTGTGGATGAATCTCGGGCGCGATCTGCGGGAGCTGCCCGGCCTGATCTGGGGCGGAGTGCTGCTGGTGGCGCTGGAGCTAGTCGCCAGGAGACGAGACGCGGACAGCCCTCAGTGAAGGTGTTACGGGCTTACTGATTTCTGCCACGTATTGTTCGCCCGCCGCACATCCGGAAAATTCTGCCCTGGATCGATCTCGACCTTCACGACGTCGGCCGGGACTTTGCGCTGGTAGGTGTAGCGGTTCCCCAGGTACCAGATCTCGACGGGGAGGCGCACGCCCTCCGTGGCGCCGTTGGCGTAGCTGAGCCGCAGGTCGACGGGCATCGGGAGCGCGCCAGGGCTCGAGAGATAGACGAGCGCGCTGGTCCCGGCGGAGTCCGTCCGGGTGCGCACCGAGTCCACCGCCAGGTCTACGACGTCGGTCCGGTAGAACCAGCCGCGCCAGAACCACGAGAGGTCTTCCCCGAGCCCGTCCTCCATGGAGCGGAAGAAGTCCGCCGGGGTGGGATGCTTGTAGGCCCAACGCCGGATGTATGCACGGAATGCGGCGTCGAATCGTGCCGTGTCGGCGAGGATGTGCTCGCGCAGGAGGTACAGGCCCGTCGCCGGCTTGTCGTATTCCGCCGCGCCCAGGAGCGGCGGAGGAACCCGCTCCGCCGGGAGCATGGACGGTACATCGAGGCCCGTCGCGACGAAGCGCGCCCACTCGGTCGCGCCGCCGCGGTCGTGCGGCACCGTCTCGTGGTAGAACGCGAGCGTCGAATAGATGTTCATGAACGTGTTGAATCCCTCGTCCATCCAGGCGTACAGCCGCTCGTTCGAGCCCACGATCATCGGGAACCACTGGTGGCCCAGCTCGTGTGTGGTCACGCCGAACAAAGCGCGGCTCCCGGCACGGTGCCCGCAGAACACGATCATCGGGTACTCCATCCCGCCCACCGGACCGGCGACGTTGATCGCCGTCGGGTAGGGGTAGGGGAGCCATTTCTCGGAGTAGTGCTTGATCGAGTGGCGGGCGTACTCGGTGGAGCGCGCCCAGTCGGCGTTCGCCTCCGGCGGATAGAACGACTGGATCAGGATGCCGTCGTATCCGCTCGCGTCCCAGATGAAGTTGGCCGCGGCCGCCCAGGCCACGTCGCGTACGTTCTTGGCCGTGAAATGCCAGGTGAGCGTGGGCCGCGGGCCCGCCGGCCGGCTGAGCGGCTGCCCGACCTCCGCCTTCGGGATGATGGCGACGGTCGTATCCGACCGGACCGCCCGGGCGAGCCGCGCGCGCTGGCCCGCCGTGAGCACCTCGACGGCGTTGGTGAGCGTTCCGGTCGCCGCCACGACGAAGCTCCTCGGCACAGTGATCGACACGTCGAAATCGCCGTACTCCAGGTAGAACTCGCCCTGGCCGAGGTATTGCTCGGTGTTCCAACCGCGCACGTCGTCGTACACCGCGACCCGCGGGTACCACTGCGCGACCTCATACAGCCAGCCGCCGGGGAACTGCTCCCGCCCCATGCGGTCGGACCCGTGCTCGGGCACCTCGAAGCGGTACGCCAGCTCGAGCTCCGCTCCCCCGCCGGGCGCGAGCGGCCGGTCCAATTCGACGCGCATCATCGTGCCGTTGTCCGTGCTCGTGAGCGGGATCCGTCCCGCCGCCTGGCCGATCCGCCTGACGGCCCGGACGTACTCGATGGTATAGCCACCCTCGAATCCACGGCCCGCGAAGCGGGCGTCAGTCGGGTTCAAGGCCGCGCCACGGCTGTTCGTCTTGTAGATGTTCTGGTCCAGCTGCAGCCAGACATAGCGCAGCGTATCGGGTGAGTTGTTGGTATAGCGGATGGTCTCCGAGCCGGCGATCACGTGGGTCGCGGTATCGAGCGAAGCCCGGATCGTGTAGTCGGCGCGCTGCTGCCAATAGCGCGGTCCCGGAGCGCCCGAGCCCTCGCGGATCAGGTTGGGGGTGGGGAGCGTGAGCCGCCGGAACGGCGACGTGTCGCCCACCTGCGGCGGCAACCCCGACGTCGGCGGCGCGGGGGAGGGTTGTTGCAGCGCGAACAGGACGAAGGCGAACGCGAGCATGCGACGCTGTCCTCAGGGTTGGGTTGGCTTCGCTTCCTGGAGATACCCCGCAGCCACGCCGGCGACCACCATCGTGAGGCCGATCCAGCCCAGCGGAGACAATTGTTGATGGAACAGGAGCAGCGCGAGCGCGGTTCCCACGACCGGCTCGATGGTGGCGGCAACGGCAGCTGGCGCCGCCTCGATTCGCTTCACGGCCGCAAAGAAGAAGAGGTTCGCCGCCAGCACCGATCCCGCGGTCAGCGCCGCCAGGCCGCGCCACGCGGCGAGCGAGGGCGGCGGCGTCGGCATCCGACCCGCCAGCGTGAGCACGATGCCCAGAATGACCACCCCGCCCACGGCCTCGAGGAAGAGCACCCGCACCGCGCCGTAGCGCGGGACGGCGAACCGGGCCATGAGCGTGGTCAAGGCGTAGCTGACGGCGGAGAGCAGGCCTCCCGCGATGCCCGCCCCGATCCCGAGTTGGGCCGCTTCGGCGCCGCTGTTGCTCCCGCCGGTGACCGTGAGCGCGACGCCCGCCATCACGAGCAGCGCGAGCACCAACCGGACCGGAGTGAGCGCTTCCTTGAGAACCAGGCGGGCGAGGACGGCGACGATGACCGGCGCGGTGTAGAGCATCGCCGCGGCACCCGCCACACCCGCGCCGGCGATGGCGTACTGGTAGGCGACCTCGAACAGCGCGACCAGGCATCCGCCGCCGAGGCCCACGAGCAGCCAGCCGGCGCGATCGACGCGGAACAGCTCGCGACGGAAGGCGAGTCCCCAGAGCGCCAGGCAGACTGTACCGAGCAGCACCCGCCAGAATCCGATGCTGGTGGCGGGCATGAGCCCGTACAGCCCGGTCGAGAGGGGTCCGGTCGTCCCCCAGGTGGCCCCGGCCGCGAGCGCGAGGAGGTAGCCCGTGAGGCGGCTCGTCCGCCCGCTCGCCAGCGGCGTGGTGTCGGTCATGGGTTGAAGAGGGAGAGCGTGGTCAGGACTGCACGGCTGCGCGGATCCCCTGCGACACGGCATCTACGTCTCCCGGCCGACCCCACCACTCGAGCGCGAAGCGGCCGAACGCCATCAAAGCGAGCAGGCCGCCCAGCAACGCGAAGGCGATCCGGAAGCCGGGGGACTGTGGCTGGAGCTGGGTGGGGGCGAGCGCGACCACGAGACAGACGATCCCCGGCGCGAGCCAGATCGGCAGCAGTGCGCGGGCGAACAACGTCATCCGGAAGCGGCCGTCCAGGGCGGTCTTGCCGTCGCGCTCGCGGAAGCGCCCGATGAAGGTGGGCCGGAACAGAGCCCGGTACTTGGCTGCGTCGCGATAGTACACGACGACGCGGTCGCCGCGGATCCAGCCGTCCAGTCCGGCCGCGTTCCACGGCCGGCCGTCAATGGCGGCCTCGAGCCGCGCCCGGGCCTCGGCGGCCGAGCCGCTGCAGGGGAACGTCACAGCCTTCATGACAGGAGCTCTCCGCGCAGCACGGTCACCGCCTGCCCGGCGAGCATGACGCGGTCGTCTTTGAGCCGCACCCGGATCACGCCGCCGCGCGGAGAGGCCTGATACGCGGTCATCTCCGTCCGCTGCAGGCGCTCACTCCAGAACGGCGCCAGCGCGCAGTGGGCGGACCCGGTAACGGGATCCTCGGGCACGCCGCTCTGCGGTGCGAAGAAGCGCGACACGAAGTCGAAGCCCGGCGTCGTGGCGCGGCTCGTCACGATGATCCCGCGAGCGTCCACCCGCTCGAGCGCCGCCAAGTCCGGCTTGAGGCCGCGCACCGCGTCTTCGGAATCGAGCTCGACGAGGTAGTCGAACTTGGATCGGCCCACCCAGCGAGTCCCGACGCGGAGCGCGGCGGCGAGGCCGGGGGGCGGCGGTGCAGGTGCCGGGGGCGTGGCGGGGAAGTCGAGCTCGATCCAGTCGCCCGCGCGGTCGGCCGTGAGCAGGCCGCTCTGCGTGTGGAAGCGAGCCTGCCGACCCGCGGGGAGGTGGCCCTCCTCCCACAGCACGTGCGCGCTTGCGAGGGTCGCGTGCCCGCACAGCGCGACCTCGACGGCGGGGGTGAACCAGCGCAGCCGGTAGCCCTCGTTCTCGGGATGGAGGAACGCCGTCTCGGCGAGGTTCATTTCGCGCGCCACGTCCTGCATCCAGCGCTCGTCCTGCGGGGCGGGAAGGATGCACACCGCGGCGGGGTTGCCGCTGAAGGGACGACTCGCGAACGCGTCCACCTGCACGATCCTCAGGCCCATGCTCCTAAGGTAGCGTGCTGCCCGCGCGGGTGGCGAGGCCGGTCAGCCTCCCTGGGGCGTCAGTCCGTCGGTGACCCTGACTTAACCTGGCGGCACACGTCCGCGTGCGGGCGCTTCCAGTTGCCGCGCAGCAGTCGGCGCGCGCGGGCGCGCGAGAAGTTCCAGCTGCGCCAGTCGTCGCGCTCGAGCCGGCGGCGTTGCTCGAGCAGCCCTGCTGCCACGGAGCACATCGCCCGCTCATCGAGTCGCGGAAGCGCGTCGAGCAGCAGCGGCACGGCATCGGCGCTGAGCGAGGCGGCATACCAGCCGTCGAACGGCCGTTCGGCCGGCGGGCGTGCCAGGTTGGTACGGACGATGAAGGCATCGGGATTGACCAGGTGCAGGCCACCGAGCACCGCAAACCCCTGGACCAGCGCCCCGAAGGCGAAACGCCGACGCTGTCCTCGCAACGTGGTCCAGGCGAACCAGGCGAAGACGCCTGCGAGATACAACATGAAGGCCGTCGAGTAGACCCTGATCTCCGACAGTCCGAACGCGCCGACGTAGAGGCGCATGCGCGCAAGCGCGGACGCCATCACCACTGCGAGCAACACGAGCAGCACGATCGCCAGCTGGCGGAACGTCCGCTGGTGCTCGCGCGACTCGTTCCGCACGACCCAATCCGCGCCGGCGAGCAGGGGGAGTACCAGCCCGCTGACGGTCACGAGCTCGAAGAAGCCACGCCGCGCGTACTCCGCGTAGGTCAGACCGGTAGCCGTCGCGATCAGGTCGGCTCCGCCGAACAGATAGCGCAGCTGGATGACGACGAAGATCAGGAACAGCAGATCGACGAGGCCGAGCGCCGTCGCGACGGGAACGATGCCGAGCGACAGCTTCGAGTCGCCCTCTGTCAGCGCGTGTGATGGAGCCGCGCCGAGTAGGGCACCCCGCAGATACCCCGCGGTGAGGGCCATGAAAATCGCGAACAGCGCGAGGTGCCCCAGCACGGCGTCGAAATCGATCCTGACCAGGTCGGCGACGACGTCATGAAACACCGCGTCCGCCGAGCTGAACAAGCCGCCGAAGACCACGAGCAACGGAAACGCCAGCACGCCGCCGAGCGCGACCGCGCGCGCCTGCCGCAGCGGTCCCCCGCGGGGCAGCTCGCTCCAGGTCACGTCGCGCCCGACGAGCGGGAACACGCCCATCCACGCGCTCACCGCGGCATCAAACCCGGCCCGCAGGTAGTGCCAGGCCTGCCGACCGCGCAGCCCCACCCCCTGGATGCTCAGGAAGGCGACCCCGAGGACGATCACCAGGCCAATCGCGTCGAATGCCTGGAGCGTCTTCGAGTCGCGGGCGACGAAGTTCGAGGCCACGAGGAGGGCCGCCGCCCCGAGCCACGGCGCGTCAGCGCTCACCGCGACGCGGTGGCGACGCACCAGCCAGACCGCGGCCGTGACGAGCCCCGTGGTGCAGAGGAGCGCATTGAGCCCCCACGGCATGGCGCGCAACAGCGCGTCGCCCGCGACCCCCAAGCCTGCGCCCGCGCCGAGAATCGCGAGGCCGAGCCGCGTCTTGCCGCTCAGCACGCTCATCCCGCCGCTGCTTCCGGCAGCCCGCCGAAGCGGCGCTCCCGCGCGTGAAACTGGGCGACCGCCGCGGCGAGCTGCGTCGCGCCGAAGTCGGGCCACATCGTCTCGGTGAAGTACAGCTCCGCGTACGCGCACTCCCACAGCAAGAAATCCGACAGCCGCTGCTCGCCGCCCGTGCGGATCAGGAGATCCACGTCCGGCAGGATGATCCCGGCGTCGATGGCCCAGCGCGACGAGTAGTCCACCGCGAGTCGCAGATGGAGCCGCGCGCCGCCACCCGTGGCGCGCTCGGCGGCGTCGATCGCGGTGACCAACGGGACGGGCAGCCGGTCCCGACGCCCGATCAGTTCGAGCCGCACGCCGTTCCGCGCGAGGCGCGGCGTTTCGGTGCGGAGGTAGCGGGCGAGGAGGCGCATCAGCGCCGCGACTTCACCGGGCGGGCGCTTCCAGTTGTCGGCGGAGAACGCATACAGCGTGAGCGCGGCTACCCCTGAGTCCGGGGCGGCCTCGACCGTGCGGCGCACGGCCTCGGCGCCGGCGCGGTGCCCGGCGACGCGCGGCAGGCCCCGCCGCCTGGCCCAGCGCCCGTTGCCGTCCATCACGATCGCGACATGCAGAGAAGAGCTTTGCGGCATAAAGTCTGTCCTCAAAAAAAATGCCCTCACCCCTGACGGGTGGCGTGAATCAGGGCTTCCATGTGGTCCAGGTAGCGCTCTAGGGCGCGCCGCCCGGCGGCAGTGAGGCGATACTCGGTCTTGGGAATCCGCCCCTCGAACGACTTGGTGCACGTGATGTACTGCGCTTCCTCGAGCCGACGCGCATGCACGCTCAAGTTCCCGTCCGTGGTTTTGAGCAGGGCCTTGAGCTGGTTGAAGCTCAACGAATCATTCACGGCGAGCGCGCTCACGATGCCGAGGCGCACCCGCTCGTGGATGAGCCGGTCCAGCTCGGCGGCGCGTAGCCCGCCACCCCCGCCGCCCCGCTCGCTCTTGAGCCCGTGCTCGACCGCTTCGGTCTTTCTCGCCGCTCCCTGCTTAGCCACCGTACCTCCGAGCAATGATCATGCCGAACCCGATGTGCAGACCGCCGAACCCCGCCGCCATGAGCCAGTTCCCCCACGCCCCCGGCCCGAACAGCGCCACGGCGCCGACGAGCATGAAGCAGATCCCCATCACGGGGACGATGCGGACCGAGAACGCGCCCCCGGTCACGAACCCCGTCCCGTACAACAGCAGCCAGGTGCCGGGCAGGGCGTGCCACAGTCCGGCGCGGTACAGCGCCACGGTCAGGAGGCCGCCCACCACCATGGGTGGCAGAAAGCTCAGGCCGAACCGTCGCCCCGGCCCGGACAGGATGGGATCGTTCACGGCGTAGGCCTTCCGAACCATCGTCGACCCGCCGATCGCGAGCGCGACGATTGCTGCGCCCAGCCAGGTGGCGAGCCACAGCTCGGCGGTGGGCTGGCGTGCCGCGAGGAACGCCGCCGCGAGCGCGGTGACCCCGACGGCCGCCTGGCCCCAGCCCGGCACCGCGGTGAACGATCCCGCGCGCTCCATCGTCTGCCGGATGAAGCGGAGGTTGTCGAGCGCGCGGTCGTGCAGCGGCCGAGGAGCGAGCATGACACACACAATGTCACGTTGTCCTGCCGTTGTCAAGTACTTTGTAATACAAAGTAACAGTGAGGGATACCTTTGACCCGATGCGCGTCTACATCTCCATCGACATGGAAGGGATCGCCGGAGTCGTCCACGAGTCCCAGACCGACCCCACCACGCCGGCGTTCGCCGCCGAGTACGCGCGGTTCCGGCGCCTCATGACGGCGGAGGCGAATGCCGCCGTCGAAGGCGCGCTGGCCGCGGGCGCCACTCGGGTGCTCGTGAACGACAGCCACTGGTTCATGCGCAATCTGCTCGCCGAGGAGCTGCACCAGGCGGCCGAGCTCGTGTCGGGGGACCCCAAGCCTCGCTCGATGGTGCAGGGGATCGAGGGCGGCTTCGACGCCGCGCTGTTCATCGGCTACCACGCTCGTGCCGGGACGCGCAACGCGATCCTCGACCACACCTACGCCGACCGCATTCACGAAGTGCGGCTCAACGGAAAGCCCGTAGGAGAGCTGGGCCTCAACGCGGGGCTCGCCGGTGTGCACGGCGTGCCCGTCGTGCTCGTGAGCGGCGACTCCGCCCTCGCGGCGGAGGCGAAGGATCTGCTGGGGGACGGCGTGGCGACGGTGATCGTGAAAGAGGCGGTGAGCCGCCACGCCGCGAAGAGCGTCGCGCCCGCCGTCGCGTGCCGCATGATCCGCGAGGACGTTCCCCGGGCGCTCGAGCGCACGCACGTGGCGTTCACGCTCCGGGCGCCGGTGTCCCTCGAGGTGGACTTCGCGATGACGATCCACGCGGATATGGCGGAGCTGTGCCCGGGGGCCACGCGCACGGCAGGTCGCACGGTGGCGTTTACCCATCAGGACTACGGCGAAGTATTCCGGGCCTGGCGGACGCTGCTCAATCTGTCTGCGGTGGTCTGAGGCACCGCCCAGCTCTGGCCGTGCCGGGTGCGGGCCCCTATGATGGAGTCGTCCCGCCTCTGCGAGCCCCGCCTGACCGGTTTACTTGCTCGTCTGCAAGCCGCCCTCGCGGACCGCTACTCCGTAGATCGCGCGGTCGGCCGCGGAGGAATGGCGACGGTGTTCCTGGCGGAAGACCGCAAACACCGCCGCTCGGTTGCCATCAAGGTGCTCCATCCCGAGCTCGCTACGATCCTGGGGGTCGAGCGCTTCCTGCGTGAGATCGGCATTGCCGCCGGGCTGACTCACCCGCATATCCTCGCGCTGTACGATTCAGGCCAGGCCGCCGACCTGCTCTACTACGTGATGCCCTACATCGAAGGCGAGACGCTGCGTGGCCGTCTGGAGCGCGAGCGGCAGCTGTCGCTGTCGGATGCGGTCCGCATCGCGTGCGAGATCGCCGATGCCCTGGGGTACGCGCACAGCCGTGGCGTCGTGCACCGCGACATCAAGCCGGAGAACATCATGTTCTCGGCGGGCAGCGCCGTCGTGGCCGACTTCGGGATCGCCCGCGCACTGACGGCCGCGACGCTCGAGCCCCTCACGGCCTCCGGCGTCATCGTCGGCACGCCCGCTTACATGAGCCCGGAACAGGCGACGAGCGGTGGGCAGCTCGATGGCCGCTCCGACATCTACAGCCTCGGATGCGTGGTGTACGAGATGCTCACCGGGTCGGTGCCGTTCACGGGCCCGACGGCGCAGGCCGTGATGGCGCGCCACTCGGTCGATGTCGCTCCCCCGATCCGCAGCGTGCGGCCGACGGTGCCGGACGCCCTGGAGCGGGCCGTGCTCACGGCGCTCGCCAAAGTGCCGGCGGATCGGTTCGCGACGGCGGCCCAGTTCGCCGGCGCCTTGGCGGCACGCCCGGAACCGGCAGCCGACGGGGCGGAGGGCGAGTCGATCGCTGTCCTTCCGTTCGCGAACCTGAGCGGCGATGCCGACTTCGAGTATTTCAGTGAGGGCATCGCCGAAGAGATCATCAACGCCCTCACCCAGCTGCCCGGCCTGCGTGTGGCGGCGCGTACCTCGTCGTTCGCGTTCCGCGGGCCGGCGATCGACCTCGCCGAGGTCGGGGCGAAGCTCAAGGTGGCGACGGTGCTGGAGGGGAGCGTGCGCAAGGCGGGCAACCGGTTGCGGATCAGCGTCCAGCTCGTGAAGATCGGCGACGGGTACCATCTCTGGTCGGAGCGCTACGACCGCGAGATGACAGATGTCTTCACGATGCAGGACGAGATTGCGAAGGCGATCGCCGACCGCCTCCAGGTCACCCGCGGCGGTGAAGAGGCGACGCTGGTCACGCCGGCCACCGGGAATCTTGACGCCTACCATCTCTACCTGAAGGGGCGGTATTACCTGGCGCAGCGGGGGCTCGGGCTCAAGAAGGCGCTCGAGTGCTTCGACCAGGCCCTGGTCCTCGATCCGAACTACGCGTTGGCCCACGCGGGGCTCGCCGATGCCTGTGCGGTGCTCGCGCAGTACGGGCTCGCGCCGCCCAACGTGCTCCGGCCCAGAGCGCGCGCGGCCGTCCAGCGGGCCCTCGATCTGGCGCCCGACGCCGCGGAGGTCTACTGCGCCTCGGGAGCACTGGACTTCATCTGCGAATGGGACTGGCCTCGGGCAGCGCGAGATTTGCGACGTGCCGTCGAGCTGAATCCGCGCTACGTCGCCGCGCGGCAATGGCTCTCCTACTATCTGGTCTTCATCGAGGGGCGGTTGGAGGAGGGTGTCGCGCAGGCCCGGCGCGCCGTGGAGCTCGACCCGCTGGCCCCGTTGCTCGTCATGCAGCTCGGCATGACGCTGATGGGAGCGGGGCGTTATGAGGAGGCCGCCGTGCCGCTCAAGCGGGCGGCGGACCTCGCGCCCGCGATGTTCCTCCCCACCATCCACTTGGGGCTGCTGTACAACCATCTCGGCAGGAGCGGGGAGGCCATTGCGCCGCTGGAAGTGGCGGTCACCGCGTCCGGACGCCACCCCTGGACGCTCGCGGCGCTGGCCGTGTGCTACAGCTCGCTTGGGAAGCTGAGCGAGGTCGAGGCGATTCGCGACGAGCTCACCGCCCGGGCGCGGCGGGAGTACGTGCAGTCCTCAACACTCGCGATCGTCGCGGCGTGCCTCGGACGCCTGGATGCCGCGTTCGAGCTTCTGGACCGGGCCTGCGACGAGCACGACGGTATCATGGTCTACTCGAAGCGCTATCCGTTCTTCACGCTGCTCCAGAATGATCCGCGGATGGAGCGGATCTACCGGCGCATTGGGTTCCCCGAAACCGCGGGTTAGGGAGCCAGCAGAACCAGCCCGTAATCACCCACGATGCGGAACCCGAGGAACTGATAGGCCCGCCGCGCGGCCTCGTTGGCAGGATCGGCGAACAGCACCGCGCGCGCGATCCCTTGCTTGCGCGCCGCGAGCAGCGAGCCGGCCACCACGGAGCGGGCGTAGCCGCGGCCCCGGAACTCGGGTGGCGTCCACACGCCGCCGATCTGCACGATATCCGGGAGCATGGCGTTGAATACCGAGTAGGAGACCGGGGCCGCGCCGGCGAGGAGCAGCCAGTCCGTTCCCCGCTCGTGCTGCAGCCGCACGTCGTCTGTGCTCGCCTGACGGAGGTCCGGGCCAGCGGTCGCACCGAGGGCCTCGACGGCGAACCGCAGACGCCAGTCCACCAGCAGCTCGAGCTCGCGCTCCGCCGGATGACGGCAGCGGAGCGCGCCGCTGGCGAGCTCGGGCGGAAGGACCAGCCGAGCGAGGTCGAGCACGTACAGCTCGTCCCGGCTGTCCTTGGCGGTGGGCGCGGTGCCGAGCCCGAGCGCCTCGCGCGCGGCGACGACCTGGCTCCACGGCCCGGAAAACCCGGTCACCGTGCGACCCGAGCGCCGCACCGCCTCGCACGCGACGGCGGCGGCGTGGCCCCCGTCCGGAGCCTGCACCAGCACCATGCCGTTCCAGCAGTGCGCCGCGACGCCCGCGATCCGTCCGCCGTCCAGCGCCGCGACGTACGTCGCCTGCATCGGCTCGCCCCGGTCGGTGAGCCCCGCCGAACGCGCGTTGGACCGGAGAAACATGGACGTATCGGCGTGGCGCGCGAGGAACGTGTCGAGGGCGGCCTCGTCGCCGGGGCGGAGCAGACGGAGCTCGGGCACCGCTCAGTCGGTCGGGGGAGGGGGAGGGGGTGGGGGGGGACGCCGCAGCCGGAGAATCTTGAGCGACAGGCTGCGCGCCAGGATTCCGATCCCGCCCGGGTCACCCTCCCGGCGCGGCACGGCGCGGTAGATCAGGATCACGAGAATCCAGGTGAGCCAGCTGGACCGCTCGCTCCACGACAGCCCCGCGAGCATCAGCCACGGCTGGGTGTAGGCGGCGGTCCACGGCTGCCACTCGCCCTGGGCGAGCGCGATCGGGCGCGCAATCACGCGATTGGACCGAAACCCGTGCGCGCTCGGGCTCGAGAGGTTCCAGACGCACGTCACTTGGCCCCACCCGTGATTGTCGCTCGCGCCCACCACCAGGAGGTCGCGCGACTCGGCGATCTGGAGGACACGCGCGCGCGCGGCCGCCGGAAAGCCGATCGCCTTGGGCGCGCAGTTCACGATCTCGAAGCCGTCGGCTCCGGCCGCCACGAAGGCGTCCAGCTCGGCCCAGTGGTTCCGCCAGTACTCGGGAAGCGACGCGATGCCGATCGCGCCCTGGCGATGCAGCACGGCGAACAGGCTGAGCATGGCGCGGGTGTCACGCCCGTACACGCCGCGCTCCACCGGCGCCACCGCGCCGAGCGCGACGACGTGCTGGTCGAACACGCTCCACTCGACTCCGGGTAGCAAGCGGATCGGGGCGTCGACCCCGCCGTTGAACACCACGTTGTGATCGGTGACGTACGACGCCCCGAATCCCTGGGCCGCATGCCAGGCGGCGAGGTCCGCCACGGTCCAACCGCGGCGGCCGTCGTGCGACAGCTCGGTGTGCGCGTGGTAGTCGATGACGGTGAGCGTCGAGTCCGCGGCGACGAGACTCGGGACCGGGCGCGGCAGCAGGACCGCCGCAACGCCGAGCAGGACCACAGCCAGCGGGGCCAGCACCGCCGCCACGAGCCGCCGTCGCAGCGAGCCGCGCTGCAGGAACCCCACCAGCGCGAGCGCTGCGACCCACGTGACCAGGAACGCCTTCGCCCGCTCGAGGCTCAGGAACGTGAGCGCGTCGAGCACGTTGGAGACGGGCGCGAGCAGGGTATAGAGCGTGGGACGGACGAGGTCCACGTCGGCCGGGGGCGCGCCGCTCACGGCGTCCACCAGCGGTGGCAACGGTACGAGCGCGGAAAGGACTACGAGCGCGATGAGGACCAGCGCGATCGGGTGGCGACGCAGCAGATTCACTCGTACAATCTTGGGTATGAGAGTGCCGAACGCTACAGGAGCGCGACTGCTTGCGTGCTGCCTCGCCGGCGCCGCGCTCGCGTGCAACGAGAAGCCGCGCGCGAGCCCTCGGCCCGCGGACGCAGGCACGATGGTGACGGTCTACGTGCCACCCAAGACCGCCGACCGGCTGGCTGGCCGGCTGCAGGCGGTCGCCGCCCGGCGCCAATGGGCCCTCTCGATCCGCACCGACAGCGCGGCCCTCGCCGAGGCCGACCTCGCGATCGTGGACAGCGCGGGGACGCTGGTGGGCCGCGTGCGGGCGGGGTCGCCCGCGGCCGCGCAGGCCCGACAGATGGCGGACGCGGTGCTGCCATGACTCCAGGCGGGTTCGCCGCGATTCCCGATGTGGTGCTCGGGTCCCTCGTGGGCCGGCCCCGGGCGGACTGGCACCGCGCTCCCTCCGGGAAATGGACCGCGGCTCAGATCGTGCACCACCTCGCCATCTCGATCGACGGGAGCGGTCGCTTGTTCGAGGAGCGGCGCGCGAAGCCGCCGATGCGGCGCCGGCCGAGGCTGCTGCGACAACGGCTCGGCCAGTTTGTGTATCTCGATCTCGGGTGGATTCCCTCGGGCCGCCCGGCCCCGGAGGCCACCCGACCGGCGGAAGCACCGGATGCCAGCGCGGTGGAGCGACAGCTGCGGGACGGAGTGGCACGCTTCATGGCCCTCGCACACGAGCTCCTGCCCGCTCGCCGGAGCGATCTATTCGTGAAGCATCCTGCGTTCGGTGATCTCACCCTGCCCGAATGGCTGCGGTTTCACATCCGCCACTGCGCGCATCACGCGAAGCAGATCCGCGCGCTCCTCGCGTCGTGAGCGACAAGGACAAGCGGAAGCTCACCGTTCGCGTCCCCAATCCGAAGGCGCCGGTGAAGGGGCGGCTCAAGACCCCTCCACACAAGGTGCACAAGTCCGTGAAACACTATCGCCGGCGGGTGAAGCATCCAGGCCGGCCGGCGGACGACGACTGAGATTGTTGGGGAGTCAGCGCTTCGTGTGGGCGGGGGTCTTCAAGACCACGCAACATGATCCGGCCTCCGGGGCCCGAAGCTCGGCCCGGGTGCCGCGCGCGCCGGCAGCCGCCAGCAGGCCGCGCAGCAGGGCGAGGTTCATCCCGCAGACCAACGGCCGACACTCGTTGGCGAGGGCGTCGAACGGGCAATTCCGGAGCCGTACCTCGCCGTTGACGCGCGCGGGATCGTAGCCGCATTCACCGAGCACGGCGAGCGCGTTGGCGACCAGGCGATCCGTCCCTCCATTCGCGCCGGTGCGGTTGCGAGCGGCGGCACCGAGCGTCCGGCCTTCGGCGCGGGCGGCACGCGCGAGGGCTGCGCGAGCGGCGGGCGCGACGGCCGTCAACGCGCGTGCCAAGACGCGGCCGGCGAGCTCGTACCGGCGCTCGGGAAGCGTGAGGTCGACCTGGCGGGAGGAGCGCTGGTACAGCTTGGCTGGCCGGCCCGCCCCCGGCCCACGGCGGGCGGTCAGGCGGCGGTAGCTGGCGTCGAGCAAGCCCTGCTGGACGAGTTTGTCGAGGTGGAACGCGGCGAGCGCACGGGAGATGCGAAGTGCGCGGGCCGCTTCGTCGCGCCCCACTTCGCATCGCCGGTCGACGATGAAGAGATAAAGACCCCTCCTGATCGGTTCGTCGAGCAACGCGATGGCCGCGATCTGGCGCTCGAGATCGGTGCCTGGCACATGGAAAATCTACATCGCTCACGGCTGCGATCCAATCGCTCCTAACGGCAACGTATATTGCGCATAGAGGACGAGCCCAATGCCCGACTACACCTATCTCATTGTCGGCGGCGGCATGACCGCCGACGCCGCGGCCCAAGCCCTCCACGAGGCGGACCCCGCGGGCTCGGTCGGTATGATCAGCGCCGAGCCGCATCCTCCCTACGACCGCCCGCCGCTCTCGAAAGCCCTGTGGAAGGGCGAGCCCGAGGAAAAGATCTGGCGCAAGACGGCGGCGACCGGCGCCACGCTGCACCTCGGGCGGCGGATCACCGCGATCGACCCCCGGGGGCGCAGCGCCACGGACGATCGGGGCACGAAGTACCGGTTCACGAAGCTGCTCCTCGCCACCGGCGGCGCCCCGCGGCGGCTGCCGCTCGAGACCGATCAGATCATCTATTACCGCACCCTCGATGATTACCGCCGCCTGCGCGCGCTCGCGACCCAGAGCGTCCGCTTCGCGGTGATCGGCGGCGGTTTCATCGGGAGCGAGGTCGCCGCCGCGCTGCGGATGCAGCAGCGCGACGTCACGATGCTCGTCCCGGAAGCGGGGCTCGGCGCGCGCGTGTTTCCGGCGGACCTGTCGGCCTTCCTCGTGAATTACTACCGCGAGAAGGGCGTCACCATGCGGACGGGGGAGGGGATGGCGGGGTTCGAGCGGCGCGCCGGCTCCTGCGTCGTGCGCACGACCGTGGGCAGCGAGCTTGTGGCCGAGGTCCTGGTCGCCGGGCTCGGCATCGTGCCGGGCGTGGCGCTCGCGGAGCAGGCCGGCCTCCTCGTGGACAACGGCATCGTGGTGGACGAGGCCTGCCGCACCAATAATCCCGACATCTACGCCGCGGGGGACGTGGCGAACTTCGAGAATCCCGCCTTGGGCGCGCGGCTGCGCGTGGAGCACGAAGACAATGCCAACACGATGGGGCGCACCGCCGGTCTCAACATGGCGGGCCGGGCGACCCCTTATCACCACCTGCCGTTTTTCTACTCCGACCTGTTCGAGCTGGGCTACGAAGCGGTGGGTGACGTCGACTCCCGTCTCGAGACTGTCGCCGACTGGAAAGAGCAGTTCCGCGAGGGTGTGGTTTACTACTTGAAGGATGGGCGGGTGCGCGGCGTGCTCCTGTGGAACACGTGGGGACAGGTGGATCACGCGCGGGCGCTCATCGCCCAGCCCGGCCCGTTCAAGCCGCAGGACCTGAAGGGCCGCCTACCAGCCTAACCGAGGCCGCTGCACGCCTCACGGCATCCAACCCGGCGCCCCGTAGCGTCATCTATTTAACAAGCAGTAGCTTGTCATACTGATTCCCCCCTTGCCTGTACGCTCGCAGGAGGACGGCCATGCGAACTCTTCCCCCCTTGAAACTCACGCTCTCCGCTGGCGTCGCGCTCGGCGCCCTCGTATTGCTAGGCACGCACTGCTCGGCCCACGCGGACGGCGTCGCGTCCTCCGCGTTCGACAAGGCGATTGACGACAATGCCGCTCGCATGATGGGGGACGGGCGGCAGATCTTCCGGTTCGACACGTTCGGCGACGAAGCGTTCTGGGGCGACGCGCTCCAACTGCACAAGGCTATTGCCGGCGAGAAGAACGGCGGTGTCGGGCCGGGGGTGAGCCCCAAGACCGCGCTCGCGGTCGGCCTCAAGGTGGACCTCGACGCCCTGCCGGCCGCGCTGCAACAGCAGCTCAAGGCCGGCCAAGTGAATCTCGACGATCCCGCGACCACCCTCGCGCTGCTCAAGCTGAACGCCGTCGTCGGGGTCACAGGCTACTTCAACGCCGACGGCGGCATCAAGTCGTTGGGTATTCAGTGCGCCTTCTGCCATTCGACTGTGGACGACGCGCTCGCCCCGGGGATCGGACGAAGGCTCGACGGCTGGGCAAATCGGGATCTCAACGTCGGCGCGATCGTATCGCTCGCACCGAGCCTGAAGCCCTTCACCGACCTCCTCGGCGTGGACGCGGCGACCGTGAAGAAGGTGCTGGCGAGCTGGGGGCCGGGTCGCTTTGACGCCGAGCTCGATAAGGACGGCAAGGCCTTCCGGCCCGACGGCAAGCAGGCCGGCACGCTGATCCCACCCGCGTTCGGCCTCGCGGGGGTGAACCTCCACACCTGGACCGGCTTCGGGTCAGTGCCTTACTGGAATGCCTACGTCGGGGCTACCGAGATGCACGGGTCCGGGACGTTCTTCGACGCGCGCCTCCGCCGTCCCGACCAGTATCCGGTCGCGGCGCGGAGCGGCTCGCACGACACGCGCGGGAAACCGGACCGGCTGACTGCGAAGCTCGCCGCGCTGCACTTCTATCAGCTCTCGATCCCGGCGCCCAGGGCGACGCAGGGTTCGTTCGACCGGGCTGCCTCCGAGCGGGGGGAGGCGCTATTCGACGGCAGGGCGAAGTGCGCAAGCTGCCATGTGCCGCCCCTCTTCACTGAGCCCGGCAACAACCTGCACGCGCCCGCCGAGATCGGGGTGGACGCCTGGCAGGCCGACCGCTCGCCGACGCACATGTACCGGACCGCGCCCCTTGCAGGGCTGTGGTCGCACCAGAAGGGCGGGTTCTATCACGACGGCCGCTTCGCCACGTTGCTCGATGTGGTGAACCACTACGACAGCTTCCTCAAGCTTGGTCTGAGCGATTCCGAGAAGCACGACCTGGTGGAGTACTTGAAGTCGTTGTAGCGGTGCTGTCGGTTCAGAACCGATACCCCGCGGCCAGGTTGAAATGATTGGCCGTGAATTTTCCGCTCGGGTAGGTGGTCTCGAGCCGCCGGAACTCCACCCCGAACACCAGGGGCCCGCGGGGCCGGAGGTCCACGTGCCCCTCGCACACGAAGTTCTTGAGCCGGCCCCGCGGGTTGCCGAGCGCGTCCGACAGATCGCCGTCGTCGGGATCATCGATACCGCAGCCACCACCGACGATCAGCTCCCGTCTGGGGCGGACGTTGAGCTGACCCCAGCCGCCCTTGGTGCGGACTTCAACGCCGGTCGGCCCGATGCTCTGGCCGATCCCGCCTCCGCCCAATCCCGCCAGCGCCTTCCCGCTGAACGCTTCCGCCAGAAGCTCGACCGGGCCGACCTTGAAGCGCGCGTCCGCCGTAACGGCGCGCGACTGGAACAGGGTGTCGGCCGAGGCGAGCCAGCCCAGGTGGCCGCCGACGGCGATCTCGCTGGGATCGTCGGTCGGGCCCCACGCGAGCCGCACCCTCGCCTGCAGGTAAGGGCGACGGCTCCGCTCGGCCGAGTCGGGCTGGGTGTTGAAGAGCCCCTGCGCCGTACCGGACGTCGGGGCCAGCACGGCCACCTGCTCGGCGAGGCGCAGGGTGTATCCCTGCTCCAGGGTGGCGCGGAACTGCGGCAGCCACAGCCACAGGTTGCCGGCGGCGGCGAAATCAGGGAAACCCACGGAGGCGAGGGAGCGCGGGCTCCGCTCCGCGACGAGCGGCGACTCCTGGCCGAACAGGAGCTGGGCGTGCGCCCACGAGACGATGCCCACGGCCCGGCGCAGCCGGAGGAGCGGGAAGGTGCGGCCGCCGGAGGAGGGCTGCTGGCCGCCGAAGAAGTCGACATCCACCTCGCCCGAGAAGCTGCCGCGCAACACATCGGGATCGGTCACGAGCAGGCCGAGCCGTGTCTGGCGGATGGTGCCGCCGACGGCGCTCGCGGGCGCGAGCGAGTCGACGAACTGCGGTACGTCGCTGTTGTTGACGCGGGCGTTCGTGAAGAAGCCGTTCACGAGCACGAGACCCGTCACCTCGACGGTGCGTTTCGCGACCGGCGCGGGCGCGGGTGGGGAGGGCGGCGTCTGCGCCGCGAGCGGAACGGCGAAGGCGGCGAGCGAAACGAGCAACGTGGCCCGCATCTCCGGCTCCTGGCGGTTTCGGTACGACTACAGTAAGCTGCAGCGCCTCGAGCGCAACCGGGAACAAGCGATGCGATGGATCCCACTGCTAGTGGGCGTGGGTTGGATCACGGCGGCGCAGCCCGGGGTCGCCCAGGGGCGCGTCGCGGGCCGGGTGACGTTGCTCGAGAAGGGCGGGAAATCGTCTCCCGACCTGGGGGCCGCGGTGGTGTACCTCGAGGGCGGCGGCGCTGACGGCGCGGCGCGCCCGGTTACCGCCGACATTGCGATCAACGATAAGGAGTTCGTGCCCCGCGTCGTGGTGGTCCCCGCCGGCTCCGCGGTCCGCTTCCTGAATCACGATCCCTTCGACCACAACGTGTTCTCCGCCTCCGGGCCCAATCCCTTCGACCTCGGCCAGTACGGCCGCGGCGAGAGCAAGACCTGGACGTTCACGAATCCCGGCCTGGTGCGCATCTTCTGCAACGTCCATCCCCGGATGGTGGCGTTCGTCCAGGTGATGGCTGGCCGCCATTTCACGCAAGCCTCGACGGACGGCAGCTTCGAGATCGCCGACGTGCCGCCGGGCACGTGGGTAGTGCACGCCTGGCACGAGCGGAGCCCGCAGGTCGCGCGTACGGTGAGCGTCACAGCGGCAGGCGCCTCGGGGATCGAGCTGCAGCTCGACGCGCGCGGGTTCCGTTGGACGCCTCACAAGAACAAGTTCGGCAAAGACTACCCGACGAATGCCGGACGCGAGCGCTACTAGGCCGCGGCTGGGCCTCGGGGCCAAGATCTTCGTCGCGGCGACGCTGACGGTCGCGGGGGTGCTGGGCGTGACGCTCGGGCTCACGTCGCTCCAGGCGAACCGCACGGCTGACGACTCGATCCGCCACGCGCTCGCGGGCGTGCGGCGGGGAGTGCAGGCCTTCCTCGCGGGGCGGACCGCGACGTTCGCCGGGATGAGCGCGGTGAGCGCCCAGGTGCCGCAGTTCCGGGAGCGGCTGCTCAAGGCCTCCGAGCGGAGCAACGTGCTCGATCAGGCCGAGGAACACCGCCGGCTGCTGGGCGCGGCGTGGGTGCTGATCACCGACGAGCACGGTGTGCTGGTCGCCCGCACGGACTACCCCACCGAGTCCGACATCGACCTGTCGCGCGGCGCGCTGATCGCCAATGCGCTCTCAGGCGACGAGGCGAGCGGCGCGTGGCTGGACGAGCGCCGGCGCAAACTGTTCATGGCGGTGGCGGTGCCGCTGCGGGCGTCACCGCAAGCAGCGCCTCAGGGCTCCCTCGTGGCCGCCTACGCGATCGACGATACGCTGGCGCACCAGATCAAGCAGGCGACCACCACCGACGTGGTGTTCTTCGCGCTCGACACGCTCAACCACCCCTACATCGTCGGCTCCACGCTGCCGCGCGAGGTGGTCGAGCCCGCGCTCGTGGAGGACACGGCCGCGATGGTCGCCTTGGGGCACGACTCGGCGGGAACGGAGCTGGCGGCGGACGTGGACGGCGAGCGCCTCATCGGGCTGGCGAGTCCGATCCGCTCCGCCGGGGGCGACGCGTTCGGCGGGTTCGTGGCGTTCCGGTCGCACGAGCGCGAGCTGGGCGCGTTCCGGGCGCTGCAGCATACGATCGGGTTCTCACTCGCGCTCGGCCTGCTGCTCGCGCTCGCCTCGGCCTACGTGCTCGCCCGCCAGATCGCGGGCCCGATCCGGCGTCTGGCGCTCGCCACGCGCCGGGTGCAGGACGGAGACTACAGCGTGGAAATCGACGTCCCAGCCGGCGACGAGATCGGCATGCTGTCGCAGGCGTTCCAGAGTCTGGTGGCGGACCTGAGGGAAAAGGCGAAGCTGGTGGAGTACATGATGGCCACGTCAGCGGCCTCGCCCACTGCGTCGCTGCCGGCCGCCCGACCACTGCTCGCGCCTCCCCGCGATGCGTTGCGACCCGGATCGCTGTTCGCCAACCGTTACGAGGTGAAGGAGGTCCTCGGGATGGGTGGCATGGGCGTCGTGTACCGCGCGTTCGACCGCGAGCTGCAGGAGGTGGTGGCAATCAAGGCGCTCCGTCCGGAAACGCTCGCCGGGGGCGGCGTCGCGCTGGAGCGCTTCAAACAGGAGATCCGCGTCGCCCGCAAGATCGCCCACCGCAACGTGGTGCGGACGTACGATCTGGGCGAGGTGAACGGGATGTACTACCTGACGATGGAATACGTGGAGGGAACGTCGCTGAAGCAGCTCATCGGGACGCGCGGCCCGCTGCCGGTGCCCGTCACCCTCACGATCGGGAAACAGCTGTGCCGCGCGCTCGAAGTCGCCCACGAGCAAGGCGTGATCCACCGCGACATCAAGCCCCAGAACATGGTGGTCGAGCCGAGCGGCGTGCTCAAGGTGATGGACTTCGGCATCGCCCGGCTCGCGAACCGGTCAAAGGATGAAGGGTTGACCAAGGAGGGAATGTCGATCGGCACGCCGGACTACATGTCACCGGAGCAGCTCTCGGGCATGGAGCTGGATGCGCGCAGCGATCTCTACTCGGCAGGTGTGGTGCTGTTCGAGTGTCTCACCCGCCGACTCCCGTTCGAGGCGGACTCGACGTACGCGCTGATCGCGAAGCAGCTCGAGGGGGCGGCGCCCGATCCGCGCACGCTCAATCCGGACGTGCCCGAAGCGCTGGCTCAGGTAGTTCTAAAGGCGATGGCGAAGGAGCCGGGAGACCGATACCAGAATGCAGCGCAGATGCATGATGCGCTGGACTCAATCGGTTAGATCCCTCCGAACCACGGATATCCCTGATCCTCCCAGTATCCCCCCGGTCTCGTATCCGTGAACGTCATCGACACCAGGTACTTCGTCATCTTGTAGCCCAGCTTGGTCGGGGAATAGAGCCGCAGCGGTGCGCCGTGCGCTATTGGGAGCGGGTTGTCGTTCATCCCGTACGCGAGAATCGTCTGGGGATGCATCGCGCTCGCCATGTCCCAGCCGTTCGAGTAATCGGCGTCGAACGACACGAAGCTGATGTAGCGCGCCGCCTTGGCTGGGCGGCAGCGCTCCACGATCGCCGACACCGGCACGCCGTGCCAGCTCGCGATCGCCGACCACCCCTCCACGCAGTGGTGCTTCACCGTGTACGACACGCGCGGCAGCCGCATCAGGTCGTCGAGCGACAGCTCGAGCGGTTGCGCCACCAACCCGTCCACCCGCAGCCGCCAGGCGGCCCGATCTTCGAGCATCGGCACCGTGGTCGAGATGAAGTAGCTCGGCAGCGCTGCGCTGCGCTCGACCGTGTTGTACGTGCGGGCGAGGCGCGTGGGCGAGAACAGGATCTTCTCCCCCACCCAATCGTTCACTCGGCTGATGCTCCACAGGCCCGGACGCACCAGATTGCCGCCGTCCCAGCCACACGCCGCGGCGAGGGTCCCAGCGCCGGCCGCGACACCCAGCTTCAGGAACGCCCGCCGGTTCAGCTCGTGCAACGTAGCGTCAGTCATGGCTCGGGAACCTCCCCCGGTACCAGCCGGTGAGCATGGCGCGCAGCGAGGCGGGATCCACGACGAACACGAGGATGACGTGCATGATCGTGAACCCGACGAACATCCACACGATCCAGAAGTGCCAGTAGCGCGCTGCCTGAAATCCGCCGAACAACGCCGTCAGCCAGCTCAGCTGGGTCGGCTTGTAGACCGCGAAGCCGGTGAGCACCGCGAGCGCACCCAACCCAATCACGCCCGTGTAGGCGAGCTTCTGGAGCGGGTTGTGCTTGCCCTGCGCCGGGTGCTCCCGTCGGAGATGGAGGTAGTACTTCGCCATCTCGAGCGCGCCCGGAACGTCGCGCGGCCGGAACAGCAGGGCGCGCCATTCGCCGCTCCGCACCAGGTAGCCGAGATACAGGAGGCCGAAGGCGATGAGCGGCCACGCCAGCGCGAAGTGCCAGTTGAGCGCGCCCGCGAGCCAACCGCCGAGCCGGCTCCAATGCGGGAACTGTGTGCCGTCGAACGGACTCAGGAAGTACGGCCCGCCGCGGTTTCCGAACCGGGCGTAGGCCTCATAGATCTGAAGACCGCTCGCGATCAGGCCGGCGAGCACGATCACGGTCGCCCAATGGGTGAGCCGGACGATCCAGTGATGGCGGCGCACGCGCGGAGCAGGAGTGGCAGTCATGGCGTCAGGGAAACCTGGGGACACGGCCCGATCCCCGCCACCCTCCGCGCTTCCCAGGCTGCCCCGACCGGCCTTAGTTTGCAGGCCGGATGACTCATGCCCAACACTAGCTTTCCCGCCCTCCCCGAACGGATCGGAGGGCTCGCCGCCGTGGCCGCCAACCTGTCCTGGAGCTGGAACCGCAACGCACGGGCGTTGTTCCGCTCGCTCGATCCGGCGCTGTGGCGTCGCACCCAGCACAATCCCATCGAGCTCTTGCGACGGGTGGCGCCAGAGCGGCTCGCGGCCTGCGCGGCGGACCCGGAGTTCCTGCGGCTCTACGACGTCGTCGCCGCCGCGGCCGCGCACGACGCGACGTCCGCCGGCACCTGGTTCGCCACCTCGCATCCCGAGTCCCTCAAGCGGCCGGTCGCGTACTTCTGCGCCGAATTCGGGTTGCACGCCTCGGTTCCCATTTATTCGGGGGGCCTCGGAGTCCTCGCAGGGGATCAGTGCAAGGCGGCGTCGGACCTGGGCGTCCCGCTCGTCGGCGTCGGCCTGTTCTACACCAAGGGATACTCGGATCAGCGACTGCGCCTCGACGGATGGCAGGAAGACGCCGAGGAGCGCTTTGACGTGGCCGCGACACCGCTGCAACGGGTGCGCGGGGCGAAGGGCGATCCCTGCCTCGCCACCGTGCGGTTGTCCGGGCGCCACGTGAGCGTGGGCGCCTGGCGTGTCATGGTGGGCCGCGTGCCGATCTTCTTGCTGGACACGGACCTCGAGCAGAACGACCCGGCGGATCGCGGGCTGTCCCACCGGCTCTACGCCGGTGGTCCCGACCTGCGGCTCCGCCAGGAATGGGTCCTCGGCGTCGGTGGCGTGCGCATGCTGCGCGCTTTGGGATACGACCCGGCCGCCTGGCACGCGAATGAAGGACACGCCGCCTTCATGCTGGTCGAGCGGGCGCGTGAGCTCGTGACGCGCGGGACCCCGTTCGCGGACGCCGTCCGCCGGGTGCGCGCAACCAGCGTCTTCACGACCCACACGCCCGTGCCCGCGGGGCACGACACCTTCTCCCCCGATCAAGTGGAACAGGTCCTCGGTCCGGTGTGGCAGGAGATGGGGGTCACTCGCGAAGTCTTCTTCCGCCTCGGCCATCATCCGGTGGTCGACCACGATCGGTTCCACATGCCCGTCGCCGCCATCCGGCTCTCGGCCCGGGTGAACGGAGTGTCGCGCCGTCACGGGGAAGAGTCCCGCCGCATCTGGGCCCCGCTCTGGCCTGACCGCGACGTCGCGCGCGTGCCGATCGGCCACGTCACCAACGGCGTCCACGTCGCCACGTGGATGGCGAACCGAATCCTGACCTTATTCGACTCGCATTTCGGGCCGGACTGGCTCGCGCGGGTGGACGACCCCGGGTTCTGGGACAAGGTCCTCGAGTTGGACCCCGCCGCGCTGTGGGCGGTGCACAATCAGCTCAAGTCTCATCTGATGCGGAGCATCCGGGAGCAGGCGCGGCGGCGCTGGGCGGATCAGTGGAAGGAAGCCCTGCACCTCGTGGGCGCGGGGACCCTGCTCGATCCGGAAGCCTTCACGATCGGCTTCGGTCGCCGGTTTGCGACCTACAAGCGGGCCGACCTGATCTTCCGCGATCCCGACCGGCTGCAGCGGCTGCTCGTGAACCCCTGGCGCCCGGTGCAGATCGTGTTCTCCGGCAAGTCGCATCCAGGCGACGAGCCGGGGAAGCAGGTGCTGCAGCGCGTGTACGCCCACACCCGCGAAGCCCGGTTCGAGGGACGGATCGCGTTCATCGAGGACTACGACATGCATCTGGCCCACAGCCTGGTGCAGGGGGTGGACCTCTGGCTCAACGTGCCGCGCCCACCGCTCGAGGCGTGCGGCACGAGCGGCATGAAGGCGGCCTTGAACGGCGTGCCGCAGCTCAGCACGCTGGACGGGTGGTGGGCCGAGGGTTACGATGGGCCGAACGGGTGGGCCATCCCCCCGGCGCCGGCGGGTCAGGACGCCGATGCGGCCGACGCCGAGCAGCTGTATCGCTTGCTCGAAACCGAGGTGGTGCCGCTGTTCTACGACCGTGATACCCAGGGCGTCCCGCACGGTTGGGTGGAGAAGATGAGACACGCGTTGCGCACGTCGGGCGCGCGATTCACCGCCCAGCGCATGGTGCGGGAATACGTCACCGCGTACTATCTCCCCGCGATGCGGGGTGAGCAGCCGGCGGACGATCCGCCGACGGCCTGAGAGAGCCAGTGGAGGCGAAGATGGGCGCGACAACCCCGGCCCCGAAGTCCCGGCGGCGGAGCCCCGCCCAGCCGCGCCGGGCGGCGACCGCCGCGGCGCCGCGGCCCCAGATCGCGCCTGCCGAGCGGATCGGTGTCACCCACCTGACGGCCGAGTACTGGCCGTTCGCCCGCACCGGTGGGCTCGGTGAGGCCGTGAGCGGCCTGGCGACGTGTCAGGCGGCCGCCGGCCTGCCGACGACGGTGATCATGCCGCTGTACCGGATCGTGCGCGAGACCACGCCGTCGCTGGAGCGCACCGGTTCGGCGCTCACCATCACCCTCGGCGGACACACAGAGCGCGCCTGGCTGTACCGCACGCCGCCCGGGCCGGAGGGAGGCCCGCAAGTCTTCTTCATCGAGCATCCCGACTTCTTCGACCGGGCGGGCATCTACGGCGACAACGGCGGGGACTATCCGGACAACGCCCAACGATTCGCCTTCTTCTGTCTGGCCGCGCTCACGGCCCTTCCCGAGATCGCTCCGGACACCCAGGTGCTGCACGCGCACGACTGGCACACCGCGTTGGCGCCGGTATACCTGCGCACCGCGTTCGCCGGCGAGCCGTTTCACCGGCGCCTCGCGGTCGTGATGTCGGTGCACAACGCCGGCTTCCAGGGGCATTTCCCGCCGGAGACGCTGGCGACGTTGGACCTTCCGGCCGAGCTGTACAACGCCGCCGTGTTCGAGTGGTACGGCCGGATGAATGCGCTCAAGGGCGGGATGGCCCACTCCGACGTCGTCGTGACCGTCAGCCCCTCCCATGCTGAGGAGCTGCGCACGGCGGAAGGGGGGTTCGGGCTGCACGACCGATTCACCGGGCTGGGCGATCGGCTGGTGGGGATCCTGAACGGCATCGATCCGGATCTGTGGAACCCCGAGACCGACCCGGACCTCACCGCGAATTACTCGAGCGAGGATCTCGCCGGGAAGCGGCGTTGCAAGGCGGCGCTGCAGCGGGCGTACGGCCTGGCCCAGCGAGTGCACACGCCGCTCTTCGGCATGAGCGCGCGCATGGTATCCCAGAAGGGACTGGACCTGGTGCTCGGCGCAGATCTGCTCGGCGCGTCAGACACGCAATTCATTTTCCTCGGCGCCGGGGAGCACCGCTACCACGAAGCGTTGGGGAACCTCGCCGCCGCGGCGCCCGATCGCGTCGCGGTCGAGTTCATGTTTACCGACCGCCTCGAGCACCGCCTGCTGGCCGGCGCCGACGCGCTGCTCATGCCGTCGCTGTACGAGCCGTGCGGGCTCACGCAAATGCGGGCGCAGCACTACGGCGCGGTCCCCGTCGCCCGCCGGGTGGGCGGCCTCAAGGACAGCATCATCGAAGGCGTGAGTGGGTTCCTGTTCGACGAATACTCGCCGGCGGCGCTCGCCCAGGCGGTGGGCCAGGCCGTGGAGTGCTATGCCGACCGGACCGCGTGGCGCAAGCTCGTGCGGGGTGCGATGGCCCAGCAGTTCGGCTGGCACCGCTCCGGGGAGCAGTATTTCGCCCTGTATCGCCGCGCCCTCGCCTTGCGGTCGGCCTCCACTTGAGCGGGAACGCGGTGGAGTTCGTCCTCGCGCTCCACAGTCACCTACCGTACGTCCTCAATCACGGCCGCTGGCCCCACGGCAGCGACTGGCTGTGCGAGGCCGCGGTGGATACGTATCTCCCCCTCCTGGAGCGGCTCGAGGAACTGGCCGCCGAGGGGACCCCGACCCCGCTGACGATCGGCTTCACGCCGGTGCTCGCGAACCAGCTGGCCAGCCCCGCCTTCGCCCGCGAAATGGAGTCGTTCTTCACCCAGCGCCTGGCCGCCTGCGACGAGGCCCCGGCTGCGCTCACGGCATCCGGCGATGGCGCACTCGTGCCGCTCGTAGACTACTGGCGGTCGCGGCTCACCCGGCTCCGGGCGCTGTTCCGGAGAATCGACGCCAATCTCGTCTCCGCGTTTCGCCGCCTGCAGGAACAGGGTCGTCTCGAGATCATCGGATCGGCGGCCACGCACGGCTACCTGCCGCTGCTCGGCCGGGACGAAAGCATCCGGCTGCAGCTCGCGGTGGGCCAGCACGAGCACCGGCGCCTGTTCGGCGTCGCGCCGGTGGGATGCTGGCTGCCGGAGTGCGCCTATCGCCCGCGCGGCAAGTGGCGGGGGAAAAAGGTGCGCCGCGGCACCGAGCAGCACCTCGCGGACGCCGGGTTTCGCTACTTCTTCACCGACGCGCATCTCGCGCGCGCGGGCAGCCCGCTCGGCGCCTACGGCGAGATTCCCCTGGGCGCGGAGCGGTTCGACGCCGAGCGGCACGACCCCGGCTCTCGCCCCGCGGCGGCAAGTCGGGCGCGCGCCGCGCGTTCGCCATACCGCGCGTACCGGGTCTCCGGTCGCGGCGTGCGCCCGCCCGTCGCGGCGCTGGTGCGCGATCCCCGCTCCTCGATGCAGATCTGGAGCCGGCACCAGGGCTACCCGGGCGACGAATGGTACCTCGAGTTCCACAAGATCCGCTGGCCCGGCGGCCTCAAGCTGTGGCGCGTCAGCGGCGCGAACGTGGATCTGGGCGGCAAACGACCGTACGAGCCGCCGGTCGCGCACGAGCGAGCGACGGGGCATGCCTCTCACTTCGTTCATCTCCTCCAGACCCTCGCGCAACAGCAGGCCGGCGAGGGCGGCATTATCGTGGCGCCGTTCGATACCGAGCTGTTCGGGCACTGGTGGTTCGAGGGGGCGGACTTCCTGGCCGCGACGTACCGCGCGCTGCGCGGCTCCGGTAAGGACGGCGTCCGTGGGGTGACCGCGTCGCAGCACCTCGAGGCCCATGTCCCCGGCACGGCGTTGCAGTTGGCGGAGGGCTCCTGGGGAGCGAACGGCGACCACAGCATGTGGCTGAACGACCAGACGGCGTGGACGTGGGAGCGGATCTGGCGCCTGGAGGATGCGTTCTGGGACGCGGCGCCGGCGGCGCTCGCTTCCGCCGCCGCACGCCCCGTGCTAGCGCAGGCGGCCCGCGAGCTGCTGCTGGCGCAGGCTTCCGATTGGCAGTTCATCATCTCGACGGGCGCGGTCGTCGATTATGCGGAGCGTCGCTTCACGCTGCACTGTGACGACGCGGAGCGGCTGATCAAGGCGCTGTCCGGCGGAGATCTCGATGGCGCGGGTCGGCTGGCCGACGAGCTCGGACGCCGCGACGACCTGTTCCCCAACGTGCTGGCCCAAGTGGCAGAGGCGCTCGGCCGCTAAGACGCATGCGGTCCATCGTGATTCACGGCCATTTCTACCAGCCGCCGCGCGACGACCCGTGGCTCGGCACCATCCCTCGTGAGGCGTCCGCCGCGCCATACCACGACTGGAACGAGCGCATCGAGCGGGAGAGCTACGCCCCCGTGGCCGCCTCCCTCCCATCCCTGAGCTTCGACTTCGGGCCCACGCTGCTGGCATGGATGGAGCGCTACGCGGCCGAGACGTACGCGGCGGTGCTTGCCGCCGATCGCACCAGCGCGGCACTGCATGCCGGGCACGGCAACGCGATCGCGATGCCGTACCATCACACGATCCTCCCGCTCAGCTCCCGGCGAGACAAGGAGACCGAAGTGCGCTGGGGGATCGCCGACTTCCGCCGGCGCTTCGGGCGCGAGCCGGAGGGGATGTGGCTGCCTGAGACGGCGGTGGACGACGAGACGCTCGACGTGCTGGCCGTCGAGGGGATCCGCTTCACGGTCCTGGCGCCACACCAAGTGGAGCGCGTGCCGGCGGGCGGGCGCCCGGGCTGGCACCGCACCGCCGGCGGCCGCCGTATCGCCCTGTTTCTCTATCACGGCGCGCTCTCGCACGACGTCGCCTTCGGGCCCTTGGTGCGCGACCCCGCGGCGTGGATCGAGCGGCTCACCGCCCGCAAGCGTGCGAACGGCGGATCAGCCGACGTTCCGGAGGTGCTGGCGATTGCGACTGACGGCGAGACGTTCGGGCACCATCACCGGGAAGGCGCCGTCACGCTCGCCCGTGTGCTCGACGCCTTGAGCAAGCGCGATGACGTGCGGGTGGACAACTTCGCGGCGTTCCTCGCGCGCCATCCGCCGCAGGAAGACGTGCGGCTCGTGGCACCGAGCGCGTGGAGCTGCCCGCACGGCGTGGAGCGCTGGCGCTCGGACTGCGGTTGCCGCGTGCACGGCGATCGCGCGACGCATCAGCGCTGGCGCGCCCCGTTGCGGAGCGCGCTCGATTGGCTCGCGGCCGAGCTACACGGCGTGTTCGAGCGGGAGGGGGGCACCATCTTCGCCGCATACCCCTGGACGGTTCGGGACGTTTACGGCGCCGTGCTGGGAGCGCCGGACGACGCCGTCACGCGCTTCATCGGCGAGCGGCTGCGCCGCCCCGACGATCGGAGCGCGCTCGCGCGTGCCCGTGAGCTGCTCGAGCTCGAGCGCCACGCGCTGCGCATGTTCACCTCGTGCGGCTGGTTCTTCGATGACATTGCCGGGCTCGAGTCGCTGATCGTGCTGCGCTCGGCCGCGCGGGCCATCGAGCTAGCGGGCTCGGACGCCGTCCGCCTCGAAGCGGGCCTGCTGGAGCGGCTGGCCCAGGCGCCAGGCAACGATCCGGCGGTCGCCACGGGGCGGGAGCTGTACGTGAAAGGCGTGAAGGCTGCGGCGCCGGCCCGCGGCGTGCCCACCTGACATGGATCCGGTACGGTTCGTCTTCGGGGTGCACTTCCACCAGCCGGTAGGCAACTTCGACCACGTCTTCGAGGACCACCTGCGGGACGTGTACCAGCCGCTGGTCGAGCGGCTCACCGCGCAGCGGTTCCTGCCCTTCGCGCTGCACATCTCGGGGCCGTTGCTCGAGTGGCTCGAGAAACACGCAGCCCCCTACCTCGATACGATCGGCCGCCTGGCGGCGGACGGTCATGTCGAGCTGCTGCTGGCGGGATTCTACGAGCCGGTGCTGGCGTCGCTCACGCGGGCTGATCGACTCGACCAGATCGGCTGGATGCGGGAGGCGATCCGGCGCCGCTTCGGCGTCGAGGCGACCGGCCTGTGGCTCACCGAGCGAGTGTGGGAGCCCGATCTGGCCGCCGACCTGGCGGATGCCGGTGTGCGGTATCTCCTGGTAGACGACCGCCACTTTCTGGTGAGCGGATTCGAGCGCGACCGGCTGCACGCGCCGTTCCTGACCGAGAGCGGCGGCAAGCGCGTCGGCTTGTTTCCGATCGACGAGCGGCTCCGCTATCTCATCCCCTTCAGGCCGCCGGCGGAGATCGCCGCCTACCTGCGCGAGCTGCGGAGCGCGGGCCGTCCGCTCGCGGTGTTCGTGGACGACGGGGAGAAGTTCGGCGGCTGGCCCGGCACCAAAGACTGGGTATACACGCGCGGCTGGTTGGCACAGTTCTGCGATGCCATTGCGGCGCTCGTCGCGGCCGGCGAAGTCCGCCTTACTACGCCGGGGGCGGCGCTGCGTGAAATCGCGAGCGCCGGGCTCGCGTACCTCCCGACCGCGTCGTATCGCGAAATGGAAACCTGGGCGCTGCCGGCGCACGCCGTCAGACGACTGGCCGCGTTGGAGCGCGACCTGGGGGAGGAACGGGTAGCAGGGCCCGACGGCGCGTTCTTACGCGGCGGCCATTGGCGCAACTTCCTCGTGAAGTACCCCGAGGCGAACCGCATGCACAAGAAAATGCTGGCGCTCTCGGCGCTGTGCCGCGAGCGCGGGGACCCGCCGGCCGCGCGGCGCGCCATCGGCCGCGCCCAGTGCAACGACGCCTACTGGCACGGGGTGTTCGGGGGACTGTACCTGCCGCACCTGCGGGCGGCGATCTGGCGCAACCTGGCGCTCGCCGAGGGCGAGCTGCGCCGCGGCGAGGGGCTGACGATCGAAACGCTCGATCTCGACGCCGACGGCGCCGAGGAGCTGTGGATCCACTCGGGGAGCGTCTCGGCCCTCGTCAGCCCGCGCCGCGGCGGCGTCATCGAGGAATACACGGTGTTCGAGCGGGGCATCAACTATGCGGACGTGCTGACGCGCCGGCGCGAGCCGTACCACGAGCCGCCGGCCGGTCAGCCGAACCACATAGAGGCGACCCACGCCACTGACGGCACGCCCAGTATCCACGACCTCGAGGCGGCCGCCCGCCTGCAACGCCTGCCGCCGATCGACCGTTGCGACCGCGCGCTGTTCGTGGATCGCGTCCTCGCGAGCGACGTGACGCTCGATGCCTATGTGGGTGGAGCCTTCGACTCGGTCGCCTGCTGGGCAGGCACGCCGTTCCAGGCGAGCCTGGAGCGATCGGCGCAGGCGGTGGAGGTCGTGCTCCACCCCGGTCCTTCATCTGGGGGGCTGCTCGAGAAGCGTATCAAGCTCGACCAGGCGGGAGACCTGACGGTGCGCTACCGCTGGGATCCTGCGGCGTTCCCGCCGGATGCGTTCTTCTGTCCAGAGATCTCCGTCTCGCCTGAGGTGAAGCTCGATCTCACGCCGGCGGCCGAGGTGTGGAGGTTTCCGATCGCGACCGTGTCGCGCTCGGAGCGCGGCTTTGAGGAAACGGTGCAGGGCTTTTCGTACACACCGCGCTGGCCGATACGAGCCGGGGAAGCCCGGATCACCGTGCGGGTACGCCCGTCGGCTTGAGGTTCCTACAGACCGTCGCACGATCCGATGAGTCCGCGGCTGAGAGCCGCGACTCGGCAATGCCGATAAACCGGCGTGACAACTCGACTCGGGCGCGCCCGTTTACGGGCAGTGCCGAGCCGCGGGTTTACCCGCGGACGCACAACGGCGCCGCCCTGACTCTCCCGCTTCGCGATTCAACCTTGCATCAACCGTCTTGTTCGCAATTTTTCGGTACGAGTTGCAAGAATCCGGTTCTTTCCGCGGGCGTCCCGCACCTATCGTTGGCGCGTGTCAGCCTACGAAGATTTGGACGCGTTCAAGGCCTGCCATCAGCTCACGTTGGCCGTGCATCGCCTCGCGGAGAAACTCGAAGAGCGTGACGCGACGCTGAGCGGGCACCTGTGGGCGGCAGCCCTGAGTGCTTCGAGTCGCATCGCCCGTGGGTCAGGGTTTCGGAATCGCCGCATGTTCGCGGCGTGCGTGGATCGCACACTCGCGGCACTATCCGAGATCTCCTATTACCTCGACATGGGATACGCGATGGGCTTGATCCCCAAGGAAGAGCACCAGGAGATCGAGAGTCTGGGCGGGCGGGCGCTGTTCTACTCCATGAAGCTGGTCATGTCGCTCGCGGGAGGGGGTCCAAACGAAACCGCCTAGGCCGCCGGCCTAGCGTTGCACCAGGTCCAATAGGTCGCGCACCACGAAGTCGGGCTGGGGATCTCCGGCTCGCCGACCGGCGCCGGCGGGATCGAGCCACACCGTCGCGAGCCCCGCCCCGGCCGCCCCACCGATGTCGCACCGCAGATTATCGCCGACGAACACGATCTCAGAGCGCGGCACCGGGAGTGCACTCACCGCCTGGTCAAACAGCCGACGCGACGGCTTGATGCTGGAGCCATCCGACGAGAAGACCGTGACGGCAAAGAGATCGAGCACACCGGCGCGCTTGAACTCCCGCAGCCAGAGGTCCTTCCTAGACAAAATGTTGGCGACCAAGCCGAGGGGGTGGGAGCGAGCCAGGCGTCGCAACGCTATCGCGTAGGAGTCCGGCACCTGGCCGCGTTCATGTTGGGCGATCACATCCTCGAGCAGCGTGAGCTCTCGGTCGTCGAGCCCCTGCGTGTGCGGCAATGTGCGCAGCGTATCGAGAACTCGCGGGAACGAATCGCACCGCGCGGGATCGTTGTAGATCCGTTCCATGGTCTCGTAGCAAGCCGGAATGGTTGCCTGGACGACGTCAGGCGCGAGCCGCGATCCACCGAGGGCACGGTACGTAGCCGCGTAGTCCTGGTCCGGGCCGAAGCGGTCGCCACCGAACATGAGGGTTCCGTTCATGTCGAGCAGCACGGCGGCAAAGTGGGACAGGATATCGGGCGTGGCCACGCGCGACGGTGTGCGCCTCACCGCGCCGTGGTCAATACGATGTTACGGTACTCCACCGGCCCGTGATCGCCCTGCAGCATGATCGGCCCCGGCTTCTCTTCATCGCTGTCGAGCGCCCCGCCCGTGATCCCGGGAATGGTGGCGCGACAAATCACCTGATGTCCGTTGAGCACGACCGTGACGATCCGCCCGATCAGCGTGATGTCGTAGGTCTGCCACTCGCCGGCGCCCTTCGCGGCATTCTCGTTGGGAATCAGAAACCCGTAGATCGCGCCGAGGCCGCCGGTCGACGTCTCGCGCCCGGTCGAATCCTCGATTTGCGCTTCATAGCGCCCGCGCAGATACACGCCGCTGTTGCCGCTCGGCGGATAGCGAAACTCGAGGTGTAGCTTGAAGTCGTCGTAGGTCCCGTCCGTCACGAGATTGCCGCCGCGCTGCGTATTGGTCAGCACGCCGGCCACCGCATTCCACTGGTTCGTACCGCCCACGGCGTGCCAGCCGGCGAGGTCCGTCCCATTGAAGAGCTTGACCGCCCGACCCCACTGCACCGGGCCGCGCCGCTCGAGCGACGGGGCGCGGTGCGCGCTCCAGGCGAGGTGGCCGCCGTCCGGAGTGGTCACCGAGCCGGCCAGTGTATCGGTGGCAAACGCGCCGGTGAACTGAAAGGCGCCGTTGCCCTCCTCCCACTGCGGCGGCACGGAAAACCGCAGGGTGTCGTTCGCAAAATCGAGCCGCGAAATGGGCCGCACGCTCCCCACCACGCCGACGAACCGGCCCACCAGCACGCGGTTGCCCGACCAGTGGACCTCGAGCCAGGACGGGGCACGACGGCCCGCGTTCGTGATAATGCTGAGATCCCAGCGCCCAGTGACCGCCGGCCGAACGGGCTCCTGGGCAACCAGGGGGATCGATAGCAGGCAAGTCGTTACGCTGATTAACCAGGAGCGAACCATGTTGCCCTCTGAGCCGCGACACGTTGAAAGGGGACGGATCGCGCCTGAGCTGCGGCGCGCTGAAGAGTGAGTAGTCATTCAATATCCTACGCGCGCCGCCAGGTGCAAGCGTTTGTTAGGCCGCGCCCCGGTTGCGACGCAGCCGAACCCGGACGAGACCCACTACGATGCAAATGACGCTGGGCCAAAATGTGAAAAAGGCGAGAATGCCTGGACCGATGGGATTCGGGTTGGGATCGGGCCAGAGTCCGAGGCCGGCCGCGGCGATGATGAACAACAAGGGACCGGAGCCGAGGATGAGCATTGCGAGTCCGACCTGGACCAGCCGGGATCTGAGGTATTCGCGCATCCTGTCTTCGAGTCTTTGGGCGTCGGCCTAACGGATCGCGCTTGAGCTGCGGCGCGCTGGTGAAAGAGTAGTCATTCAATATCCTACGCGCGCCGCCAGCTTCAAGCGCATGTTAGGCTGTGCCGCCGGATGGTTTTGGACCGTGAATCGAAGTCAATATCGTGAAAGCCGCTCGCCTCGAACTGCCCCCTTCGAAGACGGAGCCGAAGTCGCGTCGCTTGAGGGGTGGAACCCCAGTCTCGTTATAGGCGCGGGTGGCGGTACCAGCGGCCTGCATCACGAAATCGGCGACCTCGACGAGTGGTTCGGCCGTCTGCTTGGAAGCAAGGAAGAATTGCGTCGGAACCTGCCATTTCTTGGCTCGGTCCGGGTAGGTCTTAGTTGAGGAGAAGACCCGTCGGATCAGGGGCTCGGTGCGCTGGTTGTGCTCGAAAACCACAGCGATGCGGTCGAAGTGGTAGTGGGTCGCAACCTCATCGATGAGCTTCCCCATCACTAACGCCACGGACTCATATCGACTGAGGGGCGAGCTGAGATCGGTTTGATCCGTCGCAATAGCTGCGAAACGGCCAAAAGTCTGGTCTTTGAAGAAGCTCCCTAGAGCGGCTGCCTGCTCGGGGCTTGGCATGAGACCGGTGGCGTGGAGTGGCACTTGTCCGCCGCCGAAGTGACGATCCTTCAAGGCGGTCCAAGGTCCGTGGATGTGCTTATGATAGTCCGCGACGACGGTCAGGCAGCCACCGAGACCAAAGAGTGGGTAGCGCGGGTCGGCTAGCTGCTCGTGACCGGTCTCATCAATGGCAACAAGGAGGCAGGCGGGCCCGAAGAGCTTCTGTTGGCCTGCGGGGTCTAGTAGGAGAAGATCTTTGGGCATGGAACAAGAGTCGCCGGCACAGCCTAACGGATCGCGCTTAAGCTGCGGGCGCAACGCCCGGGGGCGCAAGGAGTTTGAGCGGCAGACACAAAGGCTAGCCAGCGAGGCAACGCAACTCCTCCCTACTTGTGAGCGCCCGTCAGCTTCAAGCGCTTGTTAGGCCGCGGCCAGACATGCTCACAGTCGCGGTGCGATGGCGGCAGCCGCGTCAGCTGAGGCCTGTACGGGAATGACTTCAAAGTCTACGAGATCCCGCCAGTTTGCCATCCACTGCTCGAGGAGCGCACGATCATCGCACTCCATAACCTGGAAGCAGCGGCGGAAGTCGCCGGTCACCCAGCTGCCATGGTAGTGCAGGCCATCTGGAGCGAGGCGGCCTCGATCGCGAAAGCGGCGGTAGACCGGGACCGCGTCGCCGCCACGGAAGTTCTCGACGATCATGTAGAGCATGTGAGCTTGGGGCGTAGTAAAAGGAAGGCCAGTATGGTTCGTAGTGTTCGTCGCGGCCTAACTAGTATTAGGCGGCGAGCCTCGCAGCCTATTTCCTCTGGTTGACCTCAGAACTCCGTAAATATGCAGCAACCGCGCTCGGCCCGGCCAGGTGCTGTGGGGCCTGAACAATGTCGTACTCCGCCGCTCCCATTGGTGGAATATATTCCCACCCATGCGAATCGGCGCGCTGGTAGCGCTTCTGTCCGTGGCCGCGTGCCGGACCCGGCCGCTCGACAGAATGGCGCAGCGAAGTGACTCCGTGGAATTTGCGCGGCTCGGGCCACAGGACTCGACCGACGGCGCCCTCGATGGCACCCTACTCATCCCCCGGGTGGTCGCGGAGCCGAGCGTGGTGCTGTTTTGGCTGCGCGCGGCCGACACCATGGCCGCCGAAGACCGCGCCGACACCTTCGATGACCTGAAGTATTACACGGAGCAGATCGCGCCCGCGCTTGAGGCGGGCGGGATCAAGCTGCTCGCCACCAACGCGGAAACCGTGTACGTCGCGCTCCCCAACAAGACGCGCCGCGCCATCCTCTTGTCGGGCCTCGACTATCCCTACGGGTACCTGTTGATCGATCCGGGCGGTCCGGAGCGCATCCTGACGGGCGTGTACGCGGATGCCGACCTCCTCGAAGAGCTGCGCGTCTTCTTCGACCTGCCGGACGATACCACCAGCGCTCAGCCGCGCGTCGCCACCTGAGGCCGGTGCCGGCCCCACCTGACACCCCAGACCTGCTCCTCGCCGGCGGCGATGTGCTGCTGCACGACGGCGAGTGGCGGGTGGAGCGGGTGGACGTGATGGTCCGGGAGGGCAGAATTGCGACGGTCGGCAAGGATGAAAGGCCGAGCACTCGCCTTCAGGTGCGCGACTGCAGAGGCTGTCTCGTCATGCCCGGCCTCATCCAGGCCCACGTCCACCTCTGCCAGACGCTGTTCCGCGGGCTCGCCGACGACCTCCGGCTCGAGGACTGGCTGGTGCGCCGCATCTGGCCGCTCGAGGCCGCCCACACCGAAGAAACCGTCTACTGGTCTGCCATGCTCGGCGCCGCGGAGCTCCTGCTCGGCGGCACCACCGCCATCCTCGACATGGAGACGGTGCGGCACACCGGCGCGGCGTTCCAGGCGCTCGAGCGGATCGGTATCCGCGCGGCCGTGGGGAAGTGCCTCATGGACGCGCATCCCGAGGGCGCGCCGCTCGAGCTGGCGGAGTCGACCGAAAACGCGCTCGCGGAAGCCGAGGCGCTGGCCAAGCTCTGGCACAACCGCGCCGGCGGCCGGCTGCAGGTGTGCTTCGCCCCGCGCTTCGTCCCCAGCTGCTCGGGACCGCTGCTCCGGGCCGCGAGCGATCTGGCCGAGCGCTTCAACGCCCAGCTGCACACCCATGCCGCCGAGACGATCGTCGAGCGCGAGACGGTGCTGCGCACCACGGGCCTCGAGGAGATCGCCTA
>DATHKX010000046.1:0-4070 GCA_035488835.1 Gemmatimonadales bacterium
AGGCCTCGCGCAGCCACGCAAACCCGAGAGCCGGGCGGCCACGCGTCGCTCGGCTCTCGTCGTTGACAGGTTCGGCGCGGGACCTACCTTGGGGTCATGAACCGCTCGACGCTCTACACCCTGGCCGCGGTGTTCGCCGTCGCGGCGCTGTTTTTTTTCATGACCACGGCGCGTGCCAAGGTGCAATGCCGCGTATGCATGGAGTACCGCAGCCGGACCAACTGCGCCGCGGCCGTCGGGCCGACCGAGCAGGCCGCCCGGGAAGGAGCGCAAAGCACCGCCTGTGGGCCGATCGCGAGCGGGATGGACGAGCAGATCGGGTGTGGCCGCACGGAGCCAGTTTCGGTGCAATGTGGCCCGAAGTGATTATGATTCTCCCGTGTCAGACCTGTCGCTTCCCCGCACTCCCGTCCCCGCGAATCTGCTCTTGACGCAGGGGGCGTCCCAGCCGGGCCAGATCTTCGTGATGGAGCGGGTCCCGCACCACGACGGTCCGGAGACGGTCCTGGAGCTCCTGAACCGGCCCGAAGGCTTTTTCGCGTTCCGGCCCGCGGCCAACCACGACGTCCTGCTCATCTCGAAGGTGCAAACGGTCTCGCTCTCGGTCGATCGCCAGGCGCCCATCGCCGACCCGGCCCGGCTCTCGGCCGCGCGGATGCTCGGCGTCGAGCTCGTCCTGATGGGCGGCTCCAAGCTGGGGGGCTGGGCCAGCGCCGAGCTGCCCGACCACCACGCGCGCCTGCTCGACTACCTCAACGCGTCCCGTGACCCCTTCTTCGCGGTGTGGACCCATGCGGCGACCCATTACGTCAATCGCGCGTACGTGCTGTACGCGCGTCCCCTGAGCTAGCTCATGGCCGCGCGGATCGATCCGTTCGTCGACGTCCTGCTCCGGGAGCAGGGGGATCAGCTGTACCTCCTGCCGGACGAGCCGGTCACCATGGTGAAGGACGGCAAGCCCCGCAAGGTGAGCCGGCAGCCGCTCACCGATCAGCACATCTACGCCCTCCTGGTCGAGGTGGCGCCGTCCGAGTCGGCCGACCACATCGATCAGATGAGGGAGACGGAGTTCGAGTACGTCGCGGACCGCGGCATGGTGCGGGTGCGGATCGTGCCCGACATGGGGCGGCTGACGGCGATGGTGGCGCCGATCGGGAATTCCACGGCGGCGGCAGGCCCGGCGCCGGCCCAACGGCCATCCGCCGGCGCGGGGGCCCCCGCCCCGGCGCCCACCGCACCGCCACCGCGTCCCCCGAAGCCGTCCGCGATTGCCGCGGCACCCATGGTCGAGACGTCGGGTGCAACCGCAGCCGGGACCACCCCGCCCCAGGGCTTGCCTGCCGACTTTGCCGCGCCGCAGTACAAGGGGGCCGAACGCGCCCTGGGCGAGCTGCTCAAGGCCCTGGTGCAGTCGGCTTCATCGGACCTGCATCTGCGGGTGGGCGAGCCGCCGGTGTTCCGTACGCACGGGGAGATGAAGCGCCAGGCCACGCCGCCGCTCTCGTCCGACCAGCTGGAGGTCATGCTCCTGTCGGTCATGCCGGAGCGCAACCGCGGCGAATGGAAGGAGACAGGGGACTCGGATTTCGCCTACGAGATCGCCGGGTTGGCCCGTTTCCGCGTGAACGCGGCGCGCGACCGCAAAGGCCCGATCGCCGTATTCCGCGTGATCCCGGCCAAGGTGGTGAGCGTCGAGCAGCTCAACATCTCGAAGGAAGTCCAGCAGCTCTGCTACCTGACGAAGGGTCTCGTGCTCGTCACCGGACCCACCGGCTCGGGGAAGTCCACCACGCTGTGCTCGCTCGTCGACCTGATCAACCGCACGCGCACGGACCACATCATCACGATCGAGGACCCGATCGAGTTCGTGCACGAGAACAAGAAGTGCGTCATCACGCAGCGGCAGGTGGGCGTGCACACCGACAGCTTCAAACGGGCGCTCCGGTCGGCCCTGCGGGAAGACCCGGACATCGTGCTGGTCGGCGAGATGCGCGACCTGGAGACCATCGCCATCGCCATCGAGACCGCGGAGACGGGGCACCTCGTGTTCGGGACCTTGCACACCACCACGGCCGCGTCCACCGTGGATCGCATCATCGACCAGTTCCCGGCCGATCGCCAGTCGCAGATCCGGGTGATGCTGTCCGAGTCGCTGAAGGGCGTGATCGCGCAGACACTGTGCAAGAAGCTGGGCGGCGGGCGGGTGGCCGCGCGCGAGATCCTGCTCACCACGCCTGCCATCTCGAACCTGATCCGCGAGGGCAAGACGTTCCAGATCCCCTCGATCATTCAGACGTCGAAGGGGCTCGGCATGCTCACCCTGAACGACGCGCTGCTCGACCTGGTGGAGAAGAAGGAGATCAGCCCGGATGAGGCCTTCATGAAGTCGGTCGAGAAGACGGGACTGGCGGCCTCGCTCAAGGCCAAGGGGCACAAGGTGACGTTCGCGGCGTAGGGGGAGACCCTGATAGGCGGCTCCGTCACAATGCATTAGATTGGCCCCGTGATCCGACGCCGCCCGGTGTCGCGGAGGTCCAGCCGACCATGACCACGTCTCCCGCGCAGGACAAGCGGTTTCGGCAGATGCTCGACGCTGCCCCCGATGCGATGGTCGTCGTCGACCAGCGGGGCAGGATGGTCGCGCTGAATCGGGAAGCCGAGCGGCTCTTCGGGTGGACCGATGCGGAGGTCCGGGGCGAGCCCTCCAGTCGGCTCATCCCCCAGCGCTTCCAGCAGGTGTATGACGCCCTGAGTGTGAGCGATGCCGAGTCGCCGGGGACCCCCCCGAAGCGCGCCCCGGTGAGGATCTTCGCCCGCCGACGGGACGGGAGCGAGTTTCCAGTCGAAATCCACCGCAGCCCCCTGGGTCCCAGCAAGCAGGCGCAGTTTCTGGTGACGATTCGCGATCTTACCGAGTGGCGGGTCGTGCAGGAGAGCCTGTTCCGGCAGAAGGAGCAAGCCGACGTCACCCTGGCGTCGATCGCGGATGCCGTCATCACGACCGATGTGGCGGGAACGATCACCTATCTGAACCCCACAGCGGAGCGGCTTACCGGTTGGCGCACCACCGAAGCGCTGGGGCAGCCCCTGGCCACCGTCCTCCCGCTCGTCTCCGACGCGACGCGCCAGCCCATCGAGAGCATCCCAGCCCGCTGTGTCCGCGAGGGGCGCGCGGTGGACCTCGCCGACGGCGCGCTGTTGGTGCGCCGCGATGGGACGGAAGTGCCGATCGGTGACTCGGCGGCGCCCCTGTACGACCGCCAGGGGAGCACCATCGGGGTGGTGCTGGTCTTTCACGACGTGACGGAGCGGCGGCGCACGGCCCGCAAACTCTCCCACCAGGCGACTCACGATGCCCTTACCGGCCTGGTCGGCCGCAAGGAGTTCGAGGAGCGTCTGGCGCGCGTGCTGGCGGAGGCCGCGGCCGGTGCGGTGGAGCACGCCCTGTGCTACCTGGACCTGGACCGGTTCAAGATCGTCAACGATACCTGCGGTCACGAGGCCGGGGACGACCTCCTCCGCAAGATCGGCGGCCTGCTGGCGGGTCGTATGCGCAGCCGCGACACACTCGCGCGCCTCGGCGGTGACGAATTCGGTATCCTGCTGGAATACTGTTCGTCGACCAAGGCGGAAGAAATCGCGGGGAAGCTCCAGCGGGCGATCGAAGACTTCCGGTACGTGTGGAGGGGGACGAGCTTCTCGCTGGGCGTCAGCATCGGCGTCATCCCGATCACCGCGGCGAGCGGACGCCCGGCTGACGTCCTGCGCGCCGCCGACGAGGCCTGCTACGCCGCCAAAGACGTAGGAGGCAACCGCGTCCACCTGGCGCAACCGGAGCCGGTCCCCGGGCTCCAACAGCAGGTGGAGAGCCGACGGATCGTGCGCCTCACCCGAGCGGTGGACGAGGGCCAGTTTCAGCTGTACGCGCAAGCGATCGTACCCCTGACGCCGGACCACCCGGCACGTCCGCGGTGCGAGATTCTGCTGCGCCTGCCGGACGAGCGTGGGGGTGTGGAGACCGCCGACTCCTTCCTCCCGCAAGCAGAGCGCCATCGCCTCATGCCGGCCAT
>DATHKX010000047.1:0-6017 GCA_035488835.1 Gemmatimonadales bacterium
GCCGTCACGGGCGCGGTGGGGTTCAGTGTCCCGCTCCCGACGCCGGGGATCAGCATCGAGCCGTATTTCTCTCCGGGCGTCCGGTACCACAGTAGCGGCGGCACCAACAGCACCGAGTTCGGGTACGTGTTCGGGGCCAACCTCAGCTTCGGCCTCGTCGGCGTACACCTCGCCTACGACAACGAGAGACTGAAGACCGGCGGCAGCCGGCGTGTGTTCGGCGTCGGAGCCCACCTGGACCTCCATCTCCCGCTCGGCATGTGAGCCGGATAAGCGACACAGCATTGACTCGCCGGGGCGCGGTTCTTACCGTTGCTCCATCTTCGCCGGACCGTGCGCCCTGGTCCCACACGGTTTCCTCTGGCGTTGAGAGGGCACATGAAACACTCAGTGTTGACGCTGGGATTGACGGCATTCCTGGCGACGAACGCCGCAGCACAGTGGCTGGGCGAGCCGGCGTGGAACGACCCCCAAGCCGGGACGGGCTTCACGATCTACGGGGACTACAGTCGGCCCAACAGTAATGCGGGGGGGGGCACCGCCTTCGGCGGCCGCGTCACGCTCGGAGCCGGCGTGTTCACGCTGACCGGCGGGGTGTCGTCCTGGGACCCCGACCTATCCAGCGAGCGCTTGCTTTCCATCGGCGGGACGGCCGCGTTCCGGCTGCTCGGCGGCAGCCGCATCCCGGTCGCCGTCAATCTGCAGCTCGGCGGCGGTCACAGCCTGGAGATCACCTCTGCTACGACGACGCTGCCGGTGCAGACCACGCTGCTCGCCGCGGTGGGGCTGAGCGTCCCACTGCCCACGCCGATCGTGAGGGTCGAGCCGTACGTCTCGCCGGGGATCCGGTACCACCATTATTCCAACGTGGCGGCGGGCGCGGCGGACCACGAGACCCACTTCGGCTGGGTGGTCGGCGGCAACATCGGGCTCGGCCCGATCGGGATCCACCTCGCCTACGACTCGGAAAAGTTCGACGACGGGACGAGACACGGCGTGTACGGCCTCGGCGCCAGCCTCGGGCTCCGGCCGTAGATGGGGCGGTAACCCTGGTTCACAACCTGGAGTGAAGCCGCTACCTTTGGGGCGCGCGATTCCCCGGCGCGCCCCGTCCATTTCCAGGAGCTCTGTGATCCGTTTTCTCGTCTCGCGCGGGTCGGTCCTCGTGCTGGCCCTCACGCTGAGCGGCTGCGCGCTCACGCTGGACGCGACCCATCTCGGTGTCCCGGTGTCGCTCGCCAGCACCGCACAGCGGCCGGATTCGGGCACGCCGTTTCGCGTGACGAAACACGCGATGTACATGCTCTTGGGCCTCGTGCGGGTGGCGCAACCGAACCTCGAGGACGTACTGGCGGGGCAGGTCGGCACCGGAACGCGCATCACAAGTCTGCGCGTCAAGGTGCGGAGCCGCTGGAGCGATCTGCTGGTGACCGGCCTGACGCTGGGGCTCGTCGTGCCGCGGTCGGTGACGTTCGAGGGCGTGGTCGTCGGGCAGTAGGCAAGAGGACAGACGCGAGGGGTCCCGCGGAGCGACTGCGTATTTTTGTCGCGGAGCGGGGCCCCTCGCGTTTGTCCCCTAACCCGCCACGAGTTTTTTCACCAGCGCCGTCGTGCGCTCCGCCGCACCGCGCCCCTCCCGCACCAGCCGCTTCCCCGCCGCCCCCGCCTTGGCGCGGGCCCCCGGGTCGTGATGCCACACGAGCCACTGGGAGTGCAGCTGGTGCCGACCGTCGGCGCTCAAGGCCACGGCGCCGCCGCGCTCGATCAGCAACGTCGCGTCGCGGCTCATGTGCCAGTGCGGGCCCACGGCCACCGGCACGCCGAACACCGCCGGCTCGAGCACCGAATGGAGTCCCGCGCGGTGGAACCCGCCGCCCACGAACGCGACGTCCGCGAGCGCATACAGGTCCGCGAGGATCCCCACGCGATCCACCACGATCACCGGCGCCGAGGACGTGTGCTCCACTTGTGACAGCCGGACGGGGCGGGGCAGGCCGACCCGCTTGGCTGCCTGCGCGATGCCGGCGAGGTGGTCGGGGTTGGGCTCGTGGGGCGCCAGCACGAGGCGCGCGCTGGGCACCTGGGCGAGCAGGTCCACGAATGCCGGGAGGACCACCGCCTCGTCAGCGGGCCAGGTGGACCCGGCGACGATGGTGAACGTGCCGGCCGGCGCGATGGCGAGGCGCGCGAACGGGTCGCGCGAGCGATCGAAGCGCTCCGCCCGCTCGGCGACGCTGTCGTAGCGCGTGTCCCCCGTCACCTCGATGGCTCCGGGGCGCGCGCCCAGCTGCTCGAGCCGCTGGCCGTCCTCCGCGCTGATCGTGCCGATGCGCTCGAGCGCGCGGTAGGCCGGCTCCGCCCAGCCGCGGGCCGGCCAGCGGAGGCGCGAGCTGTGCGGCGCGACCGTGGCGGAGATGAGGCCCAGCTTCACGCCGCGCTGTGCCGCCGCGAGCGTCAGCTCGGGCCACACGTCGAGCTTCGAGAACACCAGCGCCGCGGGCCGAAGCGCGTCGAGCACGCTCCTCACTTCGGCCGGGCGGTCGAGCGGCAGGTAGTCCGTCACGTCGACGGGCAGGGTGCGCGCCAGCCGCTCGGCAGAAGGGGAGAAAAACGTATAGGCGAGCTGCCAGTGCGGCGCCTCGGCGCGTACCGCTTCGAGCACCGGCTTTGCCTGCAGACCCTCGCCCACCGAAGGCGCATGCACCCACAGCAGCGGGCGCTTGGGATCGCGGTGCGCCCGGGCCCATGCCGCCAGCCGATCCGTCACCCCGCGACGTGCCTCGAGACCGCGGGCGAGCTTTTTGTCAAAGCGCGCGGCGAAGGGCAAAGCCCGCTGCGCGAGCCCGATGCTGAGCCGATATATGAAGGAAGGGTTCAGTGCGCCCCGGCGGTTGTCTTGCTCCGGTAGATCGAGTCCAGCACGGCCCGGAAGACCGTGACCGGTGCCGCGCCTTCGAGCAGGGCGCCCTCGATATAAAAGGTAGGAGTACTGGTCGCGCCCGAGCGCCGCGCGCGCTCGGCGTCCGCCCGGACGTCGGCGGCGGTGGCCCCGGACGCGACGCAGCGGCCCAGCCCAGCATGGTCGAGACCCGCCGAGTCGCCGAGCGCGAGGAGATACGCTCGGGGGGAGGGGAGCGCGGCCCACTGGTCCTGGTGACGGAACAGCAGGTCGTGCATCGCCCAGAACCGCTGCTGCCGGGCGGCGCACAGCGCGACCTCCGCCGCGGCTGCGGCATTCTTGTGCACGCTCGTCAGGGGCAGGTTGATGTACACGAAGCGGACCTTGCCCGCCTGGATATACTCGCGCTCGAGCACTGGCATCGTACCGAGGGCGAACTCGCGGCAGTAGGGACACTGGAAGTCCGACATCTCGTACACGGTCACGGGTGCGTCAACGCGGCCTTTGGCCCGGGCGGCGAGTGCGTCGGGCGCCTGGCGGGATGCCGAGCGTGGGGCCGGGGGGCCCGGCACGGTCAGCAGCAACGCGGCGGCAACGAGGAGCGCACGGATCATGAGGGTTTTCTGGCGACCAACCATAGTCGGTCGCGACTAGCGGCGCCACGGCGGCACTGTTCCATAATGAAACATATGTCAGGGTCAGGTCACTCTAGCGCGCTGCCGTAAATGGTGATATAAAAAGCGCGATAGCCGTCGCCGTCGCCGCGCGTCGTGCGCCCTTCCCACCGTCTGTCGTCGTGTGAGCGCGCGGTTCGTCGACCTCCAGTGCGTTGTTGCAGCACCGGTCCGCCAGACAGGCGGCGCTGGTCGTGCGTGTCACATCACCTCGCAGGAGGGGACATGCAATTCACACCCCGTCGGTTCGTTCCATTCATTCTCAGCGCGGTTCTCGCGCTACCGGCCCTGCTTGCCGCGCAGGAGCCGGTGACGATCACCGGCAAAGTCACGAGCGACGCCGGCCAGCCCTTGGGGCAGGTCGAAGTCGCGATTCCGGCCATGGGGCTCGGCTCCTTGAGCAAGGACGACGGTCGCTACACGATCGTCGTGCCGGGCGCCCGCGTCTCGGGCCAGACCGTCACGATGGTGGCACGGCGACTGGGCTACAAATCGCAGAGTGCCCAGGTCACCCTCACCGCGGGCGGCGTAACGCACGACTTCGTGCTCGCGGCCAACCCGCTGCAGCTGGGCGAGGTGGTGGTGACCGGCGCGGGTACCACCAGCGAGGCCGGGAAGCTCGGCAACGTACGCAACAACGTCGGTGCCGATCTGATCGAGCGGGCGGGCGAGACCAACATGGTCCAGGCGCTCGCCGGCAAGGCACCCAACGTCACCGTGATCCAGCAGTCAGGCGATCCGGGCGCCGGCTCTTTCATCAACATCCGCGGCACGAGCACGCTGCTCGGCAACAATCAGCCGCTGTTCGTGATCGACGGCGTGCCGACGGACAACTCGACCTTCTCGACCTCGAACTTCAACGCGCCGGACGACGGCGGTGGCACGCTGGCCCAGTTTGGGCAGACCGAGGGAACGGTCGCGACCAACCGGGCGGCCGACATCAACCCCAACGACATCGAGTCGATCGAGATTCTCAAGGGCCCATCGGCGAGCGCGATCTACGGCGCGCGCGCGGCGGCCGGTGTCGTGCTCATCACGACCAAGTCCGGTCGCTCCGGCCCGACGCACTTCACGTTCCGCTCGTCCACGTCGTTCAACGATCTCAACCACACCTATCCGCTGCAGGCGAGCTTCGGGCAGGGGCTGTTCGGGGTGCACGCCGACACGTCTTTGGGTGGCGGCTGCGACACCCCCGGCACCGCGAGCTGCGCACGTTCGTGGGGTCCGCCGATCCCCGGTGGGGCGGCGGTGTTCGATCACGCCAACGACATCTACCGGGTGGGCCGGAGCCTCGACAATGGGTTCACGGTCTCGGGCGGCAACGACCGCACGACGTTCTACCTCTCGGGCGCCTACGCGTACGACCAGGGCGTGATCGTGGGCCCCAACAACTACTACGGTCGGAGCACGGTGCGCTTCAAGGGGTCGCATCGGGTGATTGACAACCTGAAGCTCGGCGCCGACCTGTCGTTCGTCGACTCGCGGGCGCACTACATCCAGCGCGGCAACAATACGAACGGCATTCAGCTGGGCGACCTGCGCACGCCGCCCGATTTCAGCAACTTCCCGTACGTCGTGCAGACGAACTCGGGTGCGCAACAGCGTGGATTCCGGTTCCAGCATCCCACCGATGCCTCCCTGCTCAGTGAGCGGGCGTTCGACAACCCGCTGTGGACGGCGTTCCAGCAGTTGAACTCAGCCAACGTCGGCCGGGTGTACGGCAACATGAGCGCCGAGTACCTGCCGATCTCGTGGCTGAAGATCAACTACACGCTGGGTGCGGACTATGCGACCGACGAGCGGCTGGAGGGGTGCCCCGTCAGCTCGTCGTCTCCGTGCGTCGAGGGGCGGGTGATCGAAGGGAAGATCGTGAACTACCTGCTCGATCATAACCTCACGGCGACGGCGACTTACAGCATCAGCCCATCGCTCGGCGGCACGGTCACGCTAGGCCAGAACCTCAGTACCCGTAACCAGCGGCAGCTGGGGACGGTAGGCCGCACGCTGGTGGCGCTGCAGCCGTTCAAGCTGGCCAACACCGTGACGCAGGACCTGCCGCTCGACCAGGAAACGGTGATCCATGATGCGTCGTGGTTCGGGCAAGCGTCGCTGGACGTGAAGGACCAGCTGCACTTGACCGCGGCGCTGCGGAACGACGGCTCGTCCACCTTTGGGCGGTCAAACCTGCGCAGCTGGTTCCCGAAGGGGAGCCTCGCGTGGGAGTTCACCAAGGCGATCGGTGAGCGGTCGTGGCTGTCGTACGGCAAGGCACGGGTCGCGTACGGTGAAGCGGGTCAGGAGCCGCTGCCGTACCTCACGTCGCAGACGTACACCAGCGGGATCGTGGGCGGGATTTCACAGGGTACCGGGAACACGCCGACGCAAAACGGCATCGGCGGCCTGGTGACGCGGTCGGAGTTGCGGCCGGCGTCGGTGCTGAAGCC
>DATHKX010000048.1:0-3342 GCA_035488835.1 Gemmatimonadales bacterium
ACCAGGGCGACGAACGAGACCAGCATGGCGATGACATTGAGCATCAGGTGCAACCCGTCGGTGGTGCCGCGCGCCGCGGCGTCGACGACGTTCACGTCGGTACGCGGGATCTCGACCCGCACGCCGCCCAGGGTCTGCGGCGTTTCGGTCTCGGGCTCGAGGATCTTCGCCATCATGATGGTACCGGGCGCCGTCATGATCACCGCGGTGAGTAGGTGCCGCGCCTCGATCCCCATAGCGATGTACGCGGCCATGATCGACCCCGATACGTGCGCCATCCCCGCGGTCATGACCGTCATCAGCTCGGAGCGGGTCATCCCCGGAAGGAACGGGCGGATCGTAAGCGGCGCCTCGGTCTGACCCATGAAGATGGACGCGGCCACGTTGAGACTTTCCGCGCCGCTCGCCCCCATGACTTTGTTCATCAGGACCGCAAACGCCTTGACGACGACCTGCATCACGCCGAGGTAATAGAGGATCGCGAACAACGCCGAGACGAAGATGATCGCGGGCAACACCTGGAAGGCGAAGATGACTCCCAGGCTGGAGTGCTGCTTGCCGATCTCCCCGAAGACGAACTCCGAACCCACGTAGGAGAAGCCGAGGATCGTCTTCACGACGTCGCCCAGTTTCTGGAACAGCCACTGCCCGAAGGGGACGAGCAACACGAAGATGGCGAAGGCGAGCTGCAGCCCCACACCCCAGCCCACCACCCGCCAGCTGATCGCGCGACGGTTGCGCGACAAGGCGATGCCGATTGCCAGAATGAGCGCGATGCCGAAGATCCCGGTGAGCCGTTGGGGAATCGACCGCGGCGCGGCCTGCGGCGTGGGAGCGGATGGCGGAGCGGGCGCCTGCGCGGCGCTGTCCGTGGACGCCGGTTGCTGGGGGCGCACTGCTCCCTGGATGGTGTTCCAGGCGAAGCGCGGTAGCGTGAACACGGCGAGGGCGCACACGAACGCGACGGCGAAAGCGACGATTGTCCGGGGAAGGCGCAGCGCCATTAGAGAGCCTCCAGTTCGCTCTGCACGCGGGACACCAACGCCACCTTCTCGAACTCCGGGAGAAACGCGCTCTCGCACGCATTGAGCACCACGCGCGCGAGGTCCGCCTTGGTCAGGCCCAACACACTCTGGGCGACGAAATACTCGTCGGTGAGCGAGATGCCGTCCACCAGCCGCCCGTCGGTGTTCAACGTCACCACCACGCCCTGGTCGAGATAACGCTTGAACGGATGCTCGGCGAGTGAGGGCACCGTGTGGGTGTGCAAGTTCGACGTGAGGCACATCTCGAGCGGGATCTTCCGCTCGATGACGTACTCGAGCAGCGCGGGATCTTCCCCAAGTCGAGTGCCGTGGCCGATCCGCTGGGCCCCGCATTGGGACAGCGCCTGGTGGATGGAATCCGGGCCGTCCCCTTCCCCGGCGTGGCACGTGCACGCCATTCCGTGCTGCGCCGCGTACGCGAACGCAGCCGCATGGTCGCGCGCCGGGAAGCCCCGCTCGGCTCCCGCCAGGTCGAACGCCACGACACCCGCCGTCCGGTAGCCCGCCGCAGCGCGGGCCAGCTCCAGCGACTCCGCGGGGGCCCGGGTGCGGATGCCGCACACGATCAGTCCCACCTTGGTGCCCGTCTCTGTTTCGCCGCGCTTGATCCCGGCGAGCGGGGCCTCGATCGCCTGCGCCAGGGTGAGCGCGGGCCGGTGCAGCAAGGGCGAGAAACGCACTTCTACGTAGCGCAGCCCCTCCGCCGCCGCGTCCAGCACGAACTCGTAGGCGATCCGCTCGAGCGCCGCCGCGGTCTGCATGACCGACAGGGTGATCTCGTACTTCGTGAGGTACTCCTCGAGGTTCTTGGCGTGCTTCACGTACAGGGCCTGGGCGAGGCCATCGGGAGTATCGGCCGGGAGCCGGATCCCCTGCGCCCGCGCCAGCTCGAGCATGGTCGCCGGGCGGAGGCAGCCGTCCAGATGAACGTGCAGCTCCGCCTTCGGCCAGCGGCGCAGTGCCTCCTTGGTGAGGCGGGGCGGGCCCTGGCGGGCGCTGACCACGACCCGGAAAATGGCGCCACCCTCGCTCACCGGATCGCTCGCGTCCACCGGCCGGCCCACGCCGTCGGTCACGTAGGCCACCCCGCGCCCCACCAGGTCGGCGAGCTCGCGGTCGAGCACCTCGACGGCGTCGCGCACGCTCGCCCCCGGCGCGACGGTCACCGGCCGCTCGTTCACGAAGACGCGGATCAGCGGCCGCCTCCCCCTTGATAGAAACGCCGGTCGTCCGGGGCGGCGATCGGCTGGCGCAGCACCGCGAGGTACTGGATCAGGGCGTCCAGGTCCGTGACGCCGACCTCTCCCGCCGGCGCGCCCAGGAGCATCGTGTAGCCGCTGCCGCCGGCCGCGAGGAAGTCGCTCACCGCCAGGGTGTAGGTCCGGCCGTCGTCGACGCCTTTGCCGTTCGCAAGCCGCAGCCTTTTGATGCGCCGGCCGGCGCGGTTGCCCGGGTCGTACCACACCGTGATCCCGGCGACGTGCGCGTCCGGACCGTCGCCCGTCAGCGCGTGCTCGAGCGCCTGCTTCAGCACTTTGCCGGACACCGCGAGGCGCATGAGGCGGTTCTGAAACGGCTCGACCCGGTACAGGTCGCCGTACGTCGCGAGCCCGGCCGCGAGATCCGCGCGGATGCCGCCGTTGTTGACGAGGGCGACGTCGGCCTTCGCGACATTGCGCTGCGCGTCGGCGATGAGCCGGCCCAGCCCGTATTCGTCGCCCGTGCGCCGCAGCTCCGTCCCGAATCGGGCCACCGGCCGCTCCGTGATATGGGAGACGGACAGCTGGCTCAAGCGCAGCGCGTCCACCAGAGCGGGGTCCAGCCGGATCCGGTCCGCGAACGGCGTTTCGACACGCGCCCGCACCTCTCGTCGCACACCGCCCGCTCCGCTCACCCGTACGAAGTCCACCACCGCGATGCCGGCCCCCGACGATCGCGCCTGCACGATCGGAATCCCGTTGACCACGGTGTTGACGAGCGAGTGGGTGTGGCCACTCACGATCAAGTCCACGGAGCCCGAGTCGAGGCCACGGGCCAGGTCGATGATCTCGCCGTGACAGGCGGCCGGCCCCAGGGGTGCGGCCGCGCCGTCGCCGTCGCAGAACCCGCCCACGTGCGCCACGACGATCACGTAGTCGCCCGCGGCGCGTGCCTGCGGCAGCACGCGGCGCACCGCCTGCGCGCCGTCGCGGAAGGCGAGCCCGCGGACGTTCCGTGGCGAGGTGGTCTGGGGCGTCGCCGGCAGGGCGAGCCCGATCACCGCGACGCGCGCACCGCCGCGCTCGATGACGGTGAA
>DATHKX010000049.1:0-60305 GCA_035488835.1 Gemmatimonadales bacterium
GGTCCGGAAGTTCATTTCCGGCCCGTCGGTCTACATTTGCAATGAGTGCATCGCCCTCTGCAACGAGATCCTGGCGGAGGACGAGGAGCGGGAGGTCTCCGAGGCGATCACGCAGGTCCCCACGCCCGCCGAGATCAAGGACGTGCTGGACCAGTACGTGATCGGCCAGGAGAAGGCGAAGAAGACCCTCGCCGTCGCGGTCTACAACCACTACAAGCGCATCAACTCGCACCAGGGACGCGAGGCCGAGGTCGAGCTCGACAAGTCGAACATCATGCTCATCGGCCCGACCGGCGTGGGCAAGACCCTCCTCGCCCAGACGCTGGCCCGCATCCTCGACGTGCCCTTCACCATCGCGGACGCGACCACGCTCACCGAGGCCGGCTACGTGGGTGAGGATGTGGAGAACATTCTCGTCCGGCTGCTGCAGGCCGCGGATTTCAACGTCTCCGAGGCCGAGCGCGGCATCGTGTACATCGACGAGATCGATAAGATCGCCCGCAAGTCGGAGAACCCGAGCATCACCCGCGATGTGTCGGGCGAAGGGGTACAGCAGGCGCTCCTCAAGATCCTCGAGGGGACGGTGGCGAGCGTGCCGCCGCAAGGCGGCCGTAAGCACCCGCAGCAGGAGTACATCCAGGTCAATACGAAGGACATCCTGTTCATCTGCGGCGGCGCCTTCGACGGCCTCGAGAAAATCATCGAGTCGCGCACCGGGCGGCGGCAAATCGGCTTCACCAAGGAAGAGCTCGCGCGAGGGGAGCCCGCGAAGCTCAAGAAGAACCCCTTCATCGACGTGGAGCCCGACGACCTGCTGCGCTACGGGCTCATCCCCGAGCTGGTGGGCCGGCTCCCGGTGGCGGTGCCGCTCGACTCGCTGGACGAGGAAGCGCTGATCCGCATCCTGATCGAGCCCAAGAACGCGCTGTCCAAGCAATACCAGAAACTGTTCGAGCTCGAGGACGTGCGGCTCACGATCGAGAAGGACGCGCTCAAGGCGATCGCCCAGAAGGCGATCAAGCGGGGCACGGGCGCCCGCGGTCTCCGCGCCATCCTCGAAGAAATGATGACCGACATCATGTTCGACCTGCCGAGCCGCGACGACGTGCGCGAGGTCGCCATCACGGCCGAGTGCGTCTCCGAAGGCCGGCAGCCACTGCTCGTCACGGAGCGCGTGCGCCAGAAGAAAGAAGCCTGACGGCCCCCGCTCCCGACCCCCGCTTCATTGGCTCATTCCCCCGAGCCGACGTCCCACTCGATCCCGCCCGTCCCGAAGTCGCATTGATCGGTCGATCCAACGTCGGCAAATCCACCCTCTTGAACGCCCTGGCAGGCCGGCGGATTGCGAGGGTATCCAGGACGCCGGGGAAGACGCGGATGTTGAACGTGTTTGAGATGCCGGCCGCGGCACCCGTAGGGAGCTACTACCTCCTGGATCTGCCCGGCTACGGCTACGCCCGAGCCTCCCAGGTCGACCTCCGGGCATTCCGGCTCCTCATCACCCACGTGCTCGATCGCGCCCGCCTCATAGGCGTCCTTTGGCTGCTCGACATCCGCCGCGAGCCCTCGGACGACGACCGCGCAATGCAGGCGTTTTTCGCCGAGCGCGAGACCCCGGTGCTCGCGGCGCTCACCAAGAGCGACGCGGTGCCCCGGGCGGTGCGGACCAAACGGGAACGCGAGCTGCGAAGCGCGCTCGAGCTCGAGGACGACCAGGTGATCGCGACGAGCGCGCGGAAAAACGAGGGGATTGTGGAGCTTAGGGAGGCGATCGGCGGATTGATTCACCCGGGCACAGCGTAGCTCCGAAGCACTCCGCCTGGCTCCCGCCCCGACACCAGCATCGCAGTCGACAGCGCGTCCGCCGCCACCGCGGTCCGCGTGACCACCGAGGCCTGCCGCAACGCGTGGGCCGGCCACCCCGTCGCTGGATCCATGACGTGGCCCGCGACGAGCGACCCGTAGCGCACGATCGACTCAGTGTTCGCGGCGGTCGCCAGCGCGGCGTCGCGGAGCCGCGTCCCCGCCACCGTGCGGCCTTCCCCCGCTCGCCGTCGATCGGGATCGGCGATCTCGACTGGCCAGCCGGCCTCTCCCGGCGGCGCACCGACGGCGGCCATGTCGCCGCTCACGTCGATGAACGCGCGTCGCAGCCCGCGCGCGCGGAGCACCGCCAACGCCCGGTCGATCCCATAGCCCACGCCGATCGCGCCGAAGTCGAGCTGGGTGTGGGCGTTCGGAAGGCGCGCGACGTCGCCGTCGAGCTCCACCACCGCGGCCAGCACGGCCTCGCGCGCCTCGACGAGCTCCGAGGCCGTGGGGGCGGTCGCCCGATGCCGATGAAATCCCCACACCCGCATCAGCGGCTCGACCGCAACGTCGAAGGCGCCCCCGGTAGCGCGCTTGAATTCACCGGCCTGCGCGAGGACCGCCCGCAGGTCCGGGTCCACGCGCATGCGCTTCCGGCCCGCCCGGCGGTTCAGCTCGCACAGGTCGCTCGCCGCGTCGAACAAGCTGAGCCGGCTCTCCACCCGCCGCAGCTCGGCGAGCGCCGCCCCGCACCCATCTAGCCCTTCCTGCTCTGAGCCCGCGAACACCATCACGTGGACCGGCTGCCCCATCGCCCACGACCAGCGCTCGACGAACACGTCGTCCGTGCGCCACCGCGGCAACCGGGGGAGGAACACCATCCCCAGGCCGGCGCCGAGGGTTCCGATGAACGTGCGTCGGTTCATGGCCCCTCGAGTGCGCGGCTAAAGCCGCGGCTCGGCGTGTGCCCGTAAACGGGCAATGCCGCTTCAGCGGTATTGCCGAGTCGCGGCTTCAGCCGCGGGCCCCGAGTCGAGACACCCCTACTCAACCTGTGAGCCCGCCCGGTCCACCTGCCGCAGCTCCCGCAGGATCAGGTACGACTGCGCGTAGAACGTCACCGCAAGCACCGCGCTCGAGGCCTCGAGCAGCCAGCTGAAGCGCGCATCGACGTACCGCATCAGCCACATCGCTGAGAACGACACCAGCAGCGCCACGAACGGCTCGACGATGAGCCAGCGCTTCCAGCGCTCCGACGGCCGCTCGCACAGCGCCACCCCGAGCCCGGTGAGCAGAAAAATCACCGCCATGGAGAGGAGATGCGTGTGGGTGATCGTCAGCATCTCCGCGAACGATTTGGGGAACTGCATCGCTCCTTGTGACACGAGGGTATCGGCACCGCGGTAGCGCGCCGCCACCCCCGGGGGGACGAAGCGCGTCGTGTGCCACACGAACACGAGCGAGGTGGTGTAGCCCACGACTTGGACGATCGTCACCCAGCGCGCGAGCGTACGGAGCGCTGCCGGCACGCTGCGCCACGTGACGCTCATCGGATCGCTCCGCTCTGATGCCACGCGGTGAGCTGGGCGAGCATCCGCCGCACGCCGAGCGTGACCGCGTGCACGCTGATCGTGGCGCCGGAGATGCTGCGGATCTCTTTCCCCACGCGCAGCGAATCGGCCGCGCTCTTGCCCCGGAACTGCCGCCGCCACGGCTCGTAGGCCACCTCGCCGCCGTACGGCTCGCGGTATACCAGGATGTCCACATCCTTGAGACGGTCCGCCGGATCGATCGCCACGAGGAAGGTGATCGGCTGGTCCTTGCCCAGGACGTTCCCGATCGCGGCGAAGCCGAGTAGCGAGTCGGCGCGGGACACCCGCAGCACGCTCACCGTGTCCACCCGCAGCGGGTCCGCCCGGGCGTCGGGCCCGAACAGCCGCGCGATCGAGGCGGTGACTTTCGCCGGCGGCGCGGCGGGGGTTTGCGCCGTGAGCAGGAGAGCCGCGAGCGCCAGCGTCACGTCAGAACTGGTAACCGACGCCGAGGCTCAGCACCTCGGACTCGCCCGCACCGGCCGCGTTGCGGAGCAGCTGATAGTCGCCCTTGAACGCGGTATTCCAGGTCGGTTTGTAAGTGAAGCCCAACGTCGTGATGCGGTGCGCCAGCGACCGGTCCCGCGTCACGCCCGTGGGGACGCTCGCCTGAGTGTCGTAACGCTCGTGGCGGAGGAAGGCGTTGAGCTTCTGGGAGGAAGCCGGAGCGAACAGCCGCAGCAGGTTATAGGCCCCCTCGAGATAGCCCCCGGCGATGCGGCTGCCGACGGACCCCCCGTACGCGGCGTTGATCGCCTGGGCGTCGCTCACGCTGATGTTCGCGACCACGGCCCGCAACGCGAGCGGCCCGCTCTCGTAGCGCGCGTCCGCGGAGAGGAGAGCCACCGGAGCCCCGAAACTGCCGGTTCCGACGGCCGCATTCGTATCCGCCGTGCCCCCATACCAGAATGACCCGCCGATCTTCACGCCCGGGCGTGCCCACTCGAGCCGGCCGGTGACCGACGGGTTCGCGAAGCTCGCCTGGCGGCCCTCCTGGCGTCCCTCCCGGATCCCCTCGGCGGCCGAAAGGCCGTCGGCGCGAAGCCCGTTCACGACGTACACCCGATACGCGAGCCCGCTGCCACCGGAAATGGTGCCGACCGCGCCGATCCCGATCTCGCGCCAGGTGGTGGGAATCACATCGTGGTCGAAGCCGGGGCGCTCTACGCCGTTGAAGGTCGGCGGCTCGTGCGTCTCGTTGATGATCCCGACCGGCGGCAGTACGAGCCCCGTGCGCAGCGTGATCCAATCCGCCAGGCGATAATCGAGATAGGCCTGCTCGAGCGCGACCTCCCCGCCCGCCTGCCCCCCCTCGATCTTCGCGTCCTCGACTTCGAGCTCGGAGCGGAACGCCAGGCGATCGTCGAAGCTGTGCGCGAGGTAGACGACGAAGCGGGCGAGGTTGACGACGGGGGGGGTCCTAGGGCCGGTGGGGTTGGTGTAATGCACCTCGCCATAGCCACCCACCGTGGTGCGCTCCTGCGCGGCGAGGATCTGGAGGGGACAGGGCGCCAGGACGACAACAAGGCCCCACCCGAGCAGCGTCCGCATCACAACTCCGTGGCAACACTAGTTGAGAATGGGTCTCAAACTGAGATAGCCGAATCTAAAAGTCGGGATTCGGAGGGTCAAGCAGCCATTATTGTTGTGCCAACCATGTCCCTCATTCTCATCGCCCTCGGCCTGCTCCTCGCGGGCGGGCTCAGCTGGGGAGCGCTCCATCTCAAGCGGCGCCTCGAGCGGAGCGAGCGAGACCGGCGGCGGGCGGCGGACGAGCTGAATCGCCGCCTCTCCGAGCTCTTCTCGCTGCAGGAGCTGTCCTACATCCTCGCCGGCTCCTTACAGCTCGACCGCATCGTGGAGCAGGTGGTGCGCTATGCGATGCGGTTCCTCGACGCGCAGGGCGCGCTGGTCGCGCTGGCGGCGGAGGGGGAAGGGGCCGGCGACCGTCCCCTGCACGTGACGGCGGCCGAGGGGACGCTGGCGGGACTCGCCGGTCGTGCCATCGCACCCGACGATCCTGGCCTGGTCGCCCGCTCGCTGAGCCGCGAGCGGCTGGAGCTGGTCCGCAGCTCGAGCGGTGAGCCGACGCCGCTCCTGGCGGACGTGGTGGTGGACTCCGCCGCCGCGGTGTCCCTGCGTGCGCACGGCGTGGTGGTGGGCACGCTGGTGATCGCGAACCCGCGGAACCGTACGTTCGCGCCCGAGGACATGCGGCTGCTCTCGACCGTCGCCACGCACGCCGCGATCGTGATCGCCAACGCGCGGTTCTTCCAGATGGTACAGCACGCCAAAGAGCAGTGGGAGACGGCGTTCGACGCGCTATCGGAAGGGATCGCCGTGGTAGACGAGCACGGACGCATCAGCCGGGCCAACCGCGCGCTGGCGGCCATGCTCGGCGCGCCGATCCCGGCGGTGATCGGCTGCGACCTGGGCGAGGCGCTGCTCGGTCCCTCCCCCGCCCTGCTGGAGCTGCTCGTCGCGGCGCGCCAGGGCGATCGGGTGCAACCGGTGGTGCTCCGGTCGCCGATGCTCGGCCGCACGATCCGCGTCAACGCCGCCCGCATTCCCGCCCCCGCCCCCGCGCACGACCAGAGCGTCGTGGTGTTGGTGGAGGACGTGACCGATCAGCAGGCGCTGGAGGCGCAGCTGATCCAAAGCGAGAAGCTCGCCGCGGTGGGGCAGCTCGTCTCGGGCGTGGCGCACGAGCTCAACAACCCGCTCACGTCCATCGCGGGGCTGTCCGAGTTCCTGCTCGAGCAGCAGGAGCTCGGGACGAAGGACCGCGGACACCTGCGCGTGATTCACGAGCAGGCGGATCGCGCGGGCCGGATCGTGCGGAACCTGCTCACCTTCGCGCGCAAGGGACCCGGGGAGCAGGTCGCGGTGGATCTGAACGACGTGATCCAGCGCACCTTGCTCCTCATGAGCTACGACCTCAAGCTCAAGGACGTCACGATCGAGAAGAATCTTGCGCCCCTCCCCCCGGTGCTGGGGGATCGCCACGCGCTCCAGCAGGTGGTGATCAACCTGCTCAACAACGCGGCGCAGGCCGTCGCCGAGAACCCGCCGGACCGGCCGCGCGCGATCCTGCTCACCACGTGGGTGGACGATCGCGTGCGGATGCGGGTCACTGACTCAGGGTCGGGGATCGCGGACGCCGTGCTGCCGCATCTCTTCACGCCGTTCTTCACCACCAAGGAGCCGGGCCAGGGGACGGGGCTCGGCCTCTCGATCACCTACTCGATCGTCGAGGCGCACGGCGGGCGGATCACCGTCGAGCGGCCGGCCGGGGGGGGCGCCGCGTTCCTGGTGGACTTGCCGCCGGCGCCCCCCTCCACCGGCCCCGCGCGGCGCGATACGGCCGAGACCCAGGTGCTCGCGCCGCCCGCGGTGAAGCGCTCCATCCTCCTGGTGGACGACGATCCCGCGGTACGCCGCATGGTGAAAGCGCTGTTCGGGCGTGACGGGCACTCGGTGGAAGTGGCGCGCAATCCACAACACGCGCTCGACCTCGCGCGCACGCGCCCGTACGACCTGATCCTCGCGGATGCCCAGGCGCGGACGCACGACCACTTGTTCGTGGAGCAGCTGGTGGAATCGCACCCGGGGCTCAAAGATCGCGTGCTGGTCGCGACCGGGGACCTGCCGCCGGCGGCCGAGGAAGCGGTGGCGCGGCTCAGCTTGCGTTACGTCCGCAAGCCTTTCAACCTGCGCGATCTGCGGGACGAAGCGGCGCGCGTGTGGGCCGCGGGCGCGCTGTCGTAGGCCTCCGCCGGCCAGCCGAACGTGGCGAGATTCACGGCTCCGCCGGGCCCGAATTTCACGCCCTCCCGCAACAGCAGCGCGCGCTGCAACACGCTGTTGTGGTCCGCGCCCGACAGCGAGATGCGGCCCGCCGCGTTGAGCACGCGCCACCAGGGAACGTCGGAATCATGGGGGAGTGCCGAGAGGGCCCAGCCGACCGTGCGCGCGGCACCGGGACGACCGGCGAGTCGCGCCACGAGGCCGTAGGTCGCGACCCGACCTTTGGGAATGTGGCGCACGACCTTGTAGATGCGGTGATAGAGCGGGTTCACATGCCCTCGACGCCCCTCGAGGTCGCTTCCAGACTACCGTCGCTGCGCCTCTAGGATACCCGCAACACGTCTTCCAGCAAGCCCGCGTCCCCGGACCCGAGGATTGACAAAACGTCGTCCAGTGCTCTGCGCTCCCGGGGCCAGGAGAACCGCGCCGCTGCCTGCCGGGGCTCGAGCCACTCGGCGCGATCGTGCTCCACCGAATGTCGCACCGCCGCCCGCGCGTCCACCACGCCGGCGAACACGGGAATCAGCACGATTTCGTTGGTCTGATGCCGGTAGAACGCCTCCACGCGCGACACATTGTAGAGTCGCGCGGGCTCGACTCCCGTTTCTTCGCGCAGCTCGCGCAGCGCGGCCTGCACCGGCGTTTCGCCGGGCTCGATGTGCCCGTGCACCGTCTCCCACGACCCCGGAGAGCGTCCGCCCGGCGCGCGTCGCAGCACCAGCACCTCGAACCCCGCGGCGCCGGATCGAAGCAGGTACGCATCAATGAAGGAGACCTGTACGGAAGTCACGAATCGCTTCAGCGACGGCGGCCCAGAACTGCCTCCAACCGCGCCGACAGCGCCCGCGCCCGGAACGGCTTCGTGAGGAAGTCGTCGGCGCCCAGCTCGAACACCCGCACTTCGTTGTCCTCGTCGCTCTTCGCCGTGAGGACGATGACTGGGATGTCCGCGGTCGCGGGGCGCGAGCGCAGATGGGACAGCACGCCGTAGCCGTCGAGCCCGGGCATGTTGAGATCGAGGACGATGATGTCTGGGCCCACCCGATCGACCTGATCGAGTGCCTGCACCCCGTCGCGCGCCTCGGAGACGATGTAGCCGTCGCGCTCGAGCAGATCCTTCACGACCTTGCGCAGGCTGTCCTCGTCGTCCACGAGCAGCACCTTGCGCGCCGGCAACCCGTGCGGCCCGGAGACACGCGGCGGCTCCGGCTCCTCCAGCAGCTCGAAGTGCGCCGTCAGCTCCTCGGGGGAGGCGCTGTGCGCCGGCTCCGTGAAGGCCACGGCGGCGCCGTGGGACGACCCGGGCTGCGCCTTGCCCCCGCCGGTCGAGCGGCGCGCCGCGGCCGTCGCCTCCGGCGGACGCTCGTCCACCTCCGGGATGTCGACCACGCGCGTCAATTCGTCGAGCGTGGATTCGCCGCGCAGCACGTGCGCCAGCCCTGAATCCCACAGGCCCTTCATCCCGGAGCGGCGCGCGGCCCCCGCGATGTGCTCCGCCGTCTCGCCCGCCGCGATACGCCGCTCCACCTCGGCCGACACGGTCAGCACCTCGACGATCGAAAAGCGGCCGCGGTACCCCGTCATGGCGCAATCGGGACAGCCGGCCGCGCGGTACAGCGGCGTCCCCTTCGGGACCCACGGCTTGAGGCGGTCGGCGGGCGCCTCCATCCACACTTCCTTGCACGTCGGGCACAGCTTGCGCATCAGTCGCTGCGCCAGCACGCCGCGCAGCGCCGCGGCGATCTTGTAGGCCTCGACCCCGATGTCGACGAGACGGGTGACGGCGTTCGCCGCGTCGTTCGTGTGCAGCGTGGAAAGCACCAGGTGCCCGGTGAGCGAGGCCTGCACGGCGATCTGGGCCGTTTCGCGATCCCGGATCTCGCCGATCAGCACCACGTTCGGGTCCTGGCGCAGGATCGAGCGCAGCGCCGAGGCGAACGTCAGCCCGGCCTTCTCCTGCACCTGCACCTGCACGATCCCCTGTATCCGGTACTCCACCGGGTCCTCGACCGTGACGATGTTCACGCCCTCGCTCTTGATCTGGTTGATGCAGGAGTAGAGGGTGGTCGTCTTGCCCGAGCCCGTCGGGCCGGTGACGAGGATGATGCCCTCGTGGTTCTCGAGCAACCGCTTGATGCCGTCCGTCTCGCTGGCGTTGAACCCCAGCGACTCGAGCGACTTCACCGTGGCGCGCGAGTCGAGGATACGGATCACGACCTTCTCGCCCAGCGCCGCGGGGAGCGTCGAGACACGGAGATCGATCGGCTGGCCGTTCACCGCCACCCGGGCGCGGCCGTCCTGAGGCCGCAGCCGATCGGCGATGTCGAGCTGCGACATGATCTTGATGCGCGAGATCAGGGGCAGGCCGGCCTGGCGCGGGATCTTCATGACCTGGCGCAGCACGCCGTCGATACGGTAGCGCACCGCCACCCCGCCTTCCTCCGGCTCGATGTGGATGTCGCTCGAGCGCGCCAGGATTCCCTCGGAGATGATCAGGTCCACGAGCCGCACCACCGGGCGCTGGCTCGCCTCGGCCTCGGAGGCAGCGATCGTGATCTCATCGGGCGCCAGGCTGTCGTGCAGCTGCACCAACTCGGCCGAGCTCTCCATACCCTCGAGCAGCTTGTCGACCGCCTTCTCGGGGCGGTACATCTCGTCCAGCCGCTCGGCGATCTTGGACGGCGCCAGCAAAAACATCCGGATCTCACGGGCGGTGGCGAACGCGAGGGCCTTCTCCGCGTCGAGGTCGAACGGGTTGGCCGTCGCCACCTCGAGGTAGGAGTCGGTGGCGCGGAGCGGCAGGATATGGTAGCGGCGCGCCACCTGCTCGGGGACCCGCTCCTTGGCGGTCGGGTCGAGCTGCGCCAGGTCCGCGAGCTTCAGGCGGAAGCGGGTGGACAGAGCCGTGAGGATCTGCTCGTCGCTCGCGATCTTGTGGGCGACGAGCGTCTCCCACAACCGCGCCGGTGGCGGGGCTTTCTCCCGTAGCTCCGCCAAGAGCTCCGGGGTGACCACACTCTCGAGAGAGTGCGCCAGCCATTCATCCGGGAAGTGTGTGTCGGCCATTCGGTTACCCTAAGGTAGTCCGTCGACCGGCGCCGTCCAGCCCGGAACGCTCACAGGATGCCCCAAAAATCGCGGGTCACGTCGAAGGCGAGCCCCACCCGGTGCGTGGCGGTGCCGAATCCCATGTCCCAGCGAAACACACCCAGCCACTCGAACGCGAGTCCCACGGTGACCCGCGTCCCCGGAGTCGCCGTCCACGGCCCGCCCGCCATGGGCCCGGCTGCCCAGCCCAAGGCAACGTAGGGCGCGACGGTGAGGACACGAGGAGTGCGTGCGTAGGGCCCGACGCCGAGCGACACGAACGGCACCGGAACGCGCCACTCGAGATGCAGCAGGGCCATGCGCCGGCCGCCCCAGCGGCGGAATTCGTCGCCGAGCAGCGTGCCGCGCCCGCCGAGCACGAACGCGCGGTGCGCCGGGAGGTCCGCGCTCGCGACACCGCCCTGTGCCCGCAGCAGCAGTCGCGTGGCGCCTGCCGGGAACAGCACGTGACCCGCGCCGGAGAGCCGCAGATAGGTGGCGCCCCCGTCCTTCCGGCCGCCCTCGAGCATCGTCTCGACGTGCAGGTCGCGCCGTACCGCGAAGCCCTCGCTCTTGCGCTCGAGCGCGAGCTGCACGAGGTCGACCCCGGGGCCGCCGAGCGGCGGGTTGGGACGGAAGGTGCCGTTCGCGGGCGCCGCCTCCACCGCGAGCGAGCCGATCGACTCCCGCCCCGCGGTGGCCCGCCACTCGCTGCGCACGCCGACGCCGTGCCGGTACGTGACGTGCCCGCCGTCCGCCAGGTAGTAGTCGCCGTAATCGCGGCCGAATTCCTGGGACGAGAACGAGTTGAAGAGCGGCGCGATGACGGCGGCGTCGCCGACGTCGCGCACCTCGCGATACACGCTGACCTCGAGCGCACTCCGACCCCGCCGGTCCACGGCGCTGAGGGCGCCCTTGGCGCGGTGATCGGCGAACCCGTAGCTCGCACGGCCGCGCAGCTCGCGCCGCTCGCCGCCGCCGCGCACCACGACCCCGGCGCCCGCCGCGAGCCCCTCGACCCGGTTCGCGTGCAGCAGATCCGACACGCCCCGCACGCCGAGCCGGCGGCCCTTGAGACCCGTGAGGACGCGCCGGCCGGCGATCTGCTCCACTTCCGCGCGCACGCGCTCCAGGTCGTTCTGGCGCACCGGCTCGGCGACGTCCTGGAGCGCGGCGCCGAGCGGCTCCTTCCAGGGGAAGGAGTCGCGCTCGGCCTTCGGCAGGAACGTGATCTCGTCGCCCGCGAACCAGCTGTTCGCGAGCCCGAGGTTGAGCACATAGCCGTCGATCTCCCAGCGGGCGCGGATGATGCCGCGCACCGGCACGTCGAGCCACGTCGCGCGCCGCCGGATCTCGATCTCCTGCCGGTAGGGCAGCCAGTAGCGCCGCTCCCACAACGCATTGTCGAGCACGATGCTCACGTCTTCGAGCTCGGCATCGAGATAGGAGTGCGGCGTGAAGTTGAACGCCATGCGTACCAGGTCCGCGGTCTCGGCGTCCAGGTACAGCGTTCCGACGATGCGGGGAAGGCCGAAATCCTTGGGACGCACCCGCAGCGTCACGACCCGCACCTCGCGCTCCGGCAGCATGATGGTGGTCGTGTCGCCCAGCGCGAAGTCGTAGATGTCGGGGCCTGTCGGCGAAAGCGGATGAGGCACGTCCCGCACCTCGTCCCCTTCGCCCAGGCGCATCGCGGCGCCGAAATTGTTCTGGATGATGCCGAGGTGGTCGCGGTGGTAGGTGATGTCGGTAGGAAGCTGGGCCTGGTCGCGCCACCCGATGACGCGCTGCTTGCTGCTCGCCGGGGCCTTCCAGTACACTTCCAGCTCCAGCTGGTCGGCCTTGACGAGCCGCGGGGGATCGGCGAGCCCCTGGCCGAACGCCCCGAGGAAGAAGAGGAAGCCGTGAGCCTGGGCCTTGTAGTCGTGGAGGGAGGAGTCGGCCACCGCACCGCCGCGGCGCAGGACGGCGCGGCGCGCCAGCGCGAGCGCCGCATCCGAGTTCCACGCCTGCGCGGCGGCGGGCGCAGGGCGGACGAGCACGCCGAAGGCGAGGGCGGCGGCGAGCGCGACGCGCATCCGGCCCCAATCTCGCGGCGTGGCAGGCCCCGGGCAACGGTCCATGCCCGGTGTACCCCGCTTCGCTCTGGATGAGCGACGCCCGCGCCGATTTCCTCGCCCGCGCCGAGCGGGGCGGGATGGTTCCCGTGCTGCGCGAGGTGGTGCTGGACGGCGACACACCGCTCGGGGCGTTCGTGAAGGTCGCCCGGCCGCCCTTCGCGTTCCTCCTCGAATCAGTCGTGGGCGGAGAGCGCTGGGCGCGCTACACCTTCCTCGGCACCGAGCCGCGCGAGGTGTGGCGTTATCGCGGCCGCGCGGTGGAGCGCTGGACCAAGCCGACGGGCTGGCGGGCCGCCGGCGAGACCGAGGATCCGATCGGCCACCTGGCGCAGCGCATGCGGGCGCTGCCCGCCGCGCCGGTACCGGGCCTGCCGCGCTTCACGGGCGGCGCGGTGGGCTACCTGGGCTACGACCTGGTGCGCACCGTCGAGCGTTTGCCGCGCCCCCCCGCCGACACGCTCGACGTGCCGGACGCCGTCATGATGATCGCCGACACGCTCGTCATTTTGGACAACCTGTTCGGGCGGGCGATCGTCGTGGCGAACGTCGAGGTGCCGCCGCGCGCGGGACCGGCGGAGCGGCTGCGACTGTATGACACGGCGGAGGCGCGGCTCGACGACATGGTCGGGCGCCTCGGCCAGCGGCACGACCTCGCGCCGCTCGCCCTGCGCGACGGCCTGCCTCCCGTCGCCACCGAGTCGCGCTACCCGCGCGACGCGTTCGAGCGCGACGTCGCGCGCGTGCTCGAGTACGTGGCCGCGGGCGACATCTTCCAAACGGTGCTGTCGCGCCGCCAGGAGGTCCGCGGCGCCGTCGACCCCCTGCTCCTGTACCGCTACCTCCGCGCCCTGAATCCGGCTCCGTATCTCTTCCACCTCGCGCTCGACGACTTCACGCTGGTCGGCAGCTCGCCCGAAGTACTGGTCCGGGTGGAGGGGAGCGAGGTGACCGTACGACCCATCGCCGGCACCCGCCCGCGCGGCGGCACGCGCGAGGAGGACGAGGCGCTCGCCAAGCAGCTGCTCGGCGACGAGAAGGAGCGCGCCGAGCACATGATGCTCGTGGACCTGGGCCGGAACGACGTGGGTCGGGTGGCGCGGTTCGGCAGCGTGCGCGTCACGGACCTGCTCACGATCGAGCGCTACTCCCACGTGCAACACCTCGTGAGCGAGGTACGCGGGCAGCTGCGCGACGGCTACGACGCGCTCGACGTATTCAAGGCCTGCTTTCCCGCGGGCACCGTGACCGGCGCGCCCAAGGTGCGCGCGATGGAGATCATCGACGAGCTCGAGCCCGAGCGGCGCGGGCCCTACGCCGGGGCGGTCGGCTACGTCGGCTGGGGCGCCGCGAACCTCGACACGGCCATCGCGATCCGCTGCGCCCTGGTCCGCCGGGATCGCGTCGTGGTGCAGGCCGGCGCGGGCATCGTGGCGGATTCCGATCCGGCGCGCGAGTTCCGGGAGACCGAAGACAAGGCGCAGGCCGTGCTCAAGGCCTTGGCGCTCGCCAAGGCCGGAGGGTGAACTATATTTGGCGCCTGTGTTTAAGCTGCTGAGCACGACGGGCGAGCAGTCCATCGACCTGCAGCCTGGCCGCACCATCGTCGTCGGGCGCGCCGTCACCAGCGACGTCCCGATCTACGACCCCACCATCTCCCGCCGGCACGCCGAGGTATCGCTCGCCGACGGCGGCGTGAAGGTCAAGGACGTCGGTTCCTCCAACGGCACCTTCCTGAACGGCGCCCGCATCACCGAAGCGATCGCCGTCGAGAACGACGTCATCACCTTCGGCAAAGTCGCCTTCCGCGTGAAGGAAGTGAGCGCCCCGGTGCTGCGCCCGCAGGTGGTGCCGCCGGTGTCGGCCGAGTTCACGGGGGCGAAGCCGGCGGGCGGGACGATCGTGCGCCAGCTGCCGGTGAGCGTGTCGGGCGGCGTCCCGGCGATCGTGACCGCCGCGCCGTCGGGAGCGTCGCACCTCAAAGTCTCCGCCAAGTCGCTCGAGGAGCTGCGGGAGAAGAAGCTCGAGCTGCTGCTGGAGATCTCGAAGGAGCTGTCCAAGCAGCAGGAGCTCGACCGGCTGCTCGACAAGGTCGTCGAGTTCACGTTCCAGGTGATGAACGTGGATCGCGTCTCGATCCTGCTGCTCGAAGCCGCGACCGGCGAGCTCGTGCCCCGGATCTCGCGGGGGCGGACGGCGCAGTCGTCCGCCTCCAAGCACGTACCACAGTCGATCGCCCGCAAGGTGGTGGAAGACCGCGTCGCCATCCTGTCGGACAACACCGCGGCCGACGAGCGGTTCAAGGGGAAGTCGATCCTGATCCAGAGCGTGCGCAGCGCCATGTGCACGCCGCTCATGGGAACGGACCAGAAGGTGCTCGGCATCCTGTACGTGGACAACCTCACCGCGACGCACTCCTTCTCCGACGACGACCTCAAGTTCCTGATCGCGTTCGGCTCGCTCGCCGCGGTCGCGATCGAGAACTCGCAGCGCTCGGAGCAGATGCGGCGCGAGGCGCTGGTGCTCTCGAACTTCCAGCGCTACTTCTCGCCCAACATCGCGCAGGTGATCGCGCAGCAGCAGGATGCGGGCCGGCTCCCCAGTGAAAAGCGACCGGTCGTGATTTTCTTCTCGGACATCCGCGGCTTCACCCCGATGTCGGAAACGATGAGCCCGGACGACATCGCCACGCTCCTCACGGAGTACTTCACCGAGATGGTGGAGGTCGTGTTCGAGCACGGCGGCACGCTCGACAAGTTCATGGGTGACGCGATCATGGCGTTATGGGGCGCGCCCATGGCCCACGAGGACGACGCCGATCGCGCCATGAGCTGCGCGCTCGACCAGCTCGCGGCCCTGGAGCGGCTCAACACGAAATGGAAGGACCAGGGTCGCCCCGAGCTCGGCATCGGGATCGGCATCAACTTCGGGGAGGTGTTCGCCGGCAACATCGGCTCGGACCGCCGGCTGGAGTACACGGTGATCGGGGACGCGGTGAACACCGCATCCCGCCTCTGCTCGAGCGCCGGGCCGAACCAGATCCTGATCTCAGAGCCGTTCTTCGAGCAGCTGAAACGGCCCCCGAGCGTCGAGACGCTCGACCCGATTCAGGTCAAGGGAAAGTCGAAGAAGGTCCCGGTCTACCGGGTGAAGCGGTAGGGCACCCCGAAGCGCTCGAGCAGGTCGAGCGCGAGCCGCAGCGGTAGTCCCATCACACCGAAAAAGTCGCCGCGAATCCCCTCGACCAGCGCCGCGCCCTTGCCCTGGATCGCGTACGCGCCGGCCTTGTCGAGCGGCTCCCCGGTCGCCACGTACGCGGCAATCTGGACGTCGCTGAGCGGTCGGAACGTCACGTCGGTCACGTCGAGCGCGTGCTCCACTCGCCCATCCCGCGCCACCGCGACCGCCGTCATCACCTGGTGTTTGCGCCCCTCCAGCTGCCGCAGCATCTCGGCCGCCGCCTCCGGGCCCGCCGGCTTGCCGAAGATCGCGCCCCGCAGCACCACGGTCGTGTCGGCTGCCAGCACGACGGCCCCCCGCTCGCGCCCCGCCACCGTCGTCGCCTTCTCGCGCGCCAGACGCGTCACGTAGCCCTCGGCTTGTTCGGACGGTCCGAGGGTCTCGTCCACGTCGGGCGGCACCACGCGAAACTCGAGCCCGATCATTTCGAGCAGCTGGCGTCGGCGCGGCGATCCGCTGGCGAGGACGATCATCGCTCGAGGATCAGGGTGACCGGCCCATCATTCACGAGGTCCACCTCCATCATGGCACCGAACTCTCCGGTCTCGACCCGCACCCCGCTCCCTGCCCCCCGCTCCCGCAGCAGCGCGACAAACCGCTCGTACAGCGGAACCGCGAGCTCCGGCGGCGCGGCGTCCACGAAGCTCGGCCGCCGGCCCTTCTTCACGTCGCCGTACAGCGTGAACTGCGACACCACCAGCACACCCCCGCCCACGTCGCTCAGGGCGAGGTTCATCTTGCCCTCGGCGTCCCCGAACACCCGCAGGCCGAGCAGCTTGTCCGCCATCCAGGCGAGGCTATCCTCGGTGTCGGCGGGTGCGAACCCGACCAGGACCACGAACCCCATCCCGATTTTGCCGACCGATTTCCCACCGATGCGCACTTCGGCTCGTGAGACACGCTGGACGACGACCTTCACTCCACCGTCACCGATTTGGCGAGGTTCCGCGGCTGGTCCACGTTGCAGCCCCGCCGCACGGCGATGTAGTACGCGAGCAGCTGCAGCGGCAGCACCGTCAGCACCGGCGTCAACAGATCGAGCGTCTCCGGAACCTCGATCTTCTGGTCGGCGAGTTTCGCGAGCCCCGAATCCCCCTCGGTCACGACCGCGATCACCCGGCCGCCGCGGGCCTTCACCTCCTCCACGTTGGACACCACCTTCTGGTAGACGGCGTCCTTCGGCGCGAGGAAGACGACGGGCATCAGATCGTCGATCAGCGCGATCGGGCCGTGCTTCATCTCGGCCGCGGGGTAGCCCTCCGCGTGGATGTAGGAGATCTCCTTCAGCTTGAGCGCGCCCTCGAGCGCCACCGGGAAGTTGTAGCCCCGGCCGAGGTACAGCACGTTGCTCGCCCGCATCATGCGCTCGGCGATCCGCTCCACCTCCGGCGCCCTCGTCAACACCCGCTCCACCAGCTCCGGAAGCCGGGCGAGCCCGCGCACGACCTCGCGCCCCTGGAGGATGGAAAGCGAGCGGAGCCGGCCCATCTTGAGGGTGAGCAGCGCCAGGGCCGCGATCTGGCTCGTGAACGCCTTGGTCGAGGCGACGCCGATCTCGGGGCCGGCATGCAGGTAGATCCCACCATCCACTTCGCGGGCGATGGTGGAGCCCACGACGTTCACCAGACCGAGCGTCCGGGCGCCGCGCCGCTTCGCCTCCCGCAGCGCGGCGAGCGTGTCCGCCGTTTCGCCCGACTGCGAGATCCCCACCACGAGCGTCCGTTCGTCCACGATCGGGTTGCGGTAGCGGAACTCGGATGCGTACTCGACCTCGGACGGGATGCGCGCCAGCTCCTCCATCATGTATTCGCCGATCAGCGCCGAGTGCCAGGAGGTGCCGCACGCGGTGAACACGATGCGGTTCACCTGCAGCAGCTGCTCGTCGTCGATGTTCAACCCGCCGAGCCTGGCCGTGCCGTCTTCCTCGAGCAGCCGCCCGCGCAGCGTGTTGCGCAGGCTCTCGGGCTGCTCCATGATCTCCTTGAGCATGAAGTGCGCGTAGCCGCCCCGTTCGATGGTGGCGAGGTCCCAATCCACACGCGTGACCGTCTTCTCCTTCTCCACCGTGTCGAGATCGAGGATGCGGTAGTCCTGGGGGCGAACGACCGCGATCTCCCCATCGTCCAGGTAGACCACCGAGCGCGTATGGGCCAGCACGGCCGAGGCGTCGGAGGCGACGAAATTCTCTCCCGCGCCGATGGCCACGAGCAGCGGCGAACCCCGCCGCGCCGCGACAATCGTGTCGGGCTCGCGCGTCGACACCACCGCGATGCCGTACGTGCCCTCGACCTGCTGCAGCGCCCCCGCCACCGCCTCGACCAGCGAGCCGGCGCCGGCAAGCAGCTCCTCGATCAGGTGCGAGAGCACCTCTGTGTCGGTCTCGGAGCGGAATACGTGACCGCGCTTCCCGAGCGCGGTGCGCAGCGCGCCGGCGTTCTCGATGATGCCGTTGTGGACCAGGGCCAGGGTACCGCCGCAGTCGGTGTGCGGGTGCGCGTTGACGGTGTTGGGCGCGCCGTGCGTAGCCCAGCGCGTGTGGGCGATCCCCGTGTGCCCGGCCGGAAGGTTCGCTCCGAGTGCCTTCTCGAGCACGCTGATCTTCCCCGCCGCCTTGTGCACCTCGATACGGCCGTCCTCGATCAGCGCAAGCCCGGCCGAGTCGTACCCGCGGTACTCGAGGCGCCGCAGTCCCTCGAGCAGGAGCGGCGCCGCCTGCCGCGGCCCCGTGTAGCCTACGATGCCGCACATATGCGCCGTGCCTCGTCCACGAGTTCCTGGGCCCCCCCCCCGGCGCCGGACGGCGCCTCGGCGATCAACCGGATGATCGGCTCGGTGTTCGACGGCCGCACGTGGAGCCAGCGGTCCCGCCACGCGAGACGAAGACCATCCTGCGTGTCGACGCTCGCGTCCGGAAAGCGCTTGCGCAATGCCGCATACACGTCTTCCAGTCCCCGTTCCGCGTTCCGCGTTCCGCGTTCCGCCTTTGCCTTAACGATCGCATACCGCGGCGCCGCGGCCACGAGCTCACTCACCCGCCTGCCGTCCCGGGCGAGCAGGGTGAGCAGCAACGCGGCAGCCACCGGCGCGTCGCGCCCCGCGTGCAGGGCCGGGTACATCACCCCTCCGTTCCCTTCCCCCCCGATCACAGCCCCGAGCCGCACGATGGCGCGCGCGACGTGCACCTCGCCCACCGGCGTTCGGACCACCTCGGCACCACACTCCCGCGCCGCATCTTCCACCACCAGGCTGGTGGAGAGATTGCACACGACGACGCGTTTCCCGTTCCTCGTTTCCCGTGTCCCGTCCAGTACGGCTCGCACCGCAAACGCGAGCGTATAGTCCTCCCCGATCGGCGTGCCGGTCTCATCTACGATCGCCAGCCGGTCGACGTCCGGATCCACCGCGATGCCGAGCGCGGCGCCGGCACGGGTGACGAGGGTCGACAGCCCGCCGAGGTTTTCCGGGACCGGCTCCGGGGATCGAGGGAAGTGCCCGTCGGTCTCGAGGTTGATGCCTGCGACCTCGCAGCCCAGCCGCTCGAGCAGGGCGCGCATGACCGGTCCTCCCGCACCCCGCACCGCGTCGAGCGCCACTGTGAACTTCCGCTTCCGGATCTGTTCGACCTCGACCGCCGGCAGCTTGAGCACGGCGTCGAGGTGCCGCTCGACCGCCCCCTCGTCTGTCGTAACTTTCCCCGTCCTCCCCCGTCCTTCCCCGCCTTCTCCCACCAGCTTCTGCACCCGGGCGCCATCCATGCCGTCCAGGAAGATCCCATCCGGCCCGATGAACTTGAGGGCGTTCCATTCGATCGGGTTATGGCTCGCCGTGATCGCGATCCCGCCGCCCGCCCGGTGGTGCTCCACCGCGAGCTGCACGGTAGGCGTGGGCACGAGGCCGATGTCGATCACGTCGCAGCCGACGGACGTGAGCCCGGCGGTGACGGCGGCGGCGAACATCGGGCCGGAGGTGCGCGCATCCCTTCCGATGACGACGGACGTACCCGGCCCCGGCCCCCCTGCGCTCGTCCCCTCACGGAGCCAGAGCCCGAAGCCCCGAGCCCATTGGGTGACGACGTCGGCGGTCAGGTCTTTCCCTACGATGCCTCGGACGCCCGAGACGCCGACCATCAAGGTGTCGGTCATGCCGACAATCTAATCCGGCGGGGATGAGCGCCGGTGCGCGTCCAGCAGCGGAGGAAGGTGGAGCGGCCGGACTTCGGGCGTGGTGACGGGGAGGGCTGATGGGTCGGGGAAGGCGGCGAGGAACGCCTCGACGGCGGGGGGATGGAACTGGGTCCCCTTCCCGTCCTCCAGCTCCTGGAGTGCCTTCTGCACCGACAGGGCGGGCCGGTACGGGCGCACGCTCGTCATGGCGTCGAACGAATCCGCCACTCCCACCACCCGCACTTCGACCGGGATCTGGTCGCCCTTCAGGCCGTCGGGGAACCCCTTGCCGTCGAGGCGCTCGTGGTGCGAGCGCACGATGGCGAGCGCCGTAGGGACGTCGCGCATCAGGGGCGCCAGGATCCGCGCCCCGATCACCGGGTGCTCCATGATGTGCCGGTACTCGGCTTCGGTGAGCTTGCCCGCCTTGTGCAGGACGGCCTCGGATACGCCGATCTTGCCGATGTCGTGCAGCTCCGCGCCGAGGGCGAGCACGTCCATCACTGGCTGCGACAGCCCCATCTGCCGCCCGATACGCGCCGAGTAGTCGGCGACGCGCACCGAGTGGCCGCTGGTGTATGGGTCTTTTTCTTCGAGGAAGTGCACCAGCGCCTGGAGCCGTTCGAGCGACAGCTCCTCGATCCGGCGCGCCTGCTCCTGGACGCGCTGCTCCAGGGTGCGGCGGTAGTCCTCCACCTCCATTTTGAGGCTCCGCTTGTCCAGCGCCTGCATCACCCGGGCGCGCACCTCGTCCAGGTGAAACGGCTTGGCGACGTAGTCGAGCGCGCCCAGCTGCAGGCAGGCGACGGCGCTCTCCACCTCCGCGACGGCGGTCACGACGATGACCGCGGTCGTGGGCCAACGCGCGATGATCTCGCGCAGCAGGGTAACCCCGTCCATCTGGGGCATCCGCAAGTCCGAGATGACGAGCGGCACGGGGTCGTGCTGCAGCATTTCCAGCGCCTCGGTGCCGGATCCCGCTTCCGCGCAGCTGAACCCCTCGCCCTCGAGCAACCGCACCAGGACCCGGCGCAGGCGCGGCTCATCGTCCACGACCAAGCACTTGACGGCGTTCGGCTGAGGCATCGTGCGCTTAACGTAAAGGTCGCTTGCTCGGCTGGGAAGGCGCCCTTACGTTCCCGCCATGACCCAGGTATCGGGTGAAGACCTGAAACGGCGCTTCGGCACTCGCGCCGTGCACGCCGGGCACATCCCCGACCCGCTCGCGGGCGCGGTGATGACGCCTATTTATCAGACGTCGACCTACATCCAGGAGGGGTTGGGCCGGCACAAGGGATACGAGTACGCGCGCACGCGCAACCCGACGCGTGAAGTCCTGGAGCGGAACGTGGCGGCGCTCGAAGGCGGGCGCCACGGCTTCGCCTTCGCCTCGGGGCTCGCTGCCCTGGACGCCGTGCTGAAGCTGCTCTCGGCGGGCGACCACGTGGTGAGCGGCGAGAACGTGTACGGCGGTTCCCACCGGCAGATGACGCTGGTCTGGACGCGCCTGGGACTCGAATTCACGTTCGTGGATGCCGCCGAAACGGCGAACATCGCCGCCGCGGTCACCCCGCACACCAAGATCGTCTACGCCGAAACGCCCACCAACCCGATGATGCGGTTGTGCGACCTCGCGGCCGCCGGCGAGATCGCCCGCCGCGCCGGCGCCTTGTTCGTCGTGGACAACACGTTCGCCACCCCGTACTTCCAGCGGCCGCTCGAGCTGGGCGCGGACGTCGTGCTGCACTCGACCACCAAGTATCTCAACGGGCACAGCGACATGGTGGGCGGGATGCTGGTGGTGAATCGCGACGACCTCGCCGAGCGGATCGGCTTCGTGCAGAACGCGGTCGGCGCGGTACCGGGACCGTTCGACTGCTGGCTGGCGCTGCGGGGGACCAAGACGCTCGCTCTGCGGATGCGGCAGCACGACGCCAACGGCCGCCGGATCGCCGAGTGGCTCACCAAACATCCCAAGGTCGAGCGCGTCTACTATCCCGGGCTCCCGTCCCACCCGCAGCACGAGCTCGCCTGCCGCCAGATGAAGGGGTTCGGCGGCATGATTTCGATCGAGCTCGGCTCGCTCGAGCGGGCCAAGCGGTTCGCGGAAGCCACGCGGATTTTTGCGCTCGCCGAATCGCTCGGCGGCGTGGAGAGTCTGATCGGGCATCCGGCGTCGATGACCCACGCGAGCGTCCCACCCGAGATGCGGCGCGCGATGGGGCTCACCGACAGCCTGGTGCGGCTGTCCGTGGGGATCGAAGAGGTGGAGGACCTGATCGGGGATCTCGAGCAGGCGCTCGCGACGGCGGGATGATGCGAAACACAAGCCCCGATCAGGCGTAGTGATGATTTACCTTTCTAGCTGGAGCATCCCATGACTGAGTCCACCGCCCTTCCGGCCGCGCGCCCGCGCAAGATCCTCACCCAAATCGCCCCGGTGACGTGGGAGCACCCCGCCGACCGTGCCGCGCTGCAGTCGCTGCGCTCGGTGCCCGGATTCGACGAAGTCGTCAAGAAGATCTACGGCTTCATCGGGGAGCGGGGTGTGCGGCTGATCTTCCAGGCGGATGCGGTGCGCGTCGGGCCGACCCAGTTCCCGCGCTTGAACCAGCTCTACACCGACATACTCACGTCCATGGATTGGCCCGAGCGGCCCGAGCTGTTCGTATCGCAGACGCCGTTCGCCAACGCCGGGGCGTTCGGCATGGATCGGCCCTTCATCGTGATCAACTCCGGCACCCTGAAGCTGCTCGACGACGACGAGGTGCGGAACGTCCTGGGCCACGAGCTCGGGCACGTGATGAGCGGCCATGCACTGTACCACACGATCCTGGTGCTCATCCTCCACGTGGGCCTGGGCGCGCTCCCCTTCCTCGCCGGCATCGCCATCCTGCCGATCCAGCTCGCCCTGCTCGAGTGGTTCCGCAAGAGCGAGCTCTCCTCCGACCGCGCCGGGCTGCTCGCGTGCCAGGATCCGACCGCGTCATTGCGCGTGAACCTCAAGTTCGCGGGGGGCGGCGACATGTCGCAGATGGACTTGAACGCGTTCCTCGTGCAGGCGAAGGAGTACGAGGACGCGGGCGGCGCGCTCGACCGCATTTTCAAGATCCTCGGCGTACTGGGCCGGTCGCATCCGTTCAACACGGTGCGAGCCGCCGAGCTGCAGCGCTGGATCGAAGGAGGTCACTACGATCGCGTGTTGCGCGGCGAATACACCCGCCGCGGGCCCGAGGCGGAGCAGCGTCCCATCGACCAGGACATCGACGATGCCCGCGACCACTACATGAAGGAAGCGAAGGCCGTCGTGAACGACGTGGTGGATACCGCTAAGCGGGCCGCCCAGGCGTTCACGGACGCGTTCAATAAGAAGAAGTGAGAGTCCTGGTCGTCGGGGGAGGCGGCCGCGAGCACGCGCTCTGCTGGGCGCTGAAGCGCGACACGCCCGACGCGGAGCTGTTCGCGGCTCCCGGTAACCCCGGCACCGCCCAGCTCGGCACCAACCTCCCGATTCCTGCCAGCGCCACCGGCGAGCTCGTCGCGGCGATCCGCGAGCACAAGATCGATTTCACCATCGTGGGCCCGGAATCGCCGCTCGCCGCCGGGCTGGCTGACGCGCTCCGGGCGGCGGGTCATGCCGTCTTCGGACCCAACGCGGCCGCCGCGCGCATCGAGTCGTCCAAGGCATTCGCCAAAGAGGTGATGCGCCGGGCCCGGATTGCCACCGCGGCGAGCCAGACGTTCACCGCGATCGACCCGGCGCTCGCGTACATCAAGCGTCACGCCGAGCCGCTGGTCGTGAAGGCCTCGGGCCTCGCGGCGGGAAAGGGCGCGGTGGTGTGCGCCCGGCGCACCGAGGCGGCGCGCGCGGCGCGCGCGATGCTCGTCGAAGCGGCGTTCGGCGACGCGGGCCACGAGATCGTGATCGAGGACTTTCTGAAGGGCGAGGAGCTGTCGGTACTGGCACTCACCGACGGAGAGTACCTGCTTCTCCTCCCCGCGGCCCAGGACCACAAGCGGCTGGGCGAGGGCGACACCGGCCCCAACACGGGTGGAATGGGCGCCTATTGTCCCGTAAGCGTCGCCACCGCAGGGATGCTCGAGCGGGTGCGGCGCGAGGTGCTCGAGCCGGCGCTCCGCGAGATGGCGGCGCAGGGCGCCCCGTTCCAAGGGGTGCTGTACGCCGGACTGATGCTGGCGGCCGACGGTACGCTCGCGGTGCTCGAGTTCAATGCCCGCTTCGGCGACCCCGAAGCGCAGGCGTTGCTCGCGGTGCTGCCCGGCGTCACCCATCACCTGGCGGACATCGCCGGCGGGCGCTGGCGGCCTCGAGAGACGACCCTCGCGGCAACGCGCGCCGCCGTGGCGACGGTGCTGGCGGCGCCCGGGTATCCCCAGAGGCCGGAGCTGGGCGGCGCGATCATCGTGCCGCGCGATCTCGAGCCCGGGACGCTCGTGTTCCACGCGGGCACCGAGCGCGACCCGGATGGCGGGCTCCGGGTGCACGGCGGGCGGGTGCTCACGGTCACCGGGCTGGGGGAGACGGTGGGCGAGGCCGCGAGACGCAGCACCGACGCGTGCGAGCTGATCACGTTCTCGGGGAAGACGTACCGGCGCGACATCGGGTGGCGGGAAACCAGGGAGGCTCGTGCCGGAGCTGCCCGAGGTTGAGACGATCGTCCGGGAGCTCGCCCCGCGGCTCGAGGGCTACCGGATCGCGCGCGCCCGCCTGGCCAAGACGGACGTGTTGCGCCGCGTGTCGAAGCCGCGGCTGCTCCGCACCCTCCGAGGCAACACCATCGAGGAAGTGATCCGCCGCGCGAAACACGCGGTGTTCCGCTTGTCGAGCGGTCACCGCCTGGTCGTGCAACCGCGGATGACGGGGTCGTTGGTGGTGTACGACCGCGCGCTTACCCGCGACGAGGCGAAATACGCGGTGCTCACGTGCACCATCGACGACGGTCGGCTGCTGGTGTACCGCGACGTGCGCCGGCTGGGCACCGTGTGGCTGCTCGACGAAAAGGGATGGGACGCCTACACCAGCCGGATCGGACCGGAGCCGCTCGAGGAGACCTTCACACCCTTCGTGTTCGCCGACCGGTTGAAGGGCACGCGCGCCGCGGTGAAGAAGGCGATCATGGACCAGCGCCGTGTGGCAGGGGTGGGCAACATCTACGCCAACGAGGCGCTGTTCGAGGCGGGAATCGACCCGTCGAAGCCCACCAACAAGCTGTCGCTCGACGAGTTCGCCCGCCTGCACGCGGCCGTCACCGGAGTGCTCGAGCGCGCCGTGGCATCCTCGGGGACGACGGTGCGTGACTACCGCACCGGCACCGGCGAGGAAGGCCGGTTCCAGTTCGAGCTCAAGGTGTACGGCCGCGGCGGCGAGCCGTGCGTGACGTGCGGCAAGAAGCTCGTCACGACGCACACGATCGACCTGCGGGCGACGACCTTCTGCCCCAAGTGCCAGCGCTAGGGTACCACATCCAGCCGCACTCCACGCGCCGAAGCAGAACGGCGCCAAGGCCGTAATGTCGTAATCGCGGGTCCCGGATCGTCGTAGCAGTAGGGAGGCGCCGGAAATGGTTCACGGATTCCTGACAGCCGGGCCCCTCCTCCCGGCGCGACCCTATTCGGCTAATTTTCGGGCCATATGAAACTCTCCGAAACGTCCATCCAGCGGCCGGTGCTGGCCAGCATGATCTCGGCCGCCCTCGTGCTCTTCGGCGTCATCGGGTACACCCGGCTGTCGGTGCGCGAGCTCCCGGACATCGACCCTCCGATCATCTCGGTCTCGACCACCCTACCCGGCGCCAATGCGCAGGTCGTGGAAACGGCCGTGACCGACGTGCTCGAAGAGGAGCTGTCCACGATCCAGGGGATCCGCACACTCTCGAGCTCCTCCTCGGAGGAGAACAGCCAGATCACCCTGGAGTTCAACCTCGACCGGCCCGTCGATGTCGCCGCGCAGGACGTACGCGACAAGGTGTCGCGCGTGCGCGGCCGCCTACCGGTCGACGTGCTCGAGCCGGTGATCGCGAAGGAGCAGGCCGACGCGCAACCATTCTTCTGGCTGGCCCTGAGTAGCCCGAACTACGACTTGATGCAGCTCTCCGACGTCGCCGACCGCCTGGTCAAGGCGCGGCTGCAGAGTCTGGCGGGTGTCGGCAGCGCCGGAATCTTCGGCGAGCGGCGCTTCGCGATGCGGGTGTGGGTGAAGCCGGAGGAGTTGTCTGCACGGCAGCTCACGGTGCAGGACGTGGAGGCCGCGATCGTCGCGCGCAACGTCGAGATTCCCGCCGGGCGGATCGAATCGACGCGACGCGAGTTCTCGGTCCGGTCCCTGGGCGAGCTCAAGACGCCGCGCGAGTTCGAGCAGCTCGTGGTGAAGAGCGAAGGCAACCAGCTCATCAAGCTCAAGGACGTAGCGAACGTCGAGCTCGGGCCCGAGGACAATCGCTCGATCTTCCGCTACAACGGAAACCCCGCGGTGGCCATCGGCGTGGTCCGGCAGTCCAAGGCGAACCTCATCGACGTGGCGCGACGCATCCGCGAGGCCATCCCCGGCATCCAGCAGACGCTGCCCACCGGCGTGAAGCTCGAAATCGCATGGGACGGGTCGGTATTCGTCACGCACTCGATCAACGACGCGCGCCTGACACTCCTGATCGCGGCGATCCTCGTCGTGCTGATCATTTTTGTGTTCCTGCGGAACCTACGGGCGACGGTGATCCCCGGGCTCGCGATCCCGGCGTCGATCGTCTCGACCTTCGCCATCATGTATTTCCTCGGCTTCTCGATCAACAACTTCACGCTGCTCGCGCTCACCATCGCCATCGGCATCGTGGTCGACGACGCCATCATCGTGCTCGAGAACGCCTATCGCCATCAGGAAGAGCTGCACGAGGCGCCGGAGCAGGCCGCGGTCAACGGAACGAACGAGATCGGCTTCGCCGTGATCGCGACGACCATCGCGCTCGTGGCCGTGTTCACGCCGCTCGGGTTCCTGCGCGGCTCGACGGGACGCCTGCTGAGCGAGTTCGGGATCGCCGTCGCCGGGGCCGTAGTGATTTCCGGATTCGTGGCCCTGACCTTGACGCCGATGCTGTGCGCCAAGGTGCTGCGGGTACCGCACGAGCACGGAGCGGTCTTCAAGGCGTTGGAGGCGGGCTTCAACGCCATCGCCGATCGCTACGCGACGCTGCTCCAGATGGCGCTGCGGCATCGGGGCATCGTGGTGGCCGGGACGGTCGTGACGGTGGCCCTGGCGTTTGTGTTCTACAAGAGCCTCAAGCAGGAGCTGATTCCGGACGACGACCGCGGCTTCTTCCTCGTGGTGGCATCCGGGCCCGAGGGCTCGTCGCTCGAATACACCGACGGCTACGTGCGCCAGATCGAGCAGATCATCGGCAAGACCCCGGGTGTCCAGGGGTACTTTACCATCATCGGTGGATTCTCGGGAGGCGTCAACCAATCGTTTGTCGGCGTCATCATGAAGGATTGGAGCGAGCGTCAGAACACCGTCCAGCAGACGGTGGGAATGCTGTTCCCCCAGCTCTTCGGGATCGCGGGGGTGCGGGCATTCCCGTACGCCCCCGGCGCGCTCGGCTTCAGCCAGCCGGTGCAGTTCGTCGTGCAGCATCCGGATTTCGCGCGGCTCTCGCAGGCCATGGACACGTTCGTGACGGCGGCGCGCGCCATCAAGGGGCTCACCAACGTGGACACCGACTTGCGCGTCAACAAGCCGGAGCTGCGTGTCACCTTCGACCGGGACCGGGCGGAGGACCTCGGGGTTCCCGTGCGCGACGTCGCGGCCGCGCTCCAGACGTTCCTCGGCGGTCGCCGGGTCAGCACGTTCACCCGGAACGACAAGCTGTACTACGTCATGGTGCGGCTCGACCCCAGTCAGCGGGCCACGCCGAGCGATATGTCCGGGCTCTACCTGCGGGGGCGCGGCGACCAGTTGGTGCAGCTGAGCGCCCTCGCGAAAGTCGCGGAGGGCGTTGGGCCGAGGCAGATCAATCACTTCAACCGGGTGCCGTCGTTTACGCTGTCGGCGTCCTTGATCCCCCCGTTCGCCCAGGGCGAGGCGCTCGATTCTATCGATCGGATGGCCCGGCGGGTGCTTCCGCCGGGGAGCACGACAGCGCTGGCGGGTGACTCGCGTGAGTTCAAGGAGAGCGGCGGCGCGTTGTATTTCGCGTTCGGCGTCGCGCTGCTGGTCGTGTTCATGGTGCTCGCGTCGCAATTCGAGTCCATGATCCACCCGTTCACCGTGCTGCTGGCCGTGCCGCTCGCGGTGACCGGCGCGCTCGCGACGCTGCTCATCGCCGCCCTGCTGCACCGCCCGGGCGGCACGATCAATCTGTACAGCGAGATTGGCATGGTCCTGCTGATCGGTCTCGTGAGCAAGAACTCGATCCTCCTTGTGGAGTACACGAACCAGCTGAAGGCCAAGGGCCTCGACACCATCGCGGCGGTGATCGAGGCGGGCCGGATCCGGCTGCGGCCGATTCTCATGACGTCGGTCGCGACCATCATGGGCGCGGTACCCGTCGCCTGGGGAGTGGGCGCCGGCTCCGCGGCGCGTAAGCCACTCGGCTACGCGATCGTGGGTGGGATCTTCTTCTCGACTGCGCTCACGCTGTTCGTCGTGCCCGTGGCCTATGTGCTGCTGGACCGTCTGACGGCCCGGAGCGCGCGCGGCCTGCGGGCGGCGCAACCGGTGGAGGCCGACTGATGCTGGCGCTCCTCGCGGCTCTGCAGGTGGCGGGCGCCGCCGCCGACTCGTTGCCGGTCGTCACGCTGCCGGAGGCCCTCCGCAAAGCCACCGGGCTCGACCCGAACTATGTAGTGGCGCTCGGACAACTGGACAACGCCGTGTGGGCGCGGCGCAGCGCATTCTCGGTCTTCATCCTGCCGTCCGTCAGCTTGAGCGCCGACCTCTCGCGCCTCAATCCGCCGAGCTTCAACTTCATCACCGGCGGACCCGAACCGCTGCGGTCGCAGGTGACGGCGCAACTCAACGCCCGGTACGACCTCTTCCTCGGCGGCCAGAAGCTCGCGGAGCTGTCCCGGTCGGGGGCGGCCTTGGACGCGGCCCACGCGGGCGAGCTCGTGGCCAGGTTCGCGGCGGCGCAGAACACCGAGTCCGACTATTACGCCGTCCTCGCGAACGCAGAGTTGCTTCGGGTGGCGCGCGAGCGAGTGCAGCGTGCCGAGCAACAGCTCGCGGTCGCGCGGGCCCGCGTGGCCTCGGGGGCGGCGGTGCAGACCGATTCCCTGCAGTTACGCCTCGAGCTGACGAAGGCGCGCGTGGTCCGGCTCCTGCAGGAGTCGGCGCTGCGAATCGCGCGGCTCCAGCTGGGACGCCGGGTCGGGGCGGCGGGGCCGGTGGAGGCTGCGCCGCTCGATACGACGCGGGCGCCGGACCTGCCCATCACCCTGGCCGACGCGATTACCGAGGGTGCGACGCAGGGGCCGCAGTACCGCGTGGCGCGGGCAAACGAGCGGGCCGCGGGGGCTGCCTTCCGCGCGCGCCTCGGCGACTATCTCCCGCACGCGACGCTGAGCCTCAACGCGCTCGCGTTCGACACGTTGTTCTTTCCGAAGTTCTTCAAGCGAACGACCTTCACGCTCGGCCTGTCCTTTCCGTTGTGGGACAACGGACAGCGCGAGATCGCGCTGAGCCGGGCGCGGGCGAGCCGCGATGCCGCGCGGGCGATTCGCGAGGACAAAGACCGGGCGGTGCAGCGCGATGTGACCGCCGCGTACGACGGCTACGTCACCGCACGCGCCGCCGCGGACCAGGCGGTCGAAGGCCTGCTCGTGGCGCGCGAGAACTACCGCGTGCAGCAAAGCCGGTACCGCGCAGGCGCCTCGACCATTCTCGATCTGCTGAAAGCGCAGTCCGACTTGGACGACGCCGACGCCGTCCTGGTCCAAGCGCGATACGCTACACGGCTGGCGCTGGCGGGGCTCGAAAATATTCTCGGCCGGCGGCTCTTTCCCGAACTGGAACAGCGGTGATCGGACATGATCAAGACACGTGATGCGTTCTGGGTAGTGGCAGCACTCGCGATCGCGGCGGGCGCGTGCAAGAAGGGCAAGGCCGGCGGAGCCGGAGACCCGGGCGGCGGGGGGCCGATGGGAATGCCGGTCGAAGTCGTCGTCGCCCGCGCCGACACCGTGCGCGACGAGATCGCGGCGACGGGACAGATCGAAGCCGTGCAGTCGATCGACCTCCGCCCCGAGGTGGACGGCCGCATCGTCGAGATCGTGATCCGCGAGGGACAGGAGGTCGAGCAGGGGACGCCGCTCTTCAAGGTGGACGATGCCCAGCTCAAGGCACAGGTCGCACAGCTCGAGGCGCAGCGCGATCTGGCGCAGCAGGCGCTGGCGCGCGCCAAAGACCTGGCGCAGCAGAACGCCTCATCGGCGGCGGACCTGGAGAAGGCCGAGGCCGAAGCCCGCAGCGCGCAGGCACAGTACGACCTGCAGCGGATCCGGCTCGAGCGCACCACCGTGCGGGCGCCGTTCGCCGGCGTGGTGGGCCAACGCTACGTGAGTCTCGGCGACTACGTCACCAACACCACGAAGCTCGCGTCCTTGCACACCGTGAACCCGCAGCGGGCGACGTTCCAGGTGCCCGAGCGGTTCGCCCGCTCCCTCTCCCCCGGGCAGGCGGTCACGTTCCGGGTGGCCGCGATCGCCGGTCGCGACTTCGTCGGCCAGGTGGACTTCGTGGACCCGATCGTGCAGTTGCCCGGCCGGACGATCCTGGTCAAGGCCCGGGCGCCCAACCCCCAGCGCCTACTGCAGCCCGGGATGTTCATCGAGGCCCGGCTCGTGACGGCCGTGCGTCCCAACGCCGTCGTCATCCCGGAGGACGCGGTCGTGCCGGCCGAGGGCACGAACGCCGCCTGGGTCGTGGTTGACGGGAAGGCTGACCGTCGGAAGGTGAGCCTCGGCGTGCGGACGCCGGGATTCGTCGAGGTGCTGGACGGCGTAAAGGCCGGCGAGCAGGTGGTGACCGGGGGCCTGGAGCTGCTCGCCCCCGGCGCGCCGGTCACCCCCCGTGTCGTGGAGCGGAAGCCGGCGGCGGCGGCCCAGCCCTGAGCGGAGTCAGCCGAGCGGCACCAGCCGCGCCCGCGGCGGGATCCCCGCCTCAAGCTCCATGATGCCTACGCCCGGTTTGAGCCGGAACCGCGGATGCCCTGCCCCACCGGGGTTCATCACCGTCACCGTGCGGTCCACGAGCTCGAGCAACGGCTTGTGCGTGTGCCCGTACACGATGATCTCGGCCCTGGGGAACATCGCATGCAGCGTCTCGGGCGTCGGATGCCCGAGCTGATCGCCATGCGTTACCACGATGGCGAACCCATCGAGCTCGACCTCCGCCACTTGCGGTAGGCGGGCTCGCAGCTCGGGCCCGTCCGCGTTGCCGTAGACCGCCGTCACCGGCGCGATCGCTTCGAGCTCGATCAGAATCTGGGGCTCGCCCACGTCGCCGGCATGCAAAATGTGATCGACCTGCTTGAATGCCTCGAACACCTCGGGCCGCAGCAGCCCATGCGTGTCCGAGATGACCCCCAGCCTCACTTCCCTTCCCAGCGCTTCACCAGATTGATGTCGAGCCCCAGCTGGTCGAGCACACGCTGCACCACGAAGTCCACCAGGTCACGCACCTGCTGCGGCTTGTGATAGAAGCCGGGCGCCGCCGGCAGCACCACCGCGCCGGCCTCCGTGGCGAGCGTGAGGTTGCGAAGATGGACCAGAGAGAGCGGCGTCTCACGGGGCACGAGGAGCAGTGTGCGGCGCTCCTTGAGGACGACGTCCGCGGCGCGCTCGATGAGCGAACGGCTCGTGCCATGGGCGATCGCCGCGACGGTCCCCATCGAGCAGGGGCAGATCACCATCCCAGCCGTCTTCGCCGACCCCGAGGCCGGCTCGGCGCCGCGATCCTTGTCGTCGAACACCCGTACGGTCGTCCACTCGCCCCCGGTGGCCTTCTTCAAGTCACGGTCGTCCTTGATGCCGCACTCCTCGGTGAGGAGCCGCCAACCGTGAGTCGAGATCAGGAGCCACGTAGGCACGTGGTGCACCGCGAGCATCTCCAGCAGCCGCACGCCGTAGGGGGCGCCGGAGGCGCCGGTAATCGCCAGGATGACCGGGAGCTTGGTCATCGCCCGCGCCGATTCGGAGTGGGAGAGCGCTTCGGGTGAGCGGGCGGACGAGGGGGCGCGGGAGAACGCGGAACGCGGAACGCGGAAGGCGGAACAGGCGCGACCGGCGCTCGTCCGTCCGTTCCGCGTTTCGACCTCCGCGTTCCGCGTTTCACAGGATCCGATCCACCAGGGCCCCCAGGAACACGACAATGCTCACAATGCCATTGGCGGTGAAGAAGGCCGCATTGAGCCGCGACAGGTCTCCCGGCTTCACGAGCTGATGTTCCCACGCGATCAATGCTGCGCCGACGGCGACGCCGACGTAGTAGGCGACACCCAACCCAGCGCCGATCCCGAACAGCACGAGCGCGACCAGTGCCAGGCCGTGCAACAGCTTGGCCGCCAGGATGGCCCGCGCCTGTCCGAGCCGCACCACCAGTGACTCGAGCCGCTCCGAGCGGTCGAAGTCCTCGTCCTGGAGTGCGTAGAACACGTCGAACCCGCCCACCCAGAATGTCACGGCCAGTGCGCCCACCGGGAGGAGCCACCAGGGCTCGCTCCATCGCCCCGTGACGGCGAGATACCCCGCCGGCGTCGCAATCCCGTCGGCGAGACCGAGCCACAGGTGGGACCAGTGCGTGAACCGCTTGGCGTAGCTGTAGGTGGAGATGAACAGCAGGGCGAGCGGGGCGAGCGCAAAGCACAACGGGTTCAGCGCCCACGCGGTCCCGAGGAACACCGCCGCCGCGAGGATCACGGCGATCCACGCCTGCCGCAGCGTGAGCCGTCCCGACGGCAGCTCCCGCCCCCGGGTGCGCGGGTTCCGTGCGTCCAGCTCGCGGTCCGCGATGCGGTTGAACCCGAGGGCTACGAACCGCGCGCAGGTGAAGGCGAGCACGACCAGACCGAGCGTGCGCCACGTGAGCGCCGTCTCGCGGGACGCCACGAGCACCCCGAGCAGCGCGAACGGTAGTGCGAACACGGTGTGCGGCAGCTTGACGAAATTCGCGTACCGGACGAGGAGGCTCTCGCCCGCAAGCGTCTGCCCCTCACGCGCTGGGGAGGTCAATTCCGAGGTCCTTCCACATCTGGTCGACACGCTGCTTCGTTTCCGGATCCATGACGATCTTGCTCGGCCATTCGCGGGTGAATCCCTCTTCTTTCCACTTGCGCGTTGCGTCGATCCCCATTTTCGAGCCGAACGTGAAGCCGCGGCTCGAGTGGTCGAGGACGTCGATCGGCCCCATCGTGAACCGCACGTCGCGCTCAGGGTCGATGTGATTCAACGCCACCCACCACGCCTCCTTGGGATCGCGCACGTTGACGTCCTTGTCCAGCACGACGATCACCTTGGCGAGCGACATGAGCCCCTGCCCCCACAGCCCGTTCATCACCTTGTACGCCTGGCCGGGATACTGCTTGTCGATGCTCACGAAGACGAGGTTGTGAAAGATCCCCTCGGCCGGCATGTGCAGGTCCACGACCTCCGGCAGCGTGAGCTTCAGGAGCGGCAGGAAGATCCGCTCCGTGGCGTGGCCGAGCCAGTAGTCCTCCATCGGCGGACGACCCACGATCGTGTGCGGCCACACCGGCGCGGCGCGCAGCGTGACCGCGGTGACGTGCACCTTGGGGTAGTAATCGGCGAGTGAGTAGAAGCCGGTGTGGTCGCCGAACGGCCCTTCGAGCACCAGCTCCTCGCGCGGATCGATGTAGCCCTCGAGCACGATCTCCGCTTCCGCCGGGACGTCGAGATCGGAGGTCACCGCTTTGGCGAGCCGCACGGGCTCCCGGCGCAGGAATCCGGCGAACAGGAATTCGTCGATGGTGGGCGGCAGCGGCGCGGAGGCCGCATAGATCGACGCGGGGTCGCCGCCCAGCGCGATCGCCACGGGCATCTTCTCGCCGCGCTCCGCCATCGCGCGCCAGTGTGCCGCCCCGACCTTGTGGCGTTGCCAATGCATCGCCAGCTCGCGCTGGCCGATCACCTGGATGCGGTACATTCCGACGTTGCGGACGCCGGTCGTCGGATCGCGCGTGATCACGCCGGGGAGGGTGATGTAGGGCCCGCCGTCTTCCGGCCAGCACACCGGCACGGGGAACTGCGCCAGATCGACGTCCTGCTCCCGAATCACGGTCTCCTGGCACGGCGGCTTCCCGCCGATCGCCTTGGGCGGGAACTTGGCCACCTCGGCGAGCTGCGGCAGCATCGCCAGCTTGCCGAGCAGGCTGTCCGGGACCTTCATGTTGAGCAGCGTCGCGATCCGCTCGCCGATCTCGTCCAGGCACTCGACGCCCAGCGCCAGCGCCATGCGCTTTTCCGAGCCGAACAGGTTCACCGCCACCGGATAGCGCGCCGGCGCACCCGATTGGAGCGTCGGGCGCTCGAACAGCAGCGCCGGCCCCCCACCGGGAGACTTCATGCAACGGTCGGCGACTTCGGTGATCTGCCTGTCTACGGACACGGGGTGCGCCACGCGCGTGAGCTCGCCCCGGGCATCGAGTGCGCCGAGGAAGTCCCGCAGACTATCGAGTGGCATGGTGCACGGCGCAGATCCCGCCGGTCAGGACCTCGTAGCCGACATTCGAGAACCCCGCGCCCTCGAGCCGGCGCCCCAAGGCATCCGGCTCCGGAAAGTCGAGCACCGACTCTGGCAAGTAGGTATAGGCGTCCCTATGTTTCGACACCGCACGGCCGATCGCGGGGAGGACCCGCCGGAAATAGAACAGGTAGAGCGCCCGCAACGGCGCGAAGCGCGGTGTGGTGAATTCGAGCACCACGAAGCGGGCGCCGGGCCGGAGCACGCGGCGCGCCTCCCGGAGGCCCGCGTCGAGATCCGCCAGGTTGCGGACCCCGAAGGCCACCATGGCGCCGTCGAACCGGGCGTCGGCGAACGGGAGCGTGAGCGCGTCGGCGCCGACCGGACGGGCGCGGGGCGCTTTGCCCTTCCCCTGCACCAGCATGGGAATCACGAAGTCCGCGCCGAGCACCGTCCCGCGGAACCCGGGCGCGCGGGCGAGCGTCGCCGCGAGATCGAGCGTGCCGGCGCAGAGATCGAGATAGGTGCCGTCGGGTCGCCGCTCCCACGCAAGCCGTCGGACGGCGGCGCGGCGCCAGGAGCGGTCCACGTTGAGGCTCAAGAGATGGTTCAGCAGGTCGTAGCGCGGCGCGATCGCGGCGAACATACTGCGCACGTACGACCGCTTCGCTTCGCCACCCGAGTGCGCGGCAACCTCGAACGCAGGAGTCGCGGGAGGGGGGGACGTCATAGGCGCGAAAGATAGGCCGGGCAACCTGACCGGCGCCAGCGATCCGGAGGTCGTGGCGTGGGCCAAGCAAGGCCATGAAGCCGCGTTCCGCGAGCTGGTGCGCCGCTACGAACGGCCCATTTTCTCGTTGTTGTATCGCATGGTGCGCGACCGCGCCCTCGCGGAGGACCTGGCCCAGGAGACCTTCATCAAGGTCCTGAACGCCATCGGCTCGTACAATCCCCAGTTCAAGTTCTCGTCGTGGATCTTCAAGATCGCGAACAATGCCGCGATCGATCATCTGCGCAAGCGCGAGCTCGAGACCCTCTCACTCGACGGCTCGCCGCATGCGACGACGCCCGACGAGATGAGCGCCACCGCCCCACAGCTGGGTGACCGCCACGAGTCTCCCCTGCAGGAGCTCGAAGCGCGCGAGCTGGGCGGCGCGATCGAGCACGCCGTCGCCCGCCTCCGGCCTGAGTACCGGACGTGCATTCTGTTGCGCCACGTCGAGGGCCACAGCTACGAAGACATCGCCCGTATCCTGGACCTACCCTTGGGCACGGTCAAGACGTATATCCACCGGGCGCGCAACGAATTACGGGGCTACCTCGAGGACCGCCGCGAATGACCGAGATGAAACCTCGACCCGTCCCAGCCCGTAGGACGGAACAATGACAAACCCCCTGCTGCTGCACCTGACCCCCGAGGAGATCGAACTTTGGGCGCAGGGTCTGCTTCCCGCGACCCGGGACGCTCACCTCGCGCAGTGCGCCGAATGCCGCGCCATCGCGGAGCGCGAGCGCAAGCTGATCCGCGAGCTGGCGCAGCTGACGCGCTTCGCGCCCGAGTTCGGCTTCGTGGAGCGGGTGATGGCGAAGGTGAACGTCCCGACGCCCTCAAGCCCGCACCTCCGCCCCCACACCGACTCCTAGCAGTCTCGCGGCGCTGCCGTCGCGCACCGCGATCTCTACCGTCCCGCCGCTGCCGGCGAACGCGACCAGCGCGCCCCGTCCCACATCCCCGAAGGTGCGCGACAGCGTACCGATCTCCGTTCCTCCGACCGTGATCCGCACGCCCGGCTCCACCGCGTCACCGGGAATGTTGGAGATCAGCGTACCGAATCGATCGACATAGATGACCTCCCCGATCACCGCTGTGCCGTCGTGCTTGGCAGCGGGGAGCGGGGAGCGGTACGCGTCGGTGACGGGATGACCCACGTGGGACAGCGGCGCGCCGAGCGCGAGCTGGCCCGCCACGGGCGCGAACACGTCGCGCGCTTGGAAGGTAGGGGAGGCGCCCTCCGGGATGGGCAGCCCCACGAAGGGCGCATCCGCCGGCAGGAACGACAGCAGGCCGTTGTCCGGAGCGACGAAGAAATGTCCCGCCGTCGAGGCCGCCAGCACACGGCGGTCGGTGCCGACGCCCGGGTCCACCACCGCGAGGTGCACGCTTCCCTGCGGGAACCGGTGCCAGACGCGCGACAGGACGTATTGGGCCGCGCGCACGTCACCCGGTGGCACCTGGTGCGTGATGTCGACGAGTGCGGCGCCGTGCACCTGCGACAACAGCACGCCCTTCACTTCGCCCACGTAGCTGTCGGCGCTTCCGAAGTCGGTGAGCAGGGTGATGAGGGTGGCCATCGGTCGTCAGACCGTTGCGCGACGCCAGGCGCCGCCGAGCCAGAACATCGCCATGACGATCCCGCGCGCGATGGCCGTGACCGAGAGCGCCAGCCATATGCCGAGCAGCCCGATGGCCCCCGACCACCACGCGGCGAGCGGCACGCGGAGCAGGGTGAGCGTGGTGCTCGCGACTTGGGGCCACAGCGTGTATCCCGCGCCGGCGAGCGCGCCCTCCAGAATGATCTCGAACGTCTGGCCGATCTGCGCGAAGGCGATCACCCGCAGGTAAAGGCTGCCGTCCGCGATGACCCCGGCATCGGATGTGAACAGCGCGACGAGCCTCCCTGGGATCGTGAGGAAGGCGACCGCCGTCACCGTCGTGACCGCCAGGCAATAGCCCACCGTCATCCGCACCGCCTGGCGGGCGCGCGCCTCCTGCTGCGCGCCCAGGTTCTGTCCCACGAGCGCGGAAGCCGAGAGGGCGAACCCGGAGATGGCGATGAAGCCGAGCCCTTCGATTTTGTGGCCGACGCCGAGTGCCGCGAGCGCGGCCGTCCCGAAGCCGGAGGTGTACCGCGTGAGCCACATATACACGACCGAGAGCAGCACCCCCGCGAGCGAGAGCGGCGCGCCCACGCGGAACACCGTGGGCATGGCGCGCCAGTCGGGGTCGTCGAGGCGGATGAGGCCGCGCCGCCACGCGATGCCGATCCCGATGAGAAACCCGCCGCCCCGCACCATCACGGAGGCGAGGGCGGCGCCCTCGACTCCGAGCCTCGGGAACGGGCCGACGCCGGCGATGAGCAGCGGGTCGAGGCCCACCGACAGGACCACGGAGGCCATGAGCAAGAGGAACGGAGTGCGCGTGTCGCCCGACGCGCGGAACGTCGCCTCGATCGCGAAGAAGCCGAACACCAGCGGTCCGCCCAGCAGCCAGGTGTCCAGGTACGCGCGCCCGAGCGTCGCCACCTCGCGCGGCACGCCCATCACGTGAAACAGGGCGTCCGTGAGCGCGAACCCCAGGACCGACACGACGGTCCCCGCGGCCAGGGCGTACACGACCGCGGCACCGGCGGCACGGGCGGCGGCATCGGGCAGCCCCTCGCCGTGGCGTCGAGCGGCGACCGCGATCAGCCCCACTTCCACCATCTCCCCGAGCGACAGGAGCACCCACACGTAGAACCCGGCGGTCGAGACGGCGGCGAGCGCGGCGGGCCCGATCAGGCGGCCGACCCAGATGGCATCGATGAGGTTGAAGCAGAAGTGGCACGCCATCATCGCCACCGCCGGCGCCGCGAGCTTCAGGATGACGGGCCGGAGCGGCCCGACGGTGAGGGCGCCGGGCGTGCGGGTGGTGCTCATCATGGCGCGGAAGCTACCGGGGCGCCGGGCCGGGGGTCAACGAGCGGCTTGTTTTGTCCGACCGCGACGCCGTGCTTTGCTGTCGTACAGCGAGCGGTCCGCGGCGTTCAGCAGCGCCTCGAGCGTCGCCCCGTCGCGCGGATGCACGGCCACCCCGACGCTCACGGAGAGCGGCGGCTGCTCGCCGTCCGCCGCCACGCGGTCGGCGACGCGCCGGGCCACGTGCCACGCCGCCGCGTCCCCGGTCTCGGGCAGGACCAGCGCGAACTCGTCCCCGCCGAAGCGCGCGGCGGTGTCGATCCCCCGGCACGAGCCGAGCAGCGTTTCCGCCAGGCGCCGCAAGGCCAGGCTGCCCACCAGGTGGCCATAGCGATCGTTGATCTTCTTGAGGCCGTCCAGATCCATCAACACCACCGCGAATGGCCGATCGGTGCGGGACGACCGCCGGATCTCTGCGTCGAGCGCGTGGGCCAGCTGACGGTAGTTGGAGAGTCCCGTGAGCGGATCGCTCACCGCCAGCCGGCGGAGCCGGTCCACCGCTTCGCTCCGCTCCGCCACTGCCGCGGCGAGGACCAGGGTGATGACGGCCGAGACCCCTTGGAACGCCTGCAGCAGCAGCAGCGACTCGTTAAACAACGGCCGGGCGAAGGGTCCGTAGCCGCGCAGCGTGCCCCAGATGGCGACGCCGGCGAGCAGCACGACGACCGTCGCCGCCTCCCGCTGCTCGAACCGGAACGCCACCCACAACAGCAGCGGGACGCACAGGAATTCCAACGGATAATGCTTGTCCTTCCACGGGACCAGCCCGCTGAAGACGGCGATTCCGACGATGGCGAGGCACGCGAGCAGGCCGACGGCCTCGAGCGCATGGCGCCGGGTCCAGCGCACGCGGGGGCGCGCGGCCCACAGCAGCACCGCCGGCGCGATGACCAGATCGCTCACGGCATCGCCCATCCACCAGGTGGACCAGATGGATCCGAAGTCGGTCCAGCGCGCGAAGCCGGCCAGGGAGAGGGCGACCACGCCGGCCGTGGCGCTGACCGCCGTGCTGAGGAGCGCGGCGAGTCCCGCCAGCTTGAAGACGTCCCGCGCGCGCTCGCAGGCCCGGTGGCCGCGGGCGAACCGGTTGACCAGGTAGGCGCCGAGCAGCCCTTCGAGCGTGTTGCCGGCCGCGATGGCGGCGGACGTCGCCACGGAGCCCGCAGTGGTGACATTGACGAGAAAGGCGCCGAGCAGGATGGCCGGCCAAACCTCGTAACCGAGGAGCAGGAAGGCTGCGAGTGTGAGACCGGCGGGGGGCCACACGGCGGTGGCGCTCGGGTTGACGTACGCCAGCTCGAGGCCCAGCTTGCCGGCCACGAAGTAGCCGGCCGCGAGGGCCGCGAGCAACCCCAGACGTCTGAGCATACGCGACTGGATCATCCCAGTCCTCGGTGTCTCCGGACGGGCGGGGCGCGCGCCTTCGACGGTACCTAAGGATGAGATCGGCGGAACTGGCATCGAGCCGCCGCTCACCCCACTCCGATGAACCACTCCTCCCACGCGACGCGGTACGTGCGCTCGCAGCGGGCGCAGCGCATGGTCTGCGGCGCGCCTTTCAACTGCGTGCGGTTGCGGCAACCGGGGCACACGGCGTACTTGTCGCCCCACAGCGCAGGCAGGCTCTTCGCATCACGCGGGCGCACGACGACCGTCCAGTACTGCGGCGGCGTCGAGACGATCTTCAGGGACGTGCGCGGCACGGGGACCTGCTCGCGGTTGACGTCGAGCGTTGCGTCAACGGGCGTCAAACCCGCGACCCGATACCACGCACCACGGCGCAGTCGATAGTTCACGTCGACTTGCAGACGAGCCCATTGCGGGTCGGCCATCTCGAATCCCAGGCGTGGCGCCATCCGAAACATGGTAAGGGATTCGCCGGATAATGGTAGAGTGGCGCCGACGCAACAGGGGGGTGACGGAGGTCACACCCCTTCAGGGCGCAGGCTCGGCGATCTCTCGCAAGAAGCGCAGGAACACCGGATTCCCGGGATAGCGCGAGCTGAGCCGGACCACCTCGTCGCGGGCGTCCCGCTCGAGCGCCGCGTGCCGCTCCGGATCGCGCGCCGCCTCGCGCACCAGCGCCGCGGCGAGCACCCAGCCGGCCTCGACCCGCGCCAGATCTCCCTGCGCTGCCGCCCGGCGCATGTAGGCGATCCCCCGCTCCGCGTTCCCGCTTCCCAGTCCCACGATCTTCGCGACCAGGCGGGCGAGGGCGCTCGCGCGCGCCAGGCCGTACTGGTACACGCCCAGTCCCAGGTAGCAGTCGCTGCAGCTCGAGTCCACGGCCAGGACGCGCGCGTAGGCGTCGCGCATCGCCTTGCCGTCCTTGGCGGCGCCCCACGAATGCCCGTGCAAGTCGCGCTGGCGGGCGCGATACCCCAGCGCGGTCGCGAGCCAGAAGTCCTGGGCCGGGCCGGGGGAGGCGGCGTGGGCGCGCGCGATGGCGAGATCGAGCAGCGAGTCGATCCGCGCAGCCTCGTAGGCGTCGTTCTCGAGCGCGGCGGCCCACCAGATGTAAGCGCTCGCTTCGAACGTCACGGGCGCGGGGTCGGTCGAGTCCCGCGCGGCGATCTCGGCGAAGTACGCCGCGGCGGCGGGGAAGCCCCCCCCGTACAGCGTGTCCAGCCCGGCGCGCACGTCGGGTCGCTCGGCGCGGGGGTGCTGCAGCAGGGACAGCGCGGCGATGAGGAGCCGCACCGTCAGCGCGGGAGCGCGGCCAGCGCGTCGCTGACGCGCCGGGCGACGGCCTCGAGGGCCTGCGCGGCCGGCGAGCCGGGATCGGCCGCAACGACGGGCCGGCCGGTGTCGGCGAGATCGGCCAGCTGCGCCTGCAGCGGCACCTGGCCGAGTAACGGCACGCCAAGCTCGTCCGCGAGGCGCGTGCCTCCGCCGGCGAGGAAGATCTCCGTTCGCTCGCCGCAGTGGGGACACACGAAGTAGCTCATGTTCTCGACCACGCCCAGGACCGGGACGCCGACGCGCTCGAACATCTTCGCACCGCGCAAGGAATCGCCCACCGCCACTTCTTGCGGCGTGGTGACGATGATCGCGGCGCGAATGTGCACCGTCTGGGCGAGCGAGAGCTGCGCGTCGCCCGTCCCCGGCGGCAGGTCCACCAGAAAGTAGTCCAGCTGGCCCCAGTCAACGTCCTTCACGAACTGCCCGATCACCTTCATGATGATGGGCCCACGCCAGATCGCCGGCGCGTCCCGTTCGACGATGAGCGCGAGCGACATGAGCTTCACGCCGTGGGCCTCGAGCGGCTGGATTTTCCCGCCTCGCACCTCCGGCTTCTGATCCGCACCCATCATCCGCGGGATATTCGGCCCATAGATGTCGGCATCCATGAGCCCCACGCGGTGGCCCGCGCGTGCCAGCGCGACGGCGAGGTTCGTGGAGACGGTCGACTTTCCCACCCCGCCCTTGCCCGACGAGATCGCGAGGACGGTGCCGAGGTGGGGGAGCTCAACGGGCGTGGGAGGCGGAGGGACCGCACCGGGGCCAGGACGCGGAGCGGTCTGGCGGGGGGCCGTGCCCTCCCCTGAATTGCTGGCGTCGGTGACGTTGACGCGCACCGCCGTGACCCCGTCCACACTCTGCACCGCCTTCCGCACCTCGCGCGCGAGCGAGCCCGGATCGTCGCGGCCGAGGAGGAACGTGAGCGTAACCGTGCCGTCCCCCGCAATGGCGAGGTCCTTGACCATGCCGGCCGAGAGGACGTCGCTCCCGCTGCGGGGGTTCTTGAGCTGGGAGAGAGCGCGCTCGACGCGCGCCAGAACGGTGTCGGAAGGGGTCACGGGAGAAAGGTAGAGGGAGATGAGCGCGAGGGGCAACGAGCGGGCATGAGGCTTGCGCCGCTCGCGCTCAATGTCCGACGACCTGAGCACCGCGCGCCGCGCCGGGCACGCCGTGGCAGGTGCGCAGACCTACGAAGTGGACCCCGCCTCCGGCGCCCAGATGCTGCGCTTGCGTGTCTCCGGCATCAGGAAGAGGCTCAAGAGGAACGCCACCGCCGGAACCGCGATGGGATACACCAACGCCCAGCCGACGCTGTGAGTCGCCAAATAAACGGCGGGAGTGATGAACGGCACCAGCCCGCCGCCCCAGCCATTGCCGATGTGATACGGGACGGACACCGACGTATACCGGATGCGAGCCGGGAAGTATTCGGCGAGGAACGCCCCGATCGGGCCGTACACCATTCCCACGTACGAGACCAGCACGACGACGATCAGGATCGCCATCGGATAGTTCACCGCTCCGGGCTGGGCGACCGCGGCCAGGGCAGCGTACAACGGGTAGTACGTGACGGCGGCGAGGAAAAACCCGCCGAGGATGATCGGCTTCCGACCGACCTTGTCCGACAGCCATCCGAAGAAGACCAGCGTCGGAGTAGCGATCAGGAGCGCCACGCCGACGATGAAGCTGCGGCTCACCAGATCCATTTTGGTGACCGTCTCGAGAAAGTAGAGCGCCCAGAACTGGCTCGAGTACCACACGCATCCCTCGCCGAGCACGACGATGGTGGCGATCCCGACGAGCTTGACGTTCTGGCTCAGGAACGCCTCGCGCCAGGGATTGGTCGCCGTCTGCCCCTTCGCTTTGATGGACTGGAAGAGCGGCGTCTCCTGAAGCCGCAGCCGGATGTAGATGGCGATCGCGACCATGACGAGGGAGAGCAAGAACGGGATCCGCCATCCCCAGTCGTTGAACGCCGCCTCACCGAGCGCTTTCCGCGTCCCCAGGACCACGGCCAGGGACAGGACGATCCCGAGGGTGGGGGAAGTCTGCAGCCACCCGGTGTAGTACCCCCGCTTCTCGTCGGGCACGTGCTCGGCGACGTAGGTAATCGCACCGCCGTATTCCCCGCCGAGGCAGAGGCCCTGGACCAGGCGGAGCAGGAAGAGGATGAGCGCCGCCGCGATGCCGATGCTGGCATAGCTCGGCACGACCCCGATCAGGGCCGTGGACAGGCCCATGCCGGTGAGCGTAAAGAGGAAGGTGTACTTGCGGCCCACGCGGTCGCCGATGCGGCCGAACAGCAGTGCCCCGAGGGGCCGGATCAGGAAGCCCATGGTAAAGAGCGCCACGGTGCTCAGGAAGGCTGCCACCGGGTGGGTCTTCTCGAAGAACTTGACGGCGAGCACCGAAGCCAGGCTGCCGAAGATGTAGAAGTCGTACCACTCGATGACGTTCCCGACCGCCGCGGCGGTGACGACCCGGCGCAGCTCCCTAGCGGAGAGATTGGGGGCGGTCATAGGGTGGCTACAGCGCCGCGTTCTTCAGGAATTGGATGTAGATCCGCACCGCGTCCGCGTACGCCTGCACGCCGACCCGCTCATCGGTGCCGTGCACCCGACGCACGTCGTCCTTTCCGATCGCCATTCCAGTGAACCGCAGCACGTTGGGAGTGAGCCGGGCGTAATGGCGTGAGTCGGTGGCGCCCACGACGAGCCAGGGCGTCACCACCGCCGCCGGGACCACCTGGCGAATGGTGCGTGCCAGCATCTGGAACGGCCCGCCGTCCACACTGGTGACGCCCGATGGATTGCTCATGGTCTCCGCGAGCGGCTGCACGGTGATCCGCGAGTCGTGCACCGCCCGGCGCACGTGGTCGACGACGCTTTCCACGCTGTCGCCGGGGAGGATACGGAAATTCACGAGCGCGCGCGCCGACGACGGCAGCACGTTCTCCTTCACCCCCGCCTGGAGCACCGTGGGCGCGGTGGTCGTGCGGAGCATCGCGTTTCCCTGGGGGGTGGCGCCGAACTTGCGCGCCAGGATCCCGCCGAGCAGCCAGCGGTTCACCATGACGAGCCGTGGGCCGAACGACATCTCGGGACCCAGGTAGTCGAACATGTCACCCGTCGGCCCGCGGATGGCCCGCGGCATCTGCTGCTGCTCGAGCCGCGTGATCGCCGCAGCCAGGATGCCGACCGCGGTCTCGTCCGGCGGCATCGACGAATGCCCGCCCTCGGCCTGGGCCGTGAGCCCGACGGTCACATACCCCTTCTCGGCGATACCGACCAGCGCCACCGGCGCCGAAATGCCCGCGACCATTCCCGTAGCGATCGCGCCGCCTTCGTCCAGCACGAGCTCGGGGTGCACGTTGCGCGACGCGAGCAGATCGGCCATATGGGCGGCGCCGCGCCGTCCGCCGACTTCTTCGTCGTAGCCGAACGCGAGATACACAGTGCGCCGGGGCTTGGCCCCCGCCCCGACGAGATGTTCCACCGACTCGAGAATCCCGACGAGGCTCCCCTTGTCGTCCAGGGCGCCGCGGCCCCACACATACCCGCCGGCGATCCTGCCTTCGAATGCCGGCTCAGTCCAGCGGCTCTCGGTGCCGGGCTCCACCGGAACCACATCCTGGTGCGCGAGCAGGACGATCGGTGGGAGATTCGGAGCGGACCCTGTCCACTCGTACAACAGGCCGTAGCCGTTCACCTTCTCGAGCTTGAGCACGGCATGTAGCCTAGGGAAGGTCGCCCGCAGGTAGCGATGGAAGCCGTCGAACTCGCGGGCGTCGAACTGACTCGAGTCCTGATAGGAGACGGTCCTGAAGCGCAGGGCGCCGGCCAGGCGCTGGGCCAGCGCCGCGGTATCGAGCGGCTCCGCCGCTACGGGCGTCACCTGGGGCTGGCGCGAGCGGACCGTGTAGGCGCGCTCGAGCGCGACGGCGGCGAGCACCACCAACACGACGAGGAGGGCGACGAGAATCTTTTTCATGGTGCGCGAAGGTGGCGCGACGGGGCGCGCCCGGCAAGGGGCCCCCGCCGGACGATACATCGATTACACTCCCGTGCGTGATCGTCCGCGTCGACTACGGCGACGTTCGTTATTTCCGGATGGCCCGCACCGTGCTGGGGCGGGCGATCTACTGGACCGGCGTCTATCTCGTCGATGGGCTGCTCGTGGACTCGGGCCCGCCGAACCTGGCGCGGGACGTGCGGCGGCTCGTGGGGGATCTCGGCGTTCGGCAGTGCGTCACCACGCACCACCACGAAGACCACTCGGGCAACCACGGGCTGCTGGCCCGGGAGCTCAGCATCACGCCGCTGGCCCACGCCTCCGCCGTCGCACGGCTCGCGGAGCCCGAGTCTCAATCGCAGCTCTACCGTCGCGTGGCGTGGGGCGCCCGGCCACCCGCTGCCGTCGCCCCGCTCGGCGAGCGGCTCGAGACGCCGCGTTTCCGGTTCCAGGTGATCTACACGCCCGGCCACGCCACCGACCACGTGGCGCTGTTCGAGCCCGAGCGCGGCTGGCTCTTCTCGGGCGATCTGTATCTGGCCCCTCGGCTTCGCTACCTGCGCGCCGACGAGGACGTGTACGCGATGATGGACTCGTTGCGGCGGGTGCTGGCACTCGAGCCGCAGGTGCTGTTTTGTCAGCACCGCGGGCGCGTGGAGCAGGGCGCGGCGCGGCTGCGCGATAAGCTCGACTTCCTGGTCGAGCTGGGCGCGCGGATCCGCGACCTGCACGGCCGCGGGTGGGGCGGCGCCGCCATCGCGCGCGCCCTGCCGGGGAGCGATCTCTTCTGGCGGATCTGGACCGGTGGGGACTTCTCCAAGCGAAACTTCGTGCGGGCGTTTTTGCGAGCGCCCTAGCGCCCGTTGAGGTACTCCCGAGCCGCCGCCAGCACTTGCGTCTGAGCGTCGGCGATGGTGCCGTCGAGCGACGCACCCGCTGCCTTCTTGTGGCCCCCGCCCCCGAACCGGTGCGCCAGCTCGGCGACGTCCACCTCGCCCATCGAGCGGAAGCTGACCTTCACCTTGCCATTCGCGAGCTGACGGAACAGCAGGGCCAGCCGCACGCCCGCGATGGATCGCGGGTACTCGACGATGCCGTCCAGGTCGTCGGCGGTGGCGCGGTGCCGCTGCAGCGCGTCCGGCGGCACGGTCACCCACGCCAGCCCGTGCTTCGGCTCGACCACCAGCGTGCCGAGCACTTCGGCCGTGAGACGAACGCGACCCTCGGGCGCGCTCGCGTACACCGACTCGTAGATCGACTCCGGGTCCACGCCGCACTCGAGCAGCGCGCCCGCGACCCGCAGCACACGCGGGGAGGTGTTCGCGAACCGGAACCCGCCCGTGTCCGTGAGAATGCCCACGTAGAGCGCGCGGGCCGCCTCGGGGCAGAGCGGCCACTGGAGCGCACTCGCGAAGTCGAACACCAGCTCGGCCGTGGCAGCCGCTTCGGGCGCCACCAACCGAGGGCCCCCCGGGAGCGAGCCCACGCTCACGTGATGATCGATACACGCCACGGCATGCGACTGCCTGATCGCGCGCGCCAGATCGCCCAGCCGGCTCAGGTCGGAAATGTCGAGGACCACGACCACATCGGCTGCCTCGATCTCGCGCGCCGCTCGCTCCGAGTGATCGGCGCCCGCCGGTACGAGGAAGTGAAACCGATCGGGGATGGGTGTGGGGTTCGCGATGGTCGCCCGCAGCCCGCGCGCGGTGAGCAGATGCCACAGCGCCACCTCGCTCCCGACCCCGTCCCCGTCGGCGTTCACGTGCGTCGTGAGCGCGACGCGCCGGCCCGGCGCCAGCACGGCGGCCACGGCCTCGGCCGCCCGTACCCGCTCCGGGGGAATCGGGACTCCGTTAGTCGTCATGGCATCAAGATAATTAGAAGCGTCGAGCAGAGGCGTCACGCAGAAACGTCACGCAGAAACGTCCCGTCTACGGCACTACCCGCGTCCCTACGAGCGACAGACGCTGGCCTCCCACCGTGCCACTCACCGCGAGGCTGTCGTTCCGAAGCCGGTACGTCCCGACCAATTGCGTCGGGAGGGGGCTGGTCAGATTGACCGTGATGCCGTCCGGATTGGAAAGCGTGTACCTGCCGCTGTAGGTAGTTGTGCCGATCGTGGCTGTGAAGTCCGCCTCCGTGATGACGACACTGCCGCTGGCCCCTGGCTGGTCGGGCTTCATTCCCGAGCATACCGACTTGAGATCATACGTGCCGGGCAGACCACCGGAATTTCCAGTCAAGAAGCCGCCGGCGTACGTATCACACGGGACCGGCCCGGTAACCTTGTTCCCGCCACCACACGCGGCTGTGGCCACCGCGAACACGACACAGAATGACCAGAGTTTCATGGCACCTCCCGCGCGTCTACCGTCAGATGTCGACGCTCAAGTAAACGTACGGTGCGAGTCGCAAAAACGACAGAACCGCCGGGCAACGCCCGACGGTTCTCCGCGACGCCTTCTCGTGACGTCGTTCCGTGACGCCTGTGTTGCGACGCTCTCTATTTTCCTGCCCCGCCCGATGCAATCTCCCTTTGCAGGACGCTGTGCTTGCGACTGTACCCGAAGTAGATGCCGAACCCGATCACCAGCCACACGACCAGCCGGATCCACGTGTCCGCCGGGAGGAACGTCATCAGCGCCACGCACGTGGCGATCCCCAGAATCGGGACGAGAGGCACCCACGGCGTCCGGAAGGGCCGGTCGAGGTCGGGCCGCTTGTGCCGCAGGATCCACACGCCAGCGCACACCAGCACGAACGCGAGCAGCGTGCCGATGTTCACGAGCTGGCCGAGAATGCGGATCGGGAACATCCCGGTGAAGAACGCCACGCCGAAGCCGGTATAGATGGTGGAGAGGTACGGCGTGCGGAACCTGGGGTGGACTTTCCCGGCCCAGATGCCGAGCAGTCCGTCGCGCGACATCGAATAGAAGACGCGCGACTGCCCGAGGAGCATGACCAGGATCACGGACGCGAGCCCCATCACGGCGCCAATGTCGATGAACGGACGCAACCAGTTGAGCGCGGGAATGCGCGATACGGCGAGCGCCACCGGGGCGGCGACGTTGAGCTCCTTGTAGGAGACCAGACCGGTGAGGGTGGCCGACATCAGCACGTAGAGCAGCGTGCACACGGCAAGCGAGCCGAGGATGCCGATCGGCATGTCCTTCTGGGGATTGCGCGCCTCCTGCGCGGCCGTCGACACGGCGTCGAAGCCGATGTAGGCGAAGAAGATCAGCGACGCGCCCCGCAGCACCCCGGACCATCCGTACGTGCCCCACTCTCCGGCGTTCGGCGGGATGAACGGCTTCCAATTGTCGGGATTCACATACTGGAGGCCGAAGATGATCACCGCGAGTACGATCGTGATTTTCGTGATCACGATGACGTTGTTGACCGTCGCGGATTGCTTGATCCCGACGACGAGCACATACGACATCACCGCCACGATGAAGATGGCCGGCAGGTTGACGTATGCGCCGGTCGAGAACCACCCTACCTGCGCGCAACCCGCGACCTTGGCGGCGAATTCGCCGGCCGTGCAGAAGTCGAACGGCGCCTGCGTCAGCTTGGCCGGCACATGGACGCCGAAGTAGTCGAGCAGGCTCAGGAAGTGCCCCGACCACCCGACGCCGACCGTCGCGGCGCCCATCGCGTACTCGAGGACCAGGTCCCACCCGATGATCCAGGCAACGAACTCGCCCATCGTGGCATACGAATAGGTGTACGCGCTGCCCGCCACCGGGACCGCGCTCGCCATTTCGGCGTAGCACAGCCCGGCGAACGCGCACGCGATCCCGGTGAGGATAAACGACAGGGGCACCGCCGGGCCGGCGTACAGCGCCGCCGCCTGGCCCGTCAGCACGAAGATCCCCGCGCCGATGATGGCGCCGATCCCGAGCGTGATCAGATTCAGCACCCCGAGATGCCGCTTCAGGGAGCGCTCGTTGACCGCATCGGCTTCGGCGCGCAGGACGGTGATGGACTTGGTCGCCCACAGGCTCATAGACGCGTCACTCCCTTCGGGGGGACGGGTGAAAGCTGGTACGGCCGCGCTAGACTAGGCCTCCCCGTGGGGAGTGTCAAGCGTCAGAGGCTGTAATTGGGGGCTTCGCGGGTGATTACGACGTCGTGGGGATGCGATTCGCGCAGACCCGCGGTCGTGATCTGGATGAATTCGGTCTCACTGCGGAGGGCCTTGATGTCGCACACGCCGCAGTAGCCCATGCCGCTGCGGAGCCCGCCCACCATCTGGAAGATCACGTCTGAGGCCGGCCCTCTGTAGGGCACGCGTCCCTCGATGCCTTCGGGCACGAGCTTGGAGGGCGACACCTCACCCTCCTGGAAGTAGCGGTCGGCGGAGCCTTCCTCCATGGCGCCGAGGCTGCCCATGCCGCGGATCACCTTGAAGCGCCGGCCCTCCAGCAGGAACGACTCGCCCGGGCTCTCCTCCGTGCCCGCGAGCATCGAGCCCATCATCACGCTCTCGGCGCCCGCGGCGAGCGCCTTCACCACGTCGCCCGAGTACTTGATGCCGCCGTCCGCGATCACCGGTACGTCACCCGCCCCCGCGCCCCTCACGCCGTCGATGATGGCCGTGATCTGCGGGACGCCGACGCCGGTGACGACCCGCGTGGTGCAGATCGAGCCCGGGCCCACGCCGACCTTCACGGCGTCCACGCCGCGCTCGACCAGCGCCCGCGCGCCCGCCTCCGTCGCCACGTTGCCGCCCACCAGCTGCGCGTCGGGGTACGCCTCGCGCAGGCAGGCCACCGTTTTGAGCACGCCTTCGGAGTGCCCGTGCGCCGAGTCCACGACGATCACGTCGCACCCGGCGTCGATGAGCGCCCGCGCGCGCGCCAGCGCATCGGACGTCCCCCCGACCGCCGCCGCGACCCGCAGCCGCCCGTGCTGATCCTTGTTGGCGTGGGGGTGCCGCCGGCGCTTGAAGATGTCCTTGATGGTGATGAGTCCCTTGAGGACGCCCCGCTCGTCCACCACCGGCAGCTTCTCGATGCGGTGCTTGGCGAGGATCCGCTCCGCTTCGTCGAGTCCCGTGCCCACCGGTGCGGTCACCAGGCGGTCCTTGGTCATCGCGTCGCGGATCGGGCGGTCGAGCTCGCGCTCGAACTGGAGGTCGCGGTTGGTGATGATGCCCACCAGGCGCCCGGCGTCGTCCACGATCGGCACGCCCGAGATGCGGAACCGCTCCATCAGGCGCACCGCCTCGCGCAGCGGCCGGTCCGGCCCGAGGGTGATGGGGTGCAGGATCATCCCCGACTCGCTGCGCTTGACGCGGTCCACCTCAGCCGCCTGGCGGTCGACCGGCATGTTCTTGTGGAGCACGCCGATGCCGCCCTCGCGCGCGATCGCGATCGCCATCTCCGATTCGGTGACGGTATCCATCGCGGCGGACACGAGGGGGATGTTGAGGGAGATGCCGCGGGTGAAGCGCGAGCGCACGTCCACGTTCCGCGGGTGCACGCTCGAGAGCCGCGGAACGAGCAAAACGTCGTCGAAAGTGAGAGCGGCAGCGGGGCGGAAGGTTCCCATGGCGAAAGTTACTGGGCGGGGGGTGTTTCCTCAACCTTGTCCTTGTCCACCGACTTCTTCGCCGCCTCCTCCACTGCCGCCTTCCCCGCCGCCGCCACTTTCTCGAGTAGCTTTCCCGCCTTCCCCACGGCGTCCATCGTCCCCTTGATGATGTTGATCGGAACGCGACCGGCCCGCAGCGTGTCCTCGAGCGTCTCCGCCACACGTTGGAACGGCGGCGCGCCGGCCGGCCGCTCGGCGTACTTGGACTCCAGAAACTCGACGTAGTCCAGCACCTGATACGCCTTGTCGTCGGGAAGCGCGTCGAGCTTCCGCAACAGGCGGTCACGCAGGATCTCGTTCATGGCAGGGTCTCGAGGCTGATCATGTCGAGCACCGGGTTGCCGAGGAACCGCGTGCGGCCGGTGCGCACGCGCGCAGTGACCTCAATGGTGGCGAGGGGCGTGAGCGTCTCGAGCTGCGCGCGCTTCGCCTCGGGGACCACGACGTACACGAACCCCCGCTCGGGGAGCGGCCCGCGCGCCAGGAAATACGTGGCGCCGTTCGGGATCTCGGGCCGCAGCTCGTCGGCCTTCTGTGTCGAGATGAACTGCAGCGTCCAGCGAAGCACCTGTCCCGCATAGCGCTGCGGATCGGTGCGCAGCTCGGCGGCGGTGACGCCCACGAGCACACCGGGCGGCGCAATCTCCAGGTCCGCGCTCCTGACCCACCCCTCGAGCTCCACGCGCGTCCACTCGCCCGAGCGCCCCAGCACGCGCAGCGGCGCCGACGGCGCGAGCGTTCCCGTCGGCTGTCCTTCCGGCGCCCGGTACAGGATCGTGCGGCGCGCCGACGCGACGCGCGAGGGGTCGACCGGAGCGGAGGGATTGGGGTTCGTGTCGGGTTGACCGACCCCGGGCCCATGGCCCGAGGTCCCCGGAGCCCCGGGGCGCGGCCCCGGGGTCGGTTCACCCGAACCGCTATCGGCACTCGCCGTCCGCAAGCTCGCCACCTGCGCGACGGTCTCGAGGTCCGTCTTCTCCACCCAGCCCGCGCGCGTCACGTGGATCCAGCGACCCGACGTGCCTTCCGCGACCTTGTTGAGCAGGAATCCCTGGGGCAGCTTGCCGATGAGCGCGCCCGCGGGGGCCGAGCGCAGGTTCTCCTCCGGCGCGCGCGTCACCGTGAGGTCATAGCCGGCGCGGGGCGTCGGGCCCACCGAGGTCGTGAAGATCCAGCCCTCCAGCATCACGCCCTGCCAGTCGCCTTGCGTCTCGCCGCCCATGAGCACGGCACCGCGCGCCAGGCGCGCCAGGCGCTTGCCACCCGGCTCCTGGTAGAACCAGGCCCCATCAGTGGTGACGCGGTAGCGCGCTTGGGCGGCGAGCGACGGGGGTGTGACGAGCCCCAGCACAACTGGAAGGGCGCGGAGGGCCCGGCTAGATTGCATTCCCTCCAATATGGCAAAGAGGCATGGGCTGCGCACCCCGGTCGTCTTGATCGTGCTCGACGGCTGGGGCTTCCGTCCCGGCCGGGAGGGTAACGCCGTCGAGCTCGGGCGGACGCCCACCTGGCATCGCCTGTGGAGCCGGGCCCCGCGCACGCTCCTCAACGCGTCGGGGCTCGCCGTGGGTCTTCCCGAGGGACAGATCGGCAACAGTGAAGTGGGGCACTTGAACCTCGGGGCGGGCCGCGTCGTGCCACAGGACATCGTGCGGATCACGCAGGCGATCGAGTCGGGCGAGTTTTTCCGGTTGCCGCCGCTCGTGGAGCTGTGCACCCGGGTGAAGCGCCGCGGCGGGACGCTGCACCTCCCGGGCCTCATCGGCAACGGCGGGGTGCACGCGCTCGATCAGCACCTCGTGGCCGCCGTCAGGCTCGCCCGTCAGCACGAGCTACCGGTCGCGATTCATGCCTGGCTCGACGGGCGAGACACGCCGCCGCAGTCGGCCCTCGCGTTCATGCAGGAGCTGGTGGACCTGCTCGCGCCCTACGGCGGTCGGGCGGTGGTGTCCACCGTGGTAGGCCGCTACTACGCGATGGACCGCGACAAGCGCTGGGACCGCACCAAGATTGCGTACGACGCGATGGTGCACGGCGTGGGCGAGGTCGCTCCCGACCCGGTGACGGCGATTCGCCGCGCCTACGAGGCCGGCGAGACGGACGAGTTCGTGAAACCCCGCGTCATCGCGGGGACACCGCGCATCCGGCCAGGCGACGGGATCTTCTGCTTCAACTACCGGGCCGACCGCATGCGCCAAATCGTGCGCGCGCTGGCGGTGGACGGGTTCGACGGCTTCGACACCGGCACTAGGACCCCCGTGGATCTCGTCACCATGACCCAGTATGACGAGACGTTTCCCTTTCCCATGGCGTTCGGGCCGATGGTGCTCTCGGAGATCGTGGCGCAGGTGCTGTCCGACCACGGTAAGACCATGTTCCGCACCGCCGAGACGGAGAAGTACGCGCACGTCACCTACTTCTTCAATGGCGGCGTGGAGACGCCCTACCCCGGTGAGGAGCGGCTGCTCGTGCCGTCACAGAAGGTCGCCACCTACGATCTCATGCCCGAAATGAGCGCGCCGGGGGTCACGGACGTGCTGTGCAAGGCCATCGAGGCGGGACACCACGATTTCGTCCTCTGCAACTACGCGAACGGGGACATGGTCGGGCATTCGGGGGTACTAAGCGCGACCGTGAAGGCTGTGGAGACGGTGGACGAGTGTCTCGCGCGGGTCGTGAAGAGCGCCGAGCGGCGCGGCGCCACGCTGCTCATCACGGCCGATCACGGCAACTGCGAGCTGATGATCGACCCCTTGACGGACGGCCCGCACACGGCGCACACCACGAACCCGGTGCCGTTCCTGATTGTGGACGACGAGGCGCGCGGGCCGCTGCGCCACGGCGGCGCGCTCCGCGATGTCGGCCCCACGGTGCTCCGCCTGCTCGATGTCCCACCGCCGCCGGAAATGACCGGCAGAGACTTAAGGGAGACGGATTAAGATGAGAGTCGTTGCCCTCTTGTGGCTTGGCGTCGTGGCGTCGTGGAACGCGGTCTCCGCCCAGGTCGGCCACGAGCCCGGTCAATCTCCCTACCGGGACGTGCGTCGCGGCGCGGTCGCGGTCATCACGTTCGGTTACCTCGGCGGCAGCCGGGGCAGCGTGGGCGTCGGCCTCTCGGACGGGAAGACCGGCGGCATCCGCTACGAAGCGCTGTTCGGCGCGATCGGCGCATCCCTCGGGATCGCCTACGGGCGGACCAACCGCCTCGTGGTGGATCCGACGAAGGATTCCTTGTCCCCACTACGCAAGACCGGCCCGTTCCCGAATGACGTCGTCCTGGCTGACGCCGGATTGCAGCTCGTGCTCACGGGCCGCAAGACGTGGCGCGGGTTCGCCCCGTTCGTGGGCGGAGCCTTGGGCGTGGCAATCGGCGGCGCGTCACCGCGCGACTCGAGCGGCTACCGGTTCGGCACGAAGTTCACCATCGCCCCCAACGCCGGCCTGCGCTGGTACCCCGCCCGGCGCCTTTCCGTGAGGGGCGATTTCCGCTTGGTGCTCTGGAAGCTCAACTACCCGGTCTCCTACAAGGTGCCGGCCAGCGACAGCAGCCGCGTGCTGCCGCTGACGGCGGCGCTCACGGAGTGGACGTCACACCCCTGGGCGACGATCGGCGTGGGATGGACTTTCTAGGGGAGGGATTGCGGCGCGCGGTCGCCTCGCTCCTGTCAGGCGACGCGGAAGTGTACGGCATCGCGCTCCTCACGCTCAAGATCGGCCTCATCGCCACCGTGTTCGCCTGCGGGCTCGGCATCCCCGTGGGTTTCGTGCTCGCTACGAAGCCGTTTTGGGGGCGCCGCGCCGCGCTCACGGTCGTCAACACCGCCCTGGCGTTTCCAACCGTGGTGGTGGGCCTGCTGCTCTACGGCTTGCTCTCCCGGCGCGGCCCGTTGGGCGGCCTCGAATGGCTCTACACCTGGCAGGCGATCGTGGTGGGCGACATCGTGCTTGCATTCCCGATCGCCGCCGCGCTCGCCGCCGCCGCGGTCCAGGGTGTCGATCCCCGCATCCGCCGCACCGCCGAGACGCTCGGCGCCGGCCGGTGGCGCACCGCGTGGACCGTGGCGCGTGAAGCGCGGTTCGCGCTCGCGGCGGTGATCACGACCGCCTTCGGTCACATCGTCGCGGAGATCGGATCCGCCATGACCGTGGGCGGCAACATCCGCGGCCAGACCCGCACCCTCACGACCGCCGTCGCGCTGTACACGAGCCAGGGCGACTTCGGGCTCGCGCTCGCGCTCGGGCTCATCCTCCTGCTCCTCGCCCTGCTCGTGAACGTCGCGTTGCAGACGCTCCAGGGCCGCGGTCATGCTTGAGCTGGTGGGCGTGCGTCACCGTTATAACGGCCGCGTAGTGCTCGACATCGCGCGGTTTGCCGTGTCGCCCGGCGCGGGCGTCGCGATCGTGGGACCGAACGGATCGGGCAAGAGCACCCTGCTGCGGCTGCTCGCTCTACTCGAGCGCCCCTCCGAGGGGGAGGTGCGGCTCGGCGGCGTCGTGGTGGCCGGAGGGAAGGCACCGCGGGCGGGCGCGGGTCCCCGGCGCCGCATCACGCTGGTGGAGCAGCGTCCGGTGCTGTTGCGCGGCACGGTGCGTGAAAATCTGGAGTTCGGATTACAGGTGAGAGGGGTCAGGCGCGCGGAGGTGAACACACGAGTCGATAGCGTCGCGACACGGCTCGGGATCACCCCGTTGCTGCGCCGCAGGCGGCACGAGCTGTCGGACGGCGAGGTGCAACGGGTGGCCGTGGCGCGCGCGCTCGCGGTCGAGCCGGACGTGCTGCTACTCGACGAGCCCGCCAGCTCGGCCGACCGCGCGGCGGCACAGACGCTGTACCGCGCGCTCGCCGAAGAGCGGGCCCGCCGACCGCTCGCCGTCTGTCTGGCGTCGCATCAGCTGGAGGACGCCTACCGTTGGGCGGACGACGTGCGCGCCCTCGCGGAGGGCAGGCTGTCGCCGGTTACGCCGGAGAACCTGTTCCGCGTGGAGCTGCCCGCGAGCGCAAGCGACGGTGATCTGAAGCATGTGCGCGTCGGCTCGATCGAGATCGCCGCGACGACCGACAAGACGGGCCCGGCAATCCTGGCGGTGCCGCCGACGGACATCTTCGTGAGCCGCGAGCCACTCGCCTCCTCCGCGCGCAACGTGTTCATGGGACGCGTGACCCGCCTCACGCATCATCGGCCCGGCGCGGTCCACGTCACGGCGGATGTGGGCGTGGAGCTCGTGGCGGTCGTCACGGAGGAGGCCGCGCGGGATCTCGGGCTCGCACCGGGCGGCCCCGTGGTGTTCTCGTTCAAGGCCAGCGCGGTGCGGGTGTTCTAAGCGTGCCGATCAGCTACCTTACGCGCATCGTTGAGTTTAGCGCCACGCACTGCATCCGGCGGACCGACTGGCCCGACGAGCGGAACGCCCGGGAGTTCGGGCGGGCGGCGGTGGAGCACGGCCACAGCTACCAGTGCCGGGTCACAGTGAAAGGGCCGCTCGTGGCGGAAGCGGGCGGCGTAATGAGCCTCGAGGCGCTCGATCGCCTGCTCGCCGAGGAAATCACCCGGCGGCTCGACGGCCGGAGCATCAACGACGCGCTCCCCGAGTTCGCCCCCGGGCGCCGGCTCGCGACGGGGGAAGCCCTGGCGGTGTACGTGTGGGAGCGCATCGCGCCCCAACTGCCGCGAGGCGTCACGTTGCACGCGGTGCGCGTGCAGGAGGGGCCGCATATCTACTCGGAATATTTCGGTGAACCCTGAGGATCGAGCGCCGGGCTCGCGCCGCGGGCGCATGCTCGCCGAATCGGCCGTCGTCGAAGAGATGCCCGTGTGGCTGGAAGTGAACGGCGAGCCGGCGGTGACGTGGATGTGCACGCCCGATCAGCTGGAGGAGCTGGCGACGGGGTGGCTCCACGGCGAGGGCTACATCGAGTCGCTCGACGACCTGGTGAAGCTGCGGCCCTGCGCTCCTGATCTGGGGTTCTGGGCCGAGGTGAAGCCGGAGCGCGTGGCCGCCGTCAAGGGTGAAAACCGCAAGCGGGTGCTGGCTTCGGGGTGCGGGGCCGTGTCCACCTTCCTCGCCGATCCGCACCAGGTGGCGCACGCGCCGGCACGGGGCGAGCCGCCCGCGCCGGAGCGGCTGCGCGCCCTCTTCAAGGACCTGTTCGGGCGCGGAGAGCGCTACAACGAGACCGGCGGCATCCACGCCGCCGCACTCACGGACGACGAGCGACTCCTGTTCCACGCGGAGGACATCGGGCGCCACAACGCGGTCGACAAGGTGGTGGGCGCGGCGGTGCTCGCGCGGGAGCCGATTACCGGGCGCGGGCTGCTCGTGACCGGCCGCATCTCGGCCGAGCTCGCGTACAAGGCCGCGCGCGCCGGGCTCGCGTACGTCGCGACGCCGAGCGTGCCGTCGACGCTGGCGCTCACCATCGCGCGGCGCACGGGGATCGTGCTGGTCGGGCGTGCGGTGAGCGGGACGCCGCACGTCCACCGGCCGGACGCGTGACGGCGGAGGCGCTGCGCGACGTCCTCGACGCGGCGCGCACGATCGCCGTCGTGGGCCTCTCCCCCACGCCGACGCGCCCGAGCCACGGCGTCGCCCGCTACCTGCGGGACGCCGGCTACCGGATCGTCCCGGTGAACCCCGGCCACACCACGATCCTGGGCGAGAAGAGCTACCCCACCCTCACCGCCGCCGCCGCGGACCACGCGATCGACATTGTGGACGTGTTTCGGCGCAGTGAGTTCGTCGGGGCGATCGTGGACCAGGCCATCGGCCTGCACGCTCCCCCCCGACTGATCTGGCTGCAGCTGGGGGTGGTGGACGACGCGGCGCGGGCGCGGGCAGAGGCGGCGGGCATTCCCTGTGTGATGGACCGCTGCCTGATGATCGACCACCAGGCGCTCGGAGTCTGAGGGTGCGCGGCGCCGTCCTGGCCGGCGGCGGCGCGCGCCGCTACGGCGGGCATCCCAAAGGACTGGTCGAGCTCGGGGGGCGGCGCATCCTCGACCGCGTGGTGGACGCGGTGGGCGCCGTGACCGGTGAGTCGCCCTTGCTCGTGGCCAACGCACCCGAGGGACCCAGCTGGCGGCCCGACCTCCGGACCATCCCCGACGTGCGCCCCGGGAGCGGCAGCCTGGGAGGGATCTACACCGCCGTCGTGTCGGGCGTGGGACCGGTGCTGTGCGTCGCGTGGGACATGCCGTTCCTCACGGTCGAGCTGCTGCGGGCGCTGCTGGAGGGCTCGACGGACTGGGATGCCTTCCTCCCCGAAAGCGATGGACGGCGCGGCGTGGAGCCGCTGTGCGCCGTGTACGGGCCGGCGTGCGGTCCCGCCATCGAGCGGCAGCTCGCTCGCGGCGACCTGCGGGCGATCGGCTTCCACGCCGATGTGAAGGTCGGTACACTACCGCTCGAACGGGTGCGCGCGCTCGGCGACCCGGACGTGCTGTTCTTCAACGTGAACACTCCCGCAGATCTCGAACGGGCGGAGGCGGCGTGGCGGCAACGCGGATGATGTCGGTCATCGGGCGCAAGAACGCCGGCAAGACGACGCTCCTGGTCGCGCTCGCGGCGGAGCTCTCGCGCCGGAAATTCCGGGTGATGACCATCAAGCACGGCACCCACCCCGCCGACACGGACCAACGCGGCAAGGACTCCTGGCGCCACTGGCACGAGGGGCACGCCGAGCGTGTCCTCATGGAGGGGCCCGGACAGCGGGTACTGTGGGAGCGGACAGCGGAGGAGTCGAACCCGATCGCTCTGACACGCCGCTATCTCGAGGGAGCCGACATCGTGCTCGTCGAGGGCTTCAAGGCCGCGCCGCTGCCCAAGATCGAGGTGTACCGTCTGGCGGCGGGGCCCGAGCCGCTGTTCGACCCGGCCGTCCACGACCCGGGAGACTGGGTCGCCATGGTGACCGACCATCTCAAGTATCATGCCGACTTTCCGGTGTTTCGCTTCTCGGACACCGCGTGGCTCGTGACGATCGCCAACCTCGCGTGGGACCGGGCCAAGATCCTTCCGCCCTGACATGCTGACGCCGACCGAAGCCGCGCGCCTGATCCTCGAGCACATCGCCCCGCTGCCCACGGCGCGCCGGCCGCTGCGCGAGGCGCTGGACCGGGTGCTCGCCGAGGATGTGACGAGTCCCATCGACCTCCCGGCCTGGGACAATTCCGCGATGGACGGCTATGCAGCGCGCGCTGCAGACGTAGAGCGCGCCGGGCCCGATCACAGGATCACGCTTGCGGTGATCGAGGCCGTGGCCGCCGGCCAGTTTCCGACCAAGCCGATCGGTCCCGGCCAGGTCACGCGCATCTTCACCGGGGCACCGTTGCCGGCCGGCGCCGACACCGTCGTGCGGCAGGAGGACACCGCGCCCGCGGAGCCCGGCAGCGTCAGCGTGGTGACGGGCCGGGACGCTCGGAAGAACATCCGCTACCGCGGCGAGGACATCCGGAAGGGCGAAGTGGTCCTGGACGCGGGGACCCCCCTCGGCCCTGCCCAGCTCGGCGTCCTCGCGTCCATCGCGCACGCGACTCCGCTCGTCCACGATGCCCCGCGCGTCGCCTTCATGGGGTCGGGCGACGAGATCGTGGACCTGGACCGTGCGGACGACATCCTCTCGGGCAAGAAGGTCGCGACATCCAACTCCTACACCTTGCATGCGCTGATCCGGCGGAACGGCGGGGTCCCTGTGGACCTGGGCCTGGCGCGCGATACAAAGGAAAGCTTGCGCGAGCATCTCGCCGGCGCGGCGACGCGCTCCGACCTGCTCGTCACCACCGCCGGGGTGAGCGTGGGGGAGCACGACTTCGTGCGCGAGGTTCTGACCGAGCTGGGTGGCGAAATCAAGCTGTGGCGCATCGCCATGCGCCCCGGCGCCCCCGTTGGCTTCGGTCTGCTCGGCGGCAAGCCGTGGATCGGACTCCCCGGAAATCCGGTGAGCGCGATGGTCACCTTCGAGCTGTTCGTGCGTCCGGCCATCCGGCGCCTGCTCGGCCACCGGCTCCCGTTCCGCCGCACCGTGCCCGTCTGCGTGGGCGAGCCGATCAAGCTCGGACCAAAGCTGCGCCACTTCCTGCGCGCGGTTGTCAAACCAGAGGGATCCGGGGGAGGGGCGCTGACGGCGCGCTTGACGGGCCCGCAGGGTTCCGGCATCCTCACGTCCATGGCCCGCGCCAACGCGCTCCTGATCGTCCCCGAAGACCGGCCCACCGTGGCGGCAGGCGAGACCCTCCCGGCCTTGCTGCTGGACGATCCGCACCACGTCGCCGAGGCTCCCTTTTAAGTGGCTGCCCGCCCGGGCCTGCTCCGCGCGCTGCGACTGCTGGGGTGGGCCGCTATCGTCGCGGGCGTATATCTCCTCAATGCCCGGACGCCGGGCGAGCTGCGGCTGGGGATCCTGTACGTGATTCCCGTGCTGCTCGCGGCCTGGCACGACGGGATGCACTGGGGCATCGCTTTCGCGCTGGCGACCAGTCTGCTGCGCTTCAGCGTCGGCATCGACCAGATGCCCGCCACGACGTTGCTCGACTTCCGCGTCGTGAACGAGCTCGCGTACCTCGCGGTGGTGGGCGTCGCCATCGCCGGCCTGTCGCAGCTGCGGCACACCCACTCGCAGCTCGAGCTGCTCGCGACCCAGGACCCGCTCACGAACGTGCTGAACGCCCGGGCGTTCTCCCATGAGCTGGCGCAGGAGCTG
>DATHKX010000050.1:0-9187 GCA_035488835.1 Gemmatimonadales bacterium
ACGGTGTAGTGCCTGCCTTCGAACACGCTCGCGAGCGAGTGCTCCGCACTGGCTGCGATCAGGATCAGAGGCGGAGCAGCGCCGGTGGTGGTCATAGGATCCGTGTAGCAACACAGCAACAAGCGGGCCGAAGCGGTCGACCTGCCCGGACGTGCGGGAAATCGCGGTAGCGCCGCCGGTGGTGTTGCGTCGACGACACACCGAATCCTACAGCGGGCGCCCTTCTGAGGCGGGCGGTTGGGGCGGCCCGTCCGCCCCTCCTCCACGGTCGTCGCGCATGAGCCAGTAGGTCGCGCCCAGCGCGAGCGCGAGGGCGGCGAGCGCCGCGACCGACGTTGGCGGCACCTCGTACGGATCCGTAACGATGACCTTCCTCGCCAGCGCGAGCTGAGCAATGAGGATCACGATCTTCCCCTGAATGATGCCCCGCTCACGGGTAATCACGTATTGCATCGTGTGATTGAACTCCAGAGCGATCAGCAGGGTCATGATCTCCCCGAAGACCCGCTGGAACACCGCGTGATCCAGCGGGTTCAGCGTCCGCAGCATCAGCGTATCGACCACGCTCACGATAAGGCGGTACAGAGCGATGAGGATGACCAGGTCGATCACCAAGGTGAGCAGAAGGGCAACGGCAGCCTCCAGACGCTGATTGAGCGTGAGGAGCGGCCAATCTCTGCGGATGTCGACCCAGTTGCGGGGCAGTTGCTTCAGCATGACGGTTCGCCTCCTAGATCTCTGCCGTGCGGCGCGCCCGCCCGCAGACTGCATGCCGCGACGGACCATGTCCGGGCAAAAACTCGGCAGCCGCGACTCAGCAAAGTTGACAGCCAATCTTGCCAGGTTGAGCGAGGCGCCTTGCCAGGTTGACAAACGGAGCCCGACCGAGGCTGGCACGCCGGTTGCTGGGGCGCGCCGATCGAAGGCCGGGCGAAGGGCCCGGCTCGTCACACTGTACTCTCAGGGAGGATGTCATGCGCAGCGACAACGAGATTCAACGAGACATCGTACGGGAGCTCAACTGGGAGCCGAGCCTCCGGAACGACGACATCGCCGTGGGCGTCCGGGACGGCGTCGTCACGCTGGCGGGCTTCGTGGACAGCTATGCCGACAAATGGACAGCCGAGCGCGTGGCCGGCCGCGTGAAGGGCGTGAAGGCGGTCGCCAATGACATCGAGGTGAAGCTGCCCTCGACGTCGTCACGGCCGGATCCCGACATCGCGCGCGCGGCGCTCGACGCGCTCAGGTGGCACGTCTCGGTGCCGCACGAGCGCATCAAGGTAAAGGTCGAGAAGGGCTGGCTCACGCTCGAGGGCGACGTGGACTGGTACTACCAGAAGGAGGCCGCGGAACGCGCCGTCCGGCATCTCACGGGTGTCCAGGGCGTGTCGAACCTCATCTCGGTGAAGGCGCGGCCCACCCCGACGGACGTCAAGGAGAAGATCAAGGAAACGTTGCAGCGTGGCGCCGAGTTCGACGCCGAGCGCATCACGGTCGAGATCGAGGGAAGCAAGGCGATTCTGCGGGGCACCGTGCGGTCCTACGCGGAGATGCGGGATGCCGAGCGCGCCGCCCGCAACGCCCCGGGCATTACCGAGGTGGAAAACCGGCTCACCGTCGATCCCTACGCGTACGTCGCGGTGTGAGGGCCGTGATCCAGGAGAACGAGCGGAGCGCGAGGGCCGACGGCCCTCGCGCCTAGCCCCCGGGAGAACTACATCTCTTTGGGACGGAAGTAGGGCCCATGGGGACGATGGTTCTGGAGGAAGGGACGCCCGACGTATGACGCCCAGCGACCTTCTCTGGCTGTTCTTCGTGCTATCGGCGCTGCAGCCGGTGTTCCGGCAGCGGTGGCTCGAGGCGTCGCGGCAGCGCGTCATCGCGCGGATCGAGCGCCAGCGCAAGTCGAGGGTCATCCTGCTCGTGCACCGGCAGGAGACGATGAGCATTCTGGGATTCCCGGTGTTCCGTTACATCGACGTGAACGATTCCGAAGAGGTCCTGCGGGCCATTCACCTGACCGACCCGGCCGTCCCGCTGGACATCGTGCTGCATACGCCGGGAGGACTGGTACTGGCGGCGCTGCAGATCGCCCGCGCGATCCACAAGCACAAGGGGAGAGTCACCGCCATCGTGCCCCACTACGCGATGTCCGGTGGAACGCTGATCGCGCTCGCCGCCGATGAGATCGTGATGAGCGAATACGCGGTGATCGGCCCCGTCGATCCGCAGCTGGGTCAGTACCCCGCGGCCTCGATTCTCAAGGCGGTGGCGAAGAAACCGGTCGCCGAACTGGACGACCAAACCCTGATACTCGCCGATCAGGCCGAAAAGGCGATGGCGCAGGTGCGGACCAGCGTGCGTGAGCTGCTGGACGGAAAGACTCCGCCCGAGAAGACTGACGAGCTCGCTCGTCTGCTCTCCGAAGGTACGTGGACCCACGATCATCCGATCACGTACGAGGCCGCCAGAGACTTCGGCCTCCCGGTCCGCAACGACATTCCGCCGGAGTTCCTGCTGCTGATGAGCCTGTACCCGCAGCCGGTGCGGCGCCAGCCGGCGGTCGAATATCTCCCGGCGCCGCGCCGCTTCGAAGGCGCGCCGGGACCGCGAAACTAGCAATGGAGGGAGTGGCAGCCATGTCAGAAACCAAACGCATTCCACACGAGCGGCTCGAGACGTACTTCGATGCGTTCACGAAGCGATTCCTCCGGGACGGATCCCCCGAGGCGGTGGACGTCGAGGTCGTGGCGCCGGATTTGGGCGACCAGCAGCCGGTCCAGGGCGCCCGCCTGCTCGGCATCACGTACGATGAGGACACGCGGACGCTCGAGTTCGCGTTCGACGTGGGCGATCATCGCGTGATAAAGCCACGGGCGGTGTGGGTCGTGGAGGAGCCGGACGGCTTCGTCAGCTCGCTCGAGATCGAGCGCGCCGGCCGGGCGCGGGAGGTCGTGAGCATCAAAAAAGTGGGCCTGCGACCCGTCAAGCGGGCGTGACTAGAACCACCGCCGGGCGAGGTTGAGGAGCAGGGTCAGCACCACGGACAGGACGAGCATCGAGACGATCGGGACGTAGACCCGCACCGTGTCGCGCTCGATGCGGATGTCGCCCGGCAAGCGGCCGAACCAGCTGAGCGCACCGGACCACGCAAGAGGCGTGCCCGATCCCGGTCCGTGTTATCATTGCTCAGTGACGGTGACCCCTTCGTGGTCGCGACCCGACGACGCGGTGCGCCAGGCCCAGCTCGACGCGATGAAGCGACGCGCCACGGGGCTCCTGGCGCTCGCCGCCGCGGTGTTCGCAGGCGCGAGCGCGTTCGAAGGCCAGTATCCCTGGCTCGGCTACCTGCGCGCCACGGCGGAGGCGTCGCTCGTGGGCGGGCTCGCCGACTGGTTCGCGGTCACGGCGCTGTTCCGGCATCCGCTCGGGTTGCCGATCCCGCACACCGCCATCGTGGCCACCCGCAAAGAGCGCATCGGCCGCATCCTCGGCAATTTCGTGCAGAACCACTTTCTCTCGCGTGAGGTGATCGCCGCCAATCTCCGCGCCGTGCGCCCCGCGGAGCGCGCCGCCCGCTGGTTGAGCGACCCCGCGCACAGCCGCGAGATCGCGCGGCAAGTGGCGGGCGGCTTGGCCAAGACGCTCGAGGCGCTCCCGGACGACGACGCGCAGGAGCTGGTTCGGCAGGTGGTCACGGCCCGCGTCCGCGCCACCCGCGTGGCGCCGGCGCTGGGGCGTACGCTCGCGGTGGTGCTCGAGGGCGACCGCCACCAGGGATTCTTGAACGAGGCGGTGCGGCTCGCCGCGCAAGCGATCTCCGACAGCCGCGATTACATCCGCGAGCGCGTGCGCGCCGAGAGCCCGTGGTGGGTGCCGGGCGTGGTGGACGACAAGATTTATCAGCGGATCATCGAGGTCACCGAAGCGCTGCTCCGCGCCATCGGCTCGGATCCGACCCACCCGCTGCGCACGGCGTTCGACTCGGCGCTGCGCGACTTCGTGGAGCGGCTGCAGCATTCCCCGGAGGTGATCGCCCGAGTCGAGGCAATGAAGGAAGAGTGGCTGGCCGATCCGTCGGTCGCGGAGCTGTCGAGCCGCCTGTGGGAGGCCACCCGGCGCGCCATCGTCACCTACGCGACGCGGGAGGACGGCGCGGCACCCACCCCGCTCGAGCGCGGCCTCAGCTCGTTCGGCACCGCGCTGCTCGCCAACGACGCGCTGCTCGCCGAGCTGGACGACGTGGTGATCGACGTCGCGGCCGCGGTGGTGGAGCGGTACCGCCACGAAATCGGAGATTTGATCGCTCAGACGGTCGCCGGTTGGGACCCGGAGGCGACCTCCCGCCGCTTCGAGTTGGCCGTGGGGAGAGATCTGCAATTCGTCCGGATCAACGGCACGCTCGTCGGGGGGATGGTCGGGCTCGCGATCTACACCGTCTCCCACCTGCTCCGCTGAGCAGACTGGTTGCTCGCCGCGCCAACGCACGCGTGCTAGCTTCGAGGGGGTATGCCCGCTCCACGTGGGCTGCGTCGGGCCGGGGCGCTCGCCCTCGCCGCACTGGGTATCGCGACGGCCCCCGCTCCGGCGACCGCGCAATACTTCGGTCGGAACAAGGTCCGGTACGAAGCGTTCCGTTTTGAGCTGCTCCGGACCAAGCATTTCGAGGTCTACTTCTATCCGGAAGAGGCCGCCGCCGCGCCGATCGTCGCACGGATGGCGGAGCGCTGGTACGTCCGACATGCGGCAGCCCTGGGCCACCAGCTGCGCGGCACGCAGACCGTCATCGTCTACGCGAGCCACCCCCACTTCGAGCAGACCAACGCGATCGACGGGGACCTCAGCGAGGGCACCGGCGGCGTCACCGAAGCCCTGAAGCGGCGGATCGTGATGCCGCTCGCGGGGCCGCTCGCCGAGACGGATCACGTGCTCGGCCACGAGCTGGTGCACGCCTTTCAGTACGACATCACGGGGCAGGGGCGCGGTGGGCTCGCGGCGATTCCCACGGCCGCGCGCCTGCCGCTGTGGTTCATCGAAGGCATGGCCGAGTACCTCTCGCTCGGCCCCGTCGATCCCAACACGGCGATGTGGCTGCGGGACGCGGCTCGCCAGAACCGCCTCCCCAACCTGCGCCAGCTCGAGGATCCCCGCTACTTCCCGTACCGCTACGGCCAGGCGTTTCTCGCGTACCTGGCCGCGCGCTACGGCGACCAGGCGATCGGCGATATGCTCCGGGCGGCCGGCCGCTCGGGCGACGTGGCGCACGCCCTCGCCGAGGTCACGGGTACGCCGCCCGACACCCTCGCGAAGCAGTGGCACGCCGCCGTCCGTGCGTGGGCCGCCCCCGTGGAGGCGGCCACCCGGCCGGCCGCCACTTTCGGTCGGATCCTCGAGGGGCAGCAAAAAGACGCGCGCATGAACATCGCGCCGGCGGTGAGTCCGGACGGCCGGCGCGTGGCGTTCTTCTCGGACCGCGGGCTATTCGCCGTGGAGCTGTACCTCGCCGATGCCGTCACGGGGAAAGTCGAGCGCTCGCTGGTGCGCACCGCCGTCGACGCGCATTACGAAAGCCTGGAGTTCATCACGTCGAGCGGCGCGTGGGATGCCACCGGGCGACGCTTCGCGTTCGGCGCCGTCGCCAAAGGCCGGCCCATTCTGACCGTGCTCGACGTCGAGCGCGACCGCATCGAGCGCGAGATCCCGCTCCCCGCCCTGGGGGAGATCTTCACGCCGACCTGGTCGCCCGACGGACGTGCCATCGCGTTCTCCGCGCTCGCGGGCGGGGTGTCGGACCTGTTCGTCTACGACCTCGGGGCGGGCGCGCTGCGCCGCGTCACCGCCGATGCGTTCGCCGACCTGCAGCCCGCGTGGTCGCCCGACGGCAGGACGATCGCGTTCGTGACCGATCGGTTCTCCACGACGCTCCCCGACCTGCGTTTCGGCGCGTATCGGCTGGCGCTATACGACGTCGCCACCGGCCGGATCACCCCGCTGCCCGGGTTCCCGCAGGGGAAGCACATCAACCCGCAGTGGAGCCCGGACGGTGCGCACATCTATTTCGTATCGGACCACGATGGCATCAGCAATGTGTACCGCCTGGATGTGGTGGGCGGGATGGTCCGTCAGGTCACCGACGTCCCGACCGGCGCGAGCGGCATCACCGCGCTGAGCCCGGTGATCTCCGTGGCGCAGCGCGGCGGCCGCCTGGTGTTCACCGCCTACGAGGGGGGTGTGTACCGCCTCTATGCCATCGACGGGGGCGCGACGCTCGCCGGCAGTCGGCCGGTGGACCTGAGCGCCTCGCGCCCCGCCGTGCTGCCGCCCGCCGACGCCCCGGACCCGACTCTGTTGCTGCGACTGGCCGATGCCGAGACCGGCCTGCCCCCGGACACGGCGTTCCCGGCTGCGCCGTATCATCCCAAGTTGTCGCTCTCGTACGTGGCCCCACCGACCCTCGCGGTCGGAGCCGACCGCTACGGCGCGTACGTGGGCGGAGGGACCGCGCTGTACTTCAGCGATCTGCTGGGCGATCACAATCTGGTCACCGGGTTCCAGGTGAACGGCGGGCTCAAGGACCTGTCGGCGCTCCTCGGCTATCAGAACCAGAGCCGCCGGCTGAACTGGGGAGCGGTGGTGCAGCAGGTGCCGTACGTGACCGGGAACTATGCCGCGGGTTTCGTGGATACGACGTACGTCGAGCAGGTGTACCTGCAGCGGCAGACGAACCGCTCGATCTCGGGACTGCTTGCCTATCCGTTCAGCCGGGTGCAGCGGGTCGAGATGAGCCTCGGGTACGAGCGCATCTCGTTCGATCAGGAGGTCGAGACCCGGGCGTTCTCGCTCAACACGGGTCTGCTAGTGTACGACTCCACCGTGACGCTGCCCTCGCCGGCGGCGCTCAACCTGATGGTGTCGGACGTGGCGTTGGTGTACGACAATTCGTATTTCGGCGCGACCAGTCCCGTCCTCGGCCAGCGCTATAGACTCGACGTCCAGCAGATGACGGGATCGATCACCACCACCACCGCCATCGCCGATTACCGGCGTTACCTCATGCCGGTGCGGCCCTGGACCATCGCCGCGCGGCTGCTGCACGTCGGACGCTACGGCCGCGACGCCGAGGACCCGCGCCTGGGGCCCCTGTTCCTCGGATATCCGGGCCTCGTGCGCGGGTACGACAACGGCTCGTTCGACCCGAACGAGTGTCCAGCGGCTACGACGCCGTCAGGCTGCCCGGTGTTCGATCGCCTGCTGGGCAGCCGGATGCTCCTCGCGAACGCGGAGCTGCGGTTCCCCCTCTTCGGAGTGCTGGGCATCGGCGGCGGGTATTACGGCGCGTTCCCGCTCGAGGCCGCCATTTTCGCGGATGCGGGAGTCGCGTGGACGCAGGCTCCGGGCGACAAGCCGACGTTCCTGGGCGGCAACCGGCCGGGGGTATCGAGCGCGGGGGTCGCGCTGCGTGCCAACTTGTTCGGGTACGCGATCGGCGAGCTGGACGTGGTGAAGCCGTTCCAACGGCCCGGCAAAGGGTGGCTGATCGAGCTCAACCTCATTCCCGGTTTCTAAACGAGCTTCAGCAGCTCGGCCTGGGCCTTGGTCAGCGATTGGCCCCGTCGCGTTATGCTGCGCCACCGGTCCCCGGCTCGCGCCAGCCGGCGGAACAGGTTGTCGACCCGGTAGCTCCGGGCATCGAGCGACGGACGGTCGAGCTCGCGCCAGGTGATGGGGGTGGCGACAGGTGCGCGGGGCCTCGCGCGCACCGCATAGGGTGGAGCGGCGCTCTGGGCGTACGCGTTGCGCCCCGTGTCCAGATACACCCGGCCGCCGCGGTCCGCGAGGCGCGGCTCCATCGTCAGCTCGCGGGGATGGCGGCGCACCAGCAACGCGGCCGCGGCTCGGGCGAACGCCCGCACGACGTCGAAATCGGCGCGCCGGTCCAGCGGGACGACGACGTACGCCCCCCGCGAGCCGGTCGTCATGACGTAGGTCGTGAGGCCGAGGTCCGATAGGAGGCTCCCGACCAGCCGCGCGGCCCGACGCACGGGCGCGAAATCGTCGGCCGGCGGATCTAGATCGAAGATGAGCCGATCGGGATGGCGCGGGCGGTCGGCGCGGCTGAGCCACACGTGCGGCGTGATGCACGCCTGGCTCGCCAGGTATACAAGCGTCGCGGCGTTGTTGCATACCACGTGGGTGACGGTCCCGTCCTTCTTGGGCAGCGTCACCCGATCGATCCATTCCGGGAAGTAGTCGGGGATGTCCTTGTGAAAAAATCCTTCGCCTTCGATTCCGTCGGGGAAGCGCTGCATCACGATGGGCCGGCCAGTGAGGTGGGGAAGCATGGTCGGGGCAATGCGCCGATAGTATTCCACCAGGTCGCGCTTGGTGAGCGGGCGCGCCCCGGGAAACAGCACCTTGTCCGGGTGCGTCACCTCGATGACGTACGCTCCGACGCGCAGCCGCACGTCAGGACGGCACTGGGCCCTGGAGGGCAGCCCTCGCCGCCTCGATCGCCTCGTGAGTGCCCGCGACCGCCAGGACGTCACCCGCCCGCAGCCGCTCCTTCGCGGTCGGCACGAGCACGCCTCCATCGGTCCGGGTGATTGCGAGGACGGTGGCGCCGGTGCGTCCGCGCAGGTTCACCTGGGCGAGCGTGCGTCCGATGACGGCGGTCCCGGGGTCGAGCCGGACGGCGGCGAGCGCTCCCAAGCCCGGCAACAGCTGGTGGACCTGTTCCAGCGTATCGGCCGTGGTCGGCGCCGGACGCGGGCGAGACTGCGCCGCCAGCGCTTCGAGCACCACCTCGGCGCCGGCGCGGACGTGACCTTGGAGGTTCGTTGCGCTCCGCCAAAACGCTACCCCAAGCACCACCACGAGGAGGGCGAGCACGGCGGCTCCTGCCGCCGCCGGGAGAAACGGCTGGGTGAGCGCCAAGAGCGGCGTGCCGACGAGCAACACGCCGGCCAGTTGGAAGGTGACGACGAGCATGCGGCGGGGCGCGGCGGCGAAATCGACCCGTTTGTGCTTCTCCGCCGGGAGCGCGAGGCGCGCCAGCGTCACGCCGAGCTTCTGGCTAACGCGGACCACGCCGATGCAGAACGGGGCGGACAGGGCGACGGCCGCAGCCACGACCAGCCACTGTGCCACGGCCTCGGACATGCCCACCCGGTCCCGAGCGAAGGCGACG
>DATHKX010000051.1:0-18926 GCA_035488835.1 Gemmatimonadales bacterium
GCGGGTGCCGACGCTTCCCGCGAAGACCCTCGACGCCGCCCGTCCCGCCGCGGACCAGTTCATCAACGGTCTCTTGTCCGCGCTCGAGTTCAATGCGCGAGTGCTCGCGCTGGCCGAGGATCCCAGGACCCCCCTCCTCGCCCGTCTCCGCTTCCTCGGGATCTTCAGCACCAACCTCGATCAGTTTTTCATGGTCGACGTCGGCTCCCTGAAGCACCAGATGGCGACGGGAATCTCGGAGCGCTCGCCGGACGGGCTGACGCCGGCGGAACAGCTCGACGCGATCGCGATCCGGCTGCGGCCGCTCGTGGCGCACCAGTACCGGTGCTTCCGTGCGGTGGCGCAGGCGTTGGCCGCGGAGGGGGCCCGGATCCGCGACTGGGGCGAGCTCGCGCCAGGCGAGCGCGCGTCGCTCGAGCGCTGGTTCGCCGCGGACGTGGCTCCGGTCCTCACGCCCAAGGCGCTCACCCGCGCGCCCGGCCACCCGTTCCCGCATCTGGGCGACCGGCGACTGAGCCTCGCCGTCATGCTGCGCGATGGGCCGGATGGCCCGCTCCATTTCGCCTCGGTCGAGTGCCCCTCTTCCCTGCCCCGGCTCGTGGCTGCGGCCGCCGGTGGGGTGGTGCCGCTCGAGTCGATGGTGCGCGCCCATCTCGGCGCGCTGTTCCCCGGCCGGGAGGTAGTCGAGGCGCATGCCTTCCGGGTCACCCGCAGTGGGGATATCCAGCTCGACGAGCTGGGTACGGCGAGCTTCGCTCAAGCCATCGCGGACGAGCTGCGGCGGCGGCCCTGGGGGCCCGTGGTGCGGATCGAGGTGGAGCGCACGATGCCGCCGCTGTTGCGCGAGCTGCTGCAACGCGAGCTGCGGTTCGAAGAGAGCGCCCTGCAGAGCGTGCTGGGCCCGTCGGACGTGTACGAGGCGGACGGCCCGCTCGACCTGGGCGGGCTCGGCGAGCTGGCGGGCGGCGCGGCGCACCCCGACCTCGAGTATCCGCCGTTCACACCGCGCGACGCCTTTGCCGGCGAGCGTGGTGTGTTCGACGTGCTCGACCGCGGCGACGTGCTCGTGCACCATCCCTACGATTCCTTCAGCGCCAGCGTCGAGCGCTTCATCGCCGAGGCGGCCGACGACCCGGACGTCGCCGCGATCAAGCTCACGCTGTACCGTCCCGGGGGACCGTCGCGCATCGCCGAGGCCCTGCGCCGCGCGGCTGCGGGCGGCAAGGATGTCTCGGTATTCGTGGAGCTCAAGGCGCGGTTCGACGAGGAGCTCAACATCGGCTGGGCGCAGAGCCTGGAGGCGGCGGGCATCCACGTGATCACGGGTCTCGCCACGCTGAAGATCCACGCGAAGGTCGCGCTTGTCGTGCGAAGGGCGGCGGGGCGCACCCGACGCTACGCGCACGTGGGGAGCGGCAACTACAATCCCGACACCGCGAGGTTGTACACCGACGTCGGCCTGCTTACGGCGGACGACGCTATCACCGAAGAGCTCCACGCGCTCTTCAACGAGCTGACCGGCTCGTCGCGCCCGCCGCAGGCGGCGTTTCGCCGGCTGCTCGTCGCGCCGACCGACATGCTGGACCGGTTCCTCGCCCTCATCGCGCGCGAGGCGGACCACGCGCGCGCCGGCCGCGGCGGGCGCATCCGCGCCAAGCTCAACGGTCTCGCCGACTGCACCGTGATCGGCGCGCTGTATCGCGCTGCGCAGGCCGGCGTCGAGGTCGACCTCGTGGTCCGGGGAATCTGCATGCTGCGCCCGGGGATTCCCGGGCTCTCGGAGCGGATCCGCGTGGTGAGCGTCCTCGGCCGGTTCCTCGAGCACGCGCGCATCTACCACTTCGCCAACGCCGGCGCGCCGGAGTACTACATCGGCTCCGCGGATTGGCGACCCCGCAACCTGCGGCGCCGGGTGGAAGTCATCACGCCCGTGGACGACCCGGCGGCGCGGGCCCGGCTCGACCGCATCCTCGAGCTCGAGCTCGCCGAGCCCGGCGCGTGGAGCCTCGAGTCGGACGGATCCTACACCCGGCGCCCGGCAGCCTCATAGGCTTCCGTCGTACCGCATCTCGTTCGTCGGGGTGAAGCCGAGCTTCTCGTAGAGCGGCCGCCCATCGCCCGACGCGTGCAATACGACGCTCTCGATCCCGTTCGCGCGGCACCACCGCAAGAGCTCCCGCATCAGCGCGTCGGCCACTCCCCGGCGCCGCCACGCCCGCTCGGTGTAGACGTTGACGACCAACCCTTGCGGCCCGCGAACCAGCCGCTCGCCGGCGACGTCGGGTCGGGGCAAGAGCTCCCGCAGCTGGAGGCCCCCGCCTGCGATGATTCCTCCCGACCGATCGTCCAGCTCGGCGACCCAACCCAGGTAGCGGCCATCGGCGATGGCCGGTGTGTAGTACGCGCGGGCGGCCTCGACCAGGGTGTCGTACAGGCCGTCCGGCAGCTCGCCCATGTCGCGGAACATCTCCGCCCGATGACGCGCGAGAACGCCCGCGTCGGCGGCGGTGGCTCGGCGGATCCGGTACACCGCTAGTGCCGTTTCTCGAGGAACTCCAGCGCGCGCCGCAACCGAGCCACGGCGGCGTCGAACACCGGATCGCCGGCCAACGGCAGCTGTCCGAACAGCTGCAAGGCATTCCGCATGTGCTCGCCGGGCCCCGCGAGGGAGGGATCGCCGTGGCGGCGGTCGGTAAGCAGACGGGTGGTCGGCAAGATGCCGGGAAAGTAGCCCCGCCAGGCAGTGCCAGCCAGCAGCGCCGGTCGCGGCCGAAGCCGCCGCGTGTCCCCAAGTAGATTTCCCCCACGTCCATGCCCTCCATCGTCACGGCCGAGCGGCTGAGCAAGACGTTCCAGGTGAAAGTGCGCGATCCCGGACTGCGGGGCGCCGTGCGGGCACTCTTCCGGCCGCGCTATCGCGACGTGCACGCGGTGCGCGACGTGACGTTCCGGATCGAGCCGGGCGAGATCGTCGCGTTCCTGGGCCCGAACGGCGCAGGCAAGACCACGACGCTCAAGACGCTCACGGGCTTGCTGTACCCGACCAGCGGGCGGGTGGAGGTCGCGGGATTCGTGCCCTGGACCGGCGGACCCCCGTTCAAGCGGCACATCGCGCTCGTGCTCGGCAACCGGCAGCAGCTCGTGTGGGATCTCCCCCCTGAGGAGACGTTCCTGCTCAACCGGGCGATCTACGACATCCCCGAGGCGGATTACCGTGAGCGGCTGGCCGAGCTCGTGGCTCTGCTCGAGCTGGGCGACGTGCTCACGAAGCCGGTGCGCCAGCTCTCGCTCGGCGAGCGGATGAAGTGCGAGCTCGTGGCGTCGCTGCTGCATCGCCCGCCGCTCCTGTTTCTGGATGAGCCGACCTTGGGGCTCGACGTGACCGCCCAGGACGCGATCCGCCGCTTCCTCATCGAGTACCGCGAGCGGCACGGCGCGACCGTGCTGCTCACGTCGCACTATATGCAGGACGTGACCGCGCTCGCGTCGCGGGTGCTGATGATCAACCGCGGCCGCCTGCTGTATGACGGGGCGCTCGAGGTCCTCGTGGCGCGGATCGCGCGCACCAAGCGGATCGAGCTCGTGTTCGGCGGAGGCGACGGGAATCACGTCACGGCCGAAGCCCTGGCCGCGTTCGGTGAGGTCAAGACCTTCCGCTTCCCGAACGCGGTGCTCGAGGTGCGGCGTGAAGAGGCGCCCGCGACGAGCGCCCGCATCCTGGCCGCGTTCCTGGTAGCCGATCTGTCGATCGAGGATCCACCGATCGAAGAAGTCATCCGGCTCGCGTTCGCCCGCGGCGTGGAGGAGGGCGAGTGATCAAGCGTTACGCGGCGTTGATCCGTAACGCCTGGCTGGTCGACCTGCAATACCGGGCGTCGATCGTACTGTGGCTGCTGTGGGGTGTGACCGAGCCGGCGATCGCGCTCGGCATCTGGTGGGCGATCGCGGGAGACGGGTCGGTCGCCGGGTACGCGCGCGACGACTTCGCCCGCTACTTCTTCGCGGTCATGCTCATCAACCAGCTGACCATCGCGTGGGATTCCTGGTATCTGGACCGCTGGATCCGCGAAGGGGATCTCAACTACCGGCTCGCACGCCCGCTGCACCCCGCGCACGAGGCCGTGGCGGAGAACATCGCGTACAAGGCGCGCACCGCCAGCGTCGTCCTCGTAGTCTGGCTGCTCGTCGCCGCGGCGTGGCCCGCCGTGCGACTGTCGTTCGACCCCGGCCGCTGGGCGATCACGGCCGTGGCCGTGCTGCTCGCGGCCGCGATGCGGTTCTTCATCAGTTTCACCACGGGCCTGCTGGCGTTTTGGACGACGCGCGCCACGGCGATCATGGAGCTGCACGCGGGGGTGTCCCTGTTCCTCGCGGGGCGGATCGCGCCGCTCGCATTGCTGCCGCCTGCCGTCGCCAGCGTCGCGGGAGTGCTGTGGTTCCGCTCCATGCTCGCCTTCCCGGTGGATCTCCTCACGGGCGCGGTGCACGGCCCGGCCGCGGTGCTGCGCGGGCTCGGCGGGCAGATCGCCTGGCTCGGTGTCTGGATCGTGGCGTACCGGATCGCGTGGACTCGCGGCATTCGAAAGTACGGGGCGGTGGGCGGATGAGCGGGATGCGTCGGGTGATCCAGGTGTTGGGGGCCTTCTGGCGGCTCAACGTCGCCGAAGAGCTCCAGTACCGCGCCAATTTCGTCGCCAGCGTGCTGGGCACCCTGTTCTCCATGGCGACTGCACTCCTCACGCTCTCCCTCTTCTTTCACCACACCACAAACCTGGGCGGCTGGGACTACTGGGAGATCGTCGTGCTGCTCGGCGTGTTCAACGCCCTCACCGGTGTGATCGAAGCGGTGCTGCGGCCGGGGATCGGCCAGCTGGCCGGCGAGGTGCGCAGCGGTGAGCTGGACTTGGTGCTGGTGAAGCCGGTAGACGCCCAAGGCTTCGTCTCGTTCCGTCGCCTCGACCTCTGGCGCCTGTCGGACGTCGTGCTCGGGCTCGCGCTCGCGGGATATGCGCTCACGCGCCTGGGCCGGATACCCTCGGTAGCGCAACTTGCGGCGTTCGCCCTGGCGCTTGCGGCTGCAGCGGTGGTCGTCTACGCCATCTGGGTGGTGCTCATGAGCCTGGCGTTCTGGTTCGTGTCGGTCGAGAACATCGCCGTGCTGTTCGACGCGGTGTACGAGGGCGCGCGCTATCCCGTCTCGGCGTATCCGGGAGCGCTGCGGTTCCTGTTCGTGTACCTGATCCCGATCGCGTGGACCACGACCATCCCGGCGTCGGCGCTCACGGGCCGGCTGCGGCCGGAGATCGCGCTCGCGGCCGCGCTCGTCGCCGGGCTCGCGTTCGCGCTGGCGCGGGCGCTGTGGCGCGTGGCGCTCAAGCGGTATGCGGGCGCGAGCGGGTGAGGGACGTGCTCTGGCTCAAGCTGCTGCTCGTGCCATCCTTGATGGCCGCGGTGACCCTCGCGGCACCGCCTTCGCCGCCCAGAGCGCCGTGGGCGTGCTGGTCGGACTGGTGCCTCTGGGTTCCTTCTATCTCGCCTACGGGCTGCTCGCGCGGCGGGCGCGCTGGCCTGCCTGCGCCGCCGCGGGGTGGTGGGCGTACCTCGTCGCGGCGGTAGCCCTGCGCGCCGCGGCGCCTTCCGCCCTTACGGCATTCCTCTGTGCGGTGGCGTTTCTCGCAGTGGTGATGGTGCTCCTACCGCGAGGCGCGCCGGGCCGTCCCGCCGCGCGCGCCCCTTCGTGGGACATCCCCTTCCGGATGGTCACGACCACGGCCGTCGTGATCGGCTTGACCGCGCTCGCGCATACCCTCGGCCCGCGCCTGAGCGGTCTGCTCGCGCCGTTTCCGGTAACCGGAGCCGTCCTGTCCATCTTCACACAGCGTCTGGATGGCGATCATGCCGTCATCCGACTGATCCGCGGGATGGGACTCGCGTCGTTCACGTTCGCGGCGTTCTTCCTCGTCCTGGCGGAGCTGCTTGATCGGTGGGGCACGGCGGCCGCGTTCGGCGTGGCGATCGCGGTCGCCGTTGTCATGCACGGCGTACTGCTCACTGGTCCGTCCACACGGCTAGCTCGTTCCCGCTCGGATCGCTGAAGTGGAATCGGCGGCCGCCCGGGAACGGGTAGGTCTTTCGGACGATCTTCCCCCCGGCCTGCTTGATCTTCGCTTCGATCGCGTCGAGCTGGACGGCGTAGATCACCACCAGGGGATTGGCGGGCCGGACAGGCGCGTCCTTCGTGAAGCCGCCGCTCAGGCGGCCATCCTGGAAGCTGGTATAGTCGGGTCCGTAATCCTGGAACCGCCAACCGAAGACCTGTTCATAGAACCGCTTCGTCCGGTCGATATCGGTCGCGCCGAACTCGATGTAGTCGACCCGCTTGTCATGATCACTCTGCGTCATCTACACTCCTTCACACCCGGGGAACACGCTCGTGATGGTAAGAAACGTCGCCGTGGGATTGCCGTCCAGAGTTCCTGTTTGACTTCACCTGTCCGGACCGCTAGCCTTCATCGAGCGTTGTACGTCAAGGCGGGACTTGGCCAATGCGCCGGTCCTGCCTTTTCGTTTCCCCCCCTTACACGGGCGGACCGATGGCGAAAGAAGAAGCGATCGAGATCAATGGCACCGTCGAGCAGGTGCTCCCGAACACCACGTTCCGCGTCCTGCTCGAGAACGGCCACTATGTGCTCGCGACCATCGCGGGCAAGATGCGGCGCTTCCGCATCCGCGTGCTCGCCGGCGATCGGGTCACGCTCGCGGTGTCCCCCTACGACCTCACACGCGGGCGTATCACCTACCGGTACAAGTGAACCGGGCCCTGGCGCGCACGGGCCTCGTCAAAGACGGCGGCCCGCCCCGCTGCCCCCAATGCACTCGGCGTCTCGCGTTCGGGACCGATCGCCTCGGTCGAACGACGGAATCGTGCGGATGCGGGTACCGCGCGTACGTGCAGGTGCGGGAGAGCGAGCGCGCCGCTCCGGCCGCCGCTAGTGGCGTGCCGGCTCTTGCGGGGTCCGAAAATGCAGGGGGTCTCTCAAGCCCTGTAGCTCCCGGTAGTAAAAGAGCGCTGTAGGCCGCTTACCGGCGAACCGCAGGCCCTTGAGGAACGCGATTTCCTCCGCGGTCGCGGTGCCGCTCAAGGCAGGGTCCCGCAGGAACTCCGTCAGCCCCGGCTCTTCCACGACGCGGTCGTCGAATTCCCGTTCGACAAACTCGAAGCGCCTCACGTGCCCGGCCGCAACCCGTCGGTTGAGGACGATTTCCAGCCCGAAGGTCGCGAGATCCACGTCCCACGACTCGATCAGCGGATCCAGAAACGAGATGCAGTTCTCGGCCGACACGTGGAAGATGTCCGTGTCGAGAAACTCGAGCACGATCACGCGCATCTCTTCGTAGCTGCGGCCGCCGAGCTGGGCTATCATGCGGACCCAGTACTCGTTGTCCAATTCCTGCCGGGCCACCTGCTTCGCCACCTCCAACACCTTCGAGGTGACCAGGCGCTCCAGCTCGCCGAGCGGCTGCCGCTCGAAGATCGCCCGAATCTCGGCTTCCTTGTCGGGGTCACACTTGCGCAAGATCAAATCGCGGACTCCCCCGAGGAGGGCAGTGGGTTCATCGCCCAGCTCCCGCTTCAGGTGCTCCTTGCGCTGCAGCTCCGCCAGCTTCGCCAGCTCCCCGCTGGGCAGCCGCAGGAACTTGTCCATCCGGTCATAGATGTCCGTGCGGTTCGGGGCGGGGGGCGCCTTGCGCCGGGTCAAGAGCTGCGAGATGTACGACTCGGTCACCCGAGCGGCGCGGGCGAGATCGCGCTGCTCCAACCCCAATTCCGTCAACCGATGACGAATCACAAACGGCACGTCCACGGTACGCCTCCTCGCCAACGCACTTATTAACAACTAATGGTGAAGTGTTAGATCGTATTTGTTACAGTACTTGACAAATCTAGTAAAGCGCGGTACGTTGTGCAAGCTGCAGAAGTGTCAGTCAGTTGCTGAGGTTCATGGTGGTTCGTGAAGGAGTCGCTACATGTACGCACGCAACGTTACCATGCATTTGAAGCCCAACACGTCGGTTGAGTTCACGCAGACGCTCGAGAAGGACATCCTGCCCTTGCTTCGGAAGCGGACCGGCTTCGCGGACGAGATCACGTTCGTCGCCCAGGACGGCAAGGAAGCCCTTGCCATCAGCCTCTGGGACCGCAAAGAGAGCGCGGAAGCGTATGAGCGCGAGACGTATCCCGAAGTGTTGAAGGGTCTGGCGAAGGTGCTCGAGGGAACGCCGCAGGTCGGCAGCTTCGAGGTATCCAACTCGACGTTCCACAAGATCGCCGCTCGCAGCTAGAGTCGACTGGTCCGCGTCACGCGGATTCGTCTGTTTCGGAGGAGGGGGGCGGCATAGTCCGCCCTCTTTCTTTACTTAGCTAGGAGGTGAGGACATGACGGAGATTCACTGTCACTCCTGTGGCGGGTTCATCGGCGATCCGAGCTACATCTCATACCGGTCACCGACTCCGGCCGCGCCCGCAGCGGTTCCGCGCAGCGGCCTGTGCACGTGCGGCGTGCCGATCGTCTACGGACCGCCGCCGGGCCACTCATCGTCGCCCCGCATCCCAGCGCTGTCCGCCGCGCGCCTTGCGAACCGCCGCGCTTGAGGTCACTGTAGCGCGCCCTCTTCAGGATCTTTCCATTGCGTTTCGCTACCATCGCTCCGATCATCGCCGCCGCCGCCTTGGCTTCCCACGCCGCAGGCCAAGGCCCTCGCGTCGAGATCACCGTGCCGCCGGCGCCCCGCGGCGCACCGGTGACCGGACGCATGTACGTGTTCGTGACGCGGCACGACGACGTCGAGCCGCGCCTCCAGGTGCGCCACGAGAGCGACTGCACCCCGTTTTTCGGCGTCGACGTCACCCAGCTCGCGCCCGGCGCGTCCGGGGTGATCGACGGCACCGCCCTCGGCTATCCCGTGTCGAGCCTCAGAGAGATCCCCGCGGGCGACTATTACGTGCAGGGGTTGCTCAACGTGTACTCGGAGTACCACCGCGCCGACGGGCACACGCTGTGGCTGCACGACGATCAGTGGGAGGGCCAGCAGTTCAACAAGGCGCCGGGGAATCTGGTGAGCGCGGTGCGGAAGGTGCATCTCGATCCGGCCCGATCGGACACGATCCGGCTCGAGCTCACGCGCGTGCTCCCGCCGATCGACCTGCCGCCGGACACGAAGTGGGTCAAGCACATCAAAATTCAGAGCAAGCTGCTGACCGCCTGGTGGGGACGTCCGATCTACCTCGGCGCGACCGTGTTGCTACCGCGTGGGTACGACACGGATACCGCGCGTCGCTACCCTACCGTGTATGAGCAGGGGCATTTCAATCTCAATCCCCCGTTCGGGTTTTCGACCGACAGCACTCCCGAGACCCCCGAGCAGCGGGCGGCGCGACTGGCGCGCACCGCGCGCGAGCCCGGGTTCGAGTTCTACCGGGCGTGGAGCGCTCCCAATTTCCCGCGCCTGATCGCCGTGACGTTCCAGCATCCGACGCCGTACTTCGACGACTCGTACGCGGTGAATTCGGCGAACAATGGCCCGTACGGAGATGCGCTGCTGCAGGAGCTCATTCCCCATCTCGAGGAGCACTTCCGGATGATCCGGCAGCCATGGGCGCGTGGGCTGACGGGCGGCTCGACCGGCGGCTGGGAGGCGCTGGCGCTCCAGGTGTACCACCCGGACTTCTTCGGCGGGACGTGGGTGCTGTACCCGGACCCGGTGGACTTCCGGCACTACGAGATCCCCGACATCTACGGCGACACGAACGCGTTCGTGCATCGGGTGGCGGAATGGATGACCGCCGACGTGCCCGCCGAACAGGAAGTGACCGGCCAGCCACGCATCAGCATTCGGCAGGAGAGCCAGTTCGAGGCGGTGCTCGGCAGCCGCGCGCGCTCGGGGGAGCAGTTCGCGATCTGGGAGGCGACGTACGGTCCCGTGGCGCCGGACGGCTACCCGGCCGAGTTGTGGGACCTCCGCACTGGAACGATCGACCGCAGCGTGGCCGAGCACTTCCGGGCCCACGATTACGACCTGCGCGATTACCTCGAGCGCAACTGGGCGACCCTCGGGCCCAAGCTCAAGGGCCAGATCCACGTCTTCACGGGCGACATGGACACCTTCTACCTGAACCTCGCGGTGTACCGGCTCGAGGAGTTCCTCGCACGCGCGCGGCCCACCGCCGACGCGGAGTTCGCGTACGGGCGCCCCATGAAGCCGCACGGCTGGCAGCCGTGGACCAACGCCGAGCTCATGCGGATCATGGCCCGGCACATGGAGCGCCGCCGGCCGCGGCGCTGAGAACTAGAACGTCGCTGGCCGCCGCGCGTCGAGGCTCAGGGGGCCCGCGCCAAAGTGCGTGATCAGCAGCGCGGCGCCCAGCATCGAGACGTTCTTCATGAACATCGCGATCTGGATCCCACGCATCATCGGGTCCGTCACTGCCCAGAAGTTGTGCAGCGCGAGCGTGACGGGCACGAGGAACAGCACGAGCAACCACGCGCCGAGCTTGGCTTTGTACCCGAGCGTCACGCTCAAGCCTCCGAGGATGGCGACCACACCCGACAGCGGGACTAACAGCCCGGGGGCCGGCACGCCCGCCTGAGCGGCGTACCCGACGTATCCCGCCGAGAAATGCCCCATCACCGTCATCAGGAAGATCGCGGAATAGAGGAATCGACCTAGGGGCACGAGGTAGATCACGGGAATCCCCTTTCTATGGTAGGAGAACGAATCAGGACGTCAGCGCGCTGAGGGCGCTCTGGAGGCTCATCGCCTCGCCCGCCTTGAGCGCGCTGACGATGGCGCGTTGCGCTTCGCTGAGCGCGCGGACGCCCTTGGCGTGCGCCTGCGCGCCCGCCGGTGTGAGCTCGGCCAGGACGCTGCGGCGGTCGTCGGGATCGGGCCGCCGGCGAACCAGGCCGTCCTTCTCGAGGCGATCCATCAGCTGGGTGATGTTGGAGCGCACGCAGTGCTGGCGCGCAGCTAGATCGGACAGCGGTAACGGCTCGTTCGCATCCGCCAGGAGATGGAGCACCGCGAGCTTCGCCAGGGACAATCCGGTCGGACTCAAGGCCGCTTCCAGGCGGGCTTCGACGGCGTCCGCCGCGCTCAGAAACGAGAACACGAGGGAGTCGGCCGCCGGGCGGCGCGCGGCTTTTCGTGGACGCTTGCGCACGGCCTCATTATCGCTCACTGCTTTGCGGCGGGCCACCCTGCCCCCACGGCGCGATACAGCTGCACGGCGGCGACGAGCTGGTCTCGCTCCGCCTGCGTGAGCGCCAGCTCGGCCCCAAACAAACCACGCTGGGCGTCCAGCACGTCGAGATAGCTCGACACTCCGTTCCGATAGCGCATGTCGGCGAGCTCAAGCGCCCGGCGCAGCGCGATCACCTGACGCTCCTGCGCCGCGCTCCGATCCTGGGCGGTCCGCAATCCCACGAGCGCGTCTTCCGCTTCGCGCAGCGCCACGAGCACCGTCTGCTCGTAGCGCGACCGCGCCTGCGACGCGCGCGCCTGGGCGACATTGACCTGCTCGCCCGGGCCCGGCCGGCCCTGGGTGAACAGCGGGATCGAGACCCCGGCAAACGCCTGCCAGATGTTAGTGCCGGACCCGAACCACTTGGAAAATTCGGTGCTCTGGGTGCCGTACTGCCCGGTGATCGTAAAGGTCGGCAGCCACGCGGCCTGCGCCACGCCGATGCGGGCCGTAGCGGCGCGGAGCGTCGCTTCGGCGCTCCGGACGTCCGGTCGGTTGCCGAGCAAAGCCGAGGGCACCCCGGCAGGGACCGGGATCACGGCCGCCATCTCGGTGAGCGCGCGGCCCCGCGCGATGGCGCCGGGGTTGTGCCCGACCAGCACGCTCAGGGCGTTCTCCTGCTGGGCCACCTGTCGCTCGAAGTCGGCGACGCTCGCCGCCGGACTCGCCACGTCGGCCTCGAACTGGCGGACGTCCAGCTCCGAGATCAAGCCCTGGTCGAGGCGCCGGCGGGCGAGCGCCAGCGTCTGGCGCCGCGAGTCGAGGGTGCGGCGCGCGATCGCGAGGTTCAGATCGGCGGCGCGCAGGTCGAAGTAGGCCGTCGCCACGTCGCCGATCAGCGACAATTGCAGCGCGCGCCGGTCTTCCTCCCGCGCCACGAGGTCCGAGCGCGCCGCGCCCATGCCACGACGCAGCCGGCCCCAGAGATCGAGCTCCCAGCTCAGGTCGGCGGTCGCCTGGTACACGTTGTAGGTGAACGACCCGAACGTGCCGAACACCGTCTGGTTGCGGCCCGCCTGACCGCGGGCGGTGATCTCGGGCAGGAGCGCGCCTCGCGCGGCCCGGTACTGCGCGCGGAACTCGTCGATCACGCCGAGCGCGGTGCGCATGTCGCGGTTCTCGCGCAGGCTCGTATCCACGAGCTGCCGCAGCACGGAATCCTGGATCAGGTCGAGCCAGCGCAGCGCGGCCGTCGAGTCCCCGCGCGGACCTTGAAAGGCGGTGTCGTACGCGAAGGGGAGACGCGCGGTGTCCGCCCCCGGCGGCAGCAGCGTGTCGCGGCTGGTGCGCAGCGAGTCGTAGAACGACCGGAGTGAGTCTTCGGACGCCGCGGGCCCCCGCCAGCCGTCCGGCATGCCGACGGAGGAGCGGCGATACCGCGGCCCGACCGCGCAGGCTTCGGTAAGGGCGAACAGCGCGACCGCGCCGAGCAGTATGAGACGTCTCATGGTCAGTCGCCCTCCGCCGGGAGCGGCGCGGCTTGCGGGATCCCCGTAGGCTCAGCGCGCCGGACCAGGCCTCGCTCACTCAACGTCCGGATCGCCGTGAAGAACAAGGGGATGAAGAAGACGCCGACCAGGGTCGCCACGAGCATCCCGAAAAACACGCCGGTGCCGATCGAGTGGCGACTCGCCGCACCGGCGCCGCTCGACGTGAGCAGGGGCGTGACGCCCAGGATGAACGCGAACGACGTCATCAGGATCGGCCGCAACCGCTCCCGCCCGGCCTCGAGCGCCGCCTCGCGAATCGACCGCCCCTGGGCGCGCAGCTCGTTCGCGAACTCGACGATCAGGATCGCGTTCTTCGCCGCGAGACCCACCACCACGATCAGGCCAATTTGGACGTAGACATCGTTCGCCATGCCGCGCAGCCACACGCCGAGCAGCGCACCGAGCGTCCCGAAGGGCACACCGAGCAGCACCGCGAACGGGATGGACCAGCTCTCGTACTGCGCGGCGAGCACCAGGAACACCATCACGAGCCCGAGCGCGAACACGAGGCCGCCCTGGCCGCCCGAGGCGCGCTCCTGATACGACTGGCCGCTGAAGGCGTAGCCCACGCCGCGGGGGCCATATTTGTCCTGGGCCAGCCGCTCCACCGCCGCGAGCATGTCCCCGGAGCTTTTCCCTGGCGCCGGCACCCCGACCACCAGCGCCGATGTGAAGCCGTTGAACCGGGTGATGACGCTTGGTCCCGCCCGGAACTCGGTCCGGGTGAGGGCCGACACGGGCACCATCTGTTGATTGGGTCCTCGCACGAAGAGTCGCCCGATGTCCTCGGGCGTCTGGCGGAAGCGGGCCTGCGCCTCGGCCTGCACCCGGTACGTCTTGCCGTACCGGTTGAAATCGTTGATGTAGAGCGTCGACAGCGACGCCTGCATCGTCTGGAACAGCTCCGACAAGGAGATCCCGAGTGCCTTTACCTTCTCGCGGTCCACGTGCACGAACAGCTGCGGCGTGTTCACCCTGATGGTCGGGTACACGCCCCGCAGCTGGGGCAACGCGTTGGCGTCGGCTGCGAATTCGCCCGTCAGGCCGGCGAACCGTGTCACGTCGTTCAGCCCGCGGTCCTGGAGATTCATCTCGAGACCCGCGGTCGTGCCCAACCCGATGATCTCCGGGAGGTTGAACGCGAAGCCGCGCGTCTCCTGCAGCTGGAACAGATAGCCGTTCACCGCGCCGAGCACGGCCGGAAGCTGGTCCTTCGCGGCATTCCGGTCCTCCCATGGCTTCAGCATGACGAACATGATCGCGGCGTTCGTCTGGTTCGCATTCTGGATGAAGTTGAGGCCGACCAGCGACACGACGTGATTGACCGCCGGCTGCGCTTTGAGGAAGCTCTCGACTTGTTTCACCACCGCTTCCGTGCGTTGACGCGAGGCATTGTCGGGGAGCTCGACCAGCATCCCGAAATAGCCCTTGTCCTCGCTGGGAATGAACCCACTCGGGACGGCCCGCACGAGGACGAGCAGCAGGGCGACCGCCACCGCGAAGGCGGCGAAAAACGTACGCGGGCGGTCGATCACGCGACCGGCGGCGCCCAGGTAGCGCTCCGTCACCGAGCGGAAGCCGCGATTGAAGCCACCGAAGAACCGGTTGAAGGCTCTCGCCACGACGCCGCTCGCCGCCGCTATCGGCGCGCCCTCCGGCACGGGCCGCAGCAGCACGGCGCACAGCGCCGGGGTGAGGGTCAGCGCGACGATGCCGGACAGCACCACCGACACCGCGATGGTGATGGCGAACTGCTTGTACATGAGGCCGGTGATGCCCCCGAGGAACGCCACCGGGATGAACACGGAGCAGAGCACGAGCACGATGGCGATGAGCGCCCGGCTCACCTGGTGCATCGCCTTGTCGGCGGCGACGGCGGGCGGCACCCCTTCCTGGGCCATGATGCGTTCCACGTTTTCGATCACGACGATCGCGTCGTCCACGACGATACCGATCGCGAGCACCAGGCCGAACAGGGTGAGCAGGTTGACCGAGAACCCAAGCACCTGCATCCCGAAGAAGGCACCGATGACCGACACGGGCACCGCGACCACCGGAATCAGCGTCGCGCGCCAGCTCTGCAGGAAGATGAATACGACCAGCGTCACGAGCAGCAGCGCCTCGAACAGCGTCTTCACGACTTCCTTGATCGACTCGGTGACGTACGGCGTCGTGTCGAACGCGATCGACCAGCGGACGCCCGGCGGGAAGCTCTTGGCGAGCTCGCCCATCCGGGCGACGACCTCGCGCTTCACCTGGAGGGCATTCGCACCGGGACGCAGGAATACCGGCGTCAGGGCCGTGGGCGCGCCGTCGAACCGGCCGGCCAGGTCGTAGTTGCGCGCGCCGAGGTGAGCTTCTCCGATGTCGGAGAGGTGCACGAGCGAGCCGTCGGGGCGACCCCGCACGATGATGCGCTCGAAGTCACTCGGGTCTTTCAGTCGCCCGCTCGTAATCACGGGAATCGTGAGCTGGGTCCCGGGCGGAGCGGGCTCGCGCCCGATGCGGCCGGCCGGATTCGTGGTGTTCTGCTCTTGCACCGCCGCGGCGACGTCCGACACCGTCAGGCCCAGCTGCGCCATGCGGTCGGGATCGAGGCTCAACAGCATCGAGAAGTCGAGCTGGCCGAACGTGCTCGCATCGCCCACGCCGGGGAGCCGCTTAAGCTCGTCGTCGATGTAGATCTTCGCGTAGTTATTCAGATATTCGGTGTCGTAGCGCGGATCGTCGGACGAAAGCGCGAGCACCACCAGGAAGGCGGTCTGCCGCTTCCGCACCGTGATCCCGTTGCGCACCACCTCCTGCGGCAGCTGCGGCTGGGCGAGGGCGACCTGGTTCTGCACGTCCACTGCCGCCAGGTCCGGGTCGCGCGACACGTCGAAGTAGACCGACAGGTTCATGACCCCGTCGCTCGAATTGGATGACTTGTAGTACAAGAGCCCCTGCATGCCCGACAGCTGCTGCTCGATGGGGGCGGCCACCGCATCGGCCACGTCCTGCGCCGTCGCACCCGGGTAGACGGCCTGCACCTGGATCTCGGGCGGCGTGAGGGGCGGATAACTTTCGACCGCGAGTCGCGTGAGGGAGAAGAGCCCGAGCAATACGATCACGATCGAGATGACGGCCGAGAAGACCGGGCGCCGGATGAAGAAATTCCGGATCTGCGGTGCGTCGCTCATGGCCGGCTCCGGATCCTCAGCGGCGCGGCCGGGAGGGCGATCGAGCCGCTATCCCGAGCGTCGGCCGCCGCGCTGTCGGCCGCGGGCTGATAGGCCACCGGCTTCGCCGGCTGGCCGGGCGTGACTTTCTGCACGCCGTCCACGACCACGCGGTCGCCCGCCTCGAGCCCCTGCTCAATCAGCCACGATCCACTGTCCCACGAGGTCGCCACCACGTTTCGCGCCGCCACTTTACCGCTGTCGCCCACCACGTAGACGAACGCTCCCCCCAGGCTCTGCTGCACGGCGCGTTGCGGGACGAGGATCGCGCTGGGCCGCTTAAGGCCGAGCAGTCGCACCCGCACGAATTGCCCAGGGAGCAGCACATGATGCGGGTTGCCGAGCTGCGCGCGCAGCTGCAGCGTGCCGGTCGCCGGCTGGACGGCCAGGTCCGCGAAGTTCAGCTGGCCAGTCGCGGGGAAGACGCTTCCGTCCGCGAGCGCGACCTGCACGGCGAGCGCATGGGGACCGGGCGGCAGGAGCAGCCGGCCGTCCGCGATGTCCCTGCCCAAGGCCAGCATGTCTTCATCGGACGGGCTGAAGTTCACGTAGATGGGGTCCACCTGCTCGACGGTCGTGAGCAGGTCGGCCGAGCCGGTCACGCGGGCGCCCAGCTCGAGCTGCGCGCGTCCGGCGCGCCCCGAGATCTCGGCGCGAACGAACGTGTCGTCATAGTTTTTTTTGGTCTGATCCGCCGCAGCCTGCGCTTGGTCGAATGCCTGCTGCGCGTCGTCGAAGTCCTTTTGCGCCACCGCGCGCGCCGCAAGCAACGACTTGAGGCGCGCCAGGTTGCGCTCGGCGTTGGCGAGCTGTGCCTGGGCACTGCGGTACGCGGCCTCGTAGGTGGTCGGGTCGATCCGGAACAAGAGGGTTCCCTTGGCGACGTCGGTGCCCTCGGCGTACGGCCGCGCGACGATCACCCCGGTGACCTGCGAGCGGACCTCGACCGAGCGCGACGCGGCCGCTTGCCCCACGTATTCATAGCGCGCTGCGACGGTGTCCGGGACGACGGTCAGCACCGAGACCTCCGGTGGTGGTGGGGCGTCGACCGCGGTAGGCGCGCGCCGACGCGCCGCCACTGTCCCCACGAGAACGAGCGCGACCGCGGCAGCCGCGGTCCACGTAGCAGGTCTGGTCAAACGCTTCATACGAACACCCACTGTGAAAGTGATGACTTCCGAGCCGATAGTGCAGGAATGAACTATGCCGCTTAAGGGTTCCCGGGCATTGGCCCAGCCAGCCTAGGCTCCCCCGTTTGGGTGGGGCCGCACCACCCGGCTGGATGATGCTGGCTGGCCGGCGCGAACAGCGCGCCGGCCAGCGTGATGCGTCATCAGAAGGTCAGCGTGAGGCCGCCCTGCCAGGCGACATCGTGCTGGGTCTTGTCGAAGCCGTAGCGGTCGAATTTGTAGACGAAGTCACGACCCTCGGCGCGGATGCCGACGCGCCCGAAGCGGTACTCGAGCCCTGCGCCGAGGTTGCCGGCGAACTTAGACCAGGTGTCGCTGGCGTCGAGCTGATGCACGCTGATCGCGCCGGCCCCGCCGAGCAGGTAAGGCGTCAGCGTGGCGGACCCGGTCTCGATGGGATAACGCAGCACGAGGTCTGCGTCATAGGTGAATTTGTTGAACTTGCCGCGACCCGTCAGCGCGGCGCCGCGGAGGCTGTCTTGCGCCCAGCTGCCGCTGGCGCGGATGCCGACGTTCCGGTGCAGCCACACGGTTCCGTCGACCGAGCCGATCCAGCCCAGGCGCCAGTCGGCGGTTCCGGCGGGATTCAAATTGGCGGCCCCCGAGAGGCCGCCGAACGCTCCGCCTAGGGTGAGCCGATTCGTCTGGGCGCGCAGCGCGGTGGGTGCGAGCGCCACGACGAGCGCCGCGGTGAGCGGGAACAACGAACGCTTCAACATAGACTCCTCCAATGAGACAAAAGGTTCGTGGGGTCGATGCCCCGGGGTGACAACACCGTTGACATCTTTCAGATATGAAGCAGCGCTGAACTGTCTATCAATGAACTATTTCACGAAAAAAGTTCCCCCTCACGGCGTGAACCCGACGCCCACGCCCAGCGAAGACACGTGATCGCGGTAGAATTCCCCATAGGGCGCCGGTCCGGTGTAACCCTTGAGCAGGACGCTCCAGCGTGAGCCGGATCCCGGCACGGCGAGCGGGTCCCCGAGCTCGAGTCCGGTCACGACGCTCCACCCCACCTGCCACTGCCGATCCTGTATCGACTTGGCGTCGAGCCCAGCCACCAGGCGACCGCCGAGACTGCGACCCAGTCGCAGCCACGACCGGGCCTGACGGTATTCGAATCCGCCGTGGAGCACGCCGGGCCTCAGATCGGCCGGGGAATGGGCGAAGACGTACCCACCCCCACCGTAGGCCCGCCAGGTGGGGGCTTGGTGCGCCACCAGCAGGTCCACCGCCTGGAACGTCAAGTCCACCCGCTGCGCGTGCGTGTGCGCCATGTATTCGTCGCCCAGATGTGAGCTTTGGTGGAACAGGCGGAGGCGTGTCGTGAGCGTGCCGCGGCGGTACGTGACAGGAATTCCTACGATGTAGTCGGTGTTGAGCAGGTCAGTGGTCGACGATCCCATGTTGAACTGCGAAAACACGCCGGCGGTGATGGCGACCTGCCAGTCGGGGCCGCCCACGAGGCCGATGGTCTGGCCGAATCCAACACTCCCCAGCCGCGACGCGAGCCGGGGCGAGCGGGCCCAGAGGTACGTGGCGAAGAACTGCGGCTCGTTCGGGTCGGCGACCAGCGGCTGGAACAGGGCGGTCGCCCGCCCGCTGGGCACAGGAGCCTGGACGGCCGCCCCCGCCGAAGCGACCGCCACGGCCGCCGCCAGTTGCAACACGATTGCGCCCACCCGCATGCGCCCCTCCCAGGGGTTGATAGTTCATTAATGAA
>DATHKX010000052.1:0-11904 GCA_035488835.1 Gemmatimonadales bacterium
TTCCACGCGCTCGACTACATGGTGTACGGCTATCTCCAGGAGGGGCGCGACTCCGTGGCGCAGCGGACCGTCGCACAGGGCCTGGCGCTCACCACGGTGCTCTCGAGCGATGCGCTGGTCACGAACTACAATCGCGCAGCGATGGAAGCACGTGTGCCGCTGGAACGGGGCGATTGGGCCGCAGCGGCCGGGCTTCCCGTGCGCGCGGCGGGGCAGGGTGGCATCGCAGAAGCCTTGGGGCACTTCACCCGCGGGCTCGGCGCGGCCCGGAGTGGCGATACCGTCCGGGCACGCATCGAGATCGCGGCGCTCGCGACGATCGAAGCAGCGCTCGGGGGACAGCCGGGCTACAACTGGTCCCGCGTTGTCGGTAACGAGAAGCAGGCGGTGACGGCGTGGGTCTTGCTGGCGGCCGGGGATACCGCTGCCGCGCTGCGGGAGGCGACGGCCGCGGCCGACCGCGAGGACGTGACCGCGAAGCATCCGGTGACGCCCGGCGAGCTCTTGCCCGCGCGTGAGCTCGAGGGCGACCTCCTGCTCGCGCTCGGCCGGTACGCATCCGCCCGCACGGCCTACGAGGCGACACTGCGTCTGGAGCCGGGGCGGCCGCGCAGTCTGTTCGGCGTGGCGCGCGCGGCGGGGCTGGCGGGCGACGTCGCGGCGGCGCGGACGGGGTATCGCGCGTACCTCGCGCGCATGCAGCAGGGCGACGGCGCGCGACGCGAGCTCGAGATCGCCCGCGGCGCGCTGTCAGGCCGCTAGCGCCCGCCCTGGCACACGCTCGTCGGGGCAGGGTATGCTGCCCCATGCCCACCTCCTTCCGGTCCCTCGTCGCGCTCACGCTGTGCTTCGTTCCAGCGGTCGCGATGGGGCAGGGAAGCGCCGGGGCTCCGCCGCTGACCTGGTGGCCCCGCTTGCCCCTCCAGGGGTCGTTGGTGCGCGTAGTGGTGCGCCCGCCCGCCGGTGACAGCGTGACCGCGGTGTACGGCGAGCTGGCGGGCGAACCGCTCCATTTCGAGCAGCTCGCGGACGGTTTCGGAGCGCTTGGCGCCGTGCCGTTCCGGGGGGGGGCGCACGACAGCGCGGCGGCGCGCGTCGTTCTGGAGCACGCCGACAGCACGACCGACACGGTCATCGCGACGTTGCCGGTGGGGCGCCGCCGGGTCCCGCGGGAGCGGCTCCGCGTGGCTCCCGAATTCGCCCAGCCGCCGGAGTCGCTGGCGGAGCGCATTCGGCTCGAGCAGGAGTTGGTGCAGGAGGTGAGACAGCGGGCGCACGAGACGCCCAGGCTGTGGCGTGCCCCGTTCGAGCGCCCGATCTCCGGCGCGGTGACGAGCGGGTTCGCGGTGGCACGCGTGTTCAACAAGGTGCTGCGCGGCCGTCACTGGGGCGTCGACTTCGCCGGGGAGATGGGTGCGGGGGTGCGCGCGGCGAACCGCGGCGTCGTCGCGCTGGTCGCCGATCTCTACTACAGCGGGACGACGATCCTCATCGACCACGGTGCGGGTCTCGTGACCGGCTATTTTCACCTGAGTCACGTGCTCGTGGTGCCCGGTGACACGGTCGAGGTTGGCCAGCTGATCGGTCTGGTGGGGGCGTCCGGTCGCGTGACCAGGTCGCATCTCCACTGGTTCGCCGCGTACGGGCGGATCACCGTCGATCCGCTCGACCTCCTCCGGCCCAACGGACCAGCGCGATTACCCGCTCCCTAAGCCCTGTTCACCGCTGTGCGTCTGTGCGTCTAGTCGTTGATTGTCCTGCTAACTCAGATACTCTTCCCTGTACATCTTCACGAGCTCGAAGAAATACGAGAGCGCCAGCGGTCCGATCAGCAGTCCCAGGATGCCGAAGTACGGCACGCCGGCCAGCGCACCGACCAGCGTGATCAGCGGGTGAATGTTCGCCCAGCGGCGGAACACCATGGGTCGGATGACGTAGTCCACGTTCCCGACGATCACGGCCCCACCGACGGCCAGGAGGACACCGGCCAGCGCGTGGTGGCCCAGGATCAGCGCGAGCGCGCCGGGCCCCCACACCAGCGCGCTGCCGACCACCGGAAGGATGGCGAACACCATCGTGACCACACCCCAGAACACCGCGTTCGGGAGGCCCGTGAGCCAGAAACCGAGGCCCACGAGGAAGCCCTGAATTGCCGCGGTGACGCCGGTGCCGATGATCGTCGAGGTGGTGACGTCGCGAAACCCCTGGCGCAGCTTCTCGGTGTTCTTGGCGGAGAACGGGATGTAAGGCCGCACCGCCTCCCACGTCTCACCCGGTTGGAGCAGCAGGTAGAACAGTCCGAACAGCGAGATGGTGAGGTTGAGCGCCAGTCGCGTCGCGGTGCCTACCAACCCGAAGGCGGACGAACCGATCCATGACACGACCTGGGCCCCCAGGTCGGCGAGCCGAGGTCCCAGGTCGATGCCGCCGGGCTGCAGCTCCCTCAGGCGACCGAGCAGCGGGTTCCGGATGACGCCAGCAGCGATCTCCTGCGCCTGGCTCACGACCAGCCCGGCAAACGAAACCCCCGGCACGACGATCAGGAAGAGCGCCAGCGCGACCACGAGGGTCGCGGCGAGCTTGGTCCGGGCCCGCAGCGACAACCACTCGTGCACCGGGGCGAAGACGGCGTACAGGACCGGGATGCCGATGAGCCCGGTGGCGTAGGGCGTGAGCGCGATGACGAGCGCGACGCCCAGCAGCAGGACGAGCAGCGCCGCGCGCCCGTGATTCGTGTCGATCAGTGGCATGCGCTAGTGTAGGGCGGTCTGGGCGCCGGCGCCAGTCTTAGCTGGGGTTCGCCGGATCAGAGCCGGGCCGGAGGCGTCAGCGGGGGAGCGGCCACCGGCCCTTCCGGTTCGGGCGTGAAGTCCTCACCGGGATTCACGAACAGGTCCTGCTCGAACCGGTACTGCTTGTCGTACAGCTGGCGGTACCGGCCGTGCTTCGCCAGGAGCTCGGCGTGGGTGCCGCGCTCGACGATCTCGCCCCCCTCCATCACGAGGATCTGGTCGGCGCTACGGATGGTCGAGAGGCGATGGGCGATGACGAACGTCGTCCGCCCGCGCCGCAGCGTGCGCAGGCCGTCCTGGATGGCCGCCTCGCTCTCCGAGTCGAGGCTGGACGTGGCCTCGTCGAGGATCAGGATCCGCGGATCCGCGAGGATCGCCCGCGCGATCGAGACCCGCTGGCGCTCACCGCCCGAGAGCTTCACTCCCCGCTCACCCACGACGGTGTCGTAGCCCCGCTCGAAGCGACGCACGAACTCGTCGCAATGCGCGATGCGCGCCGCCTCCTCGATGTCCTCACGGCTCGCGTGCGGCCGGGCGAACGCGATGTTCTGCGCGATCGTGCCGTCGAACAGGAAGTTGTCCTGCAGCACCACACCGAGCTGGCGGCGATAATCGGCGAGCCGCAGCGTGGCGAGATCGCGCCCATCCACCAGAATCCGTCCCGACCTGGGGCGGTTGAAGGTGAGCACGAGGCTGATCAGCGTACTCTTGCCCGCTCCCGAGGACCCGACCAGGGCCGTCGTCGAGCCCGCCGCCGCGTGGAACGAGATGCGCTTCAGCACCTCCGCCCCGGGCACGTACTCGAAGCTCACGTTCTCGAAGACGATGTCCCCGGCCACCTCGGCGAGCGGCGCCCGCGCCCCGTCCTCGGCGTCCTCGGTCACGAGCCGGCGGATCTCGCGGATCCGGTCCAACCCGGCGAACGCCTCGGTGATCTGGGTGCCGATGGACGCGATGTTGATGAGCGGCAGCGCCACGAGGCCGATGAAGACGCCGTACATGAAGAAATCCCCCAGCGTCATCGCGCCGGAGAGAATGGCGTGTCCGCCCTCGAGGATCATCAGGATGCCGATCGCACCGATGATGACGGTGGCGAAGGCGCCGACGGCCGAGATCCCCGTCATGGTGGTGGCGATGTTGCGGAACAGCGTATTGGCGCCGCGGGTGAACACCAGCCGCTCGCTCCGCTCCGCGCGGTACGCCTTGACGATCCGAATGCCGCCGAGCGTTTCGCCCAGGCGCCCCGTCACATCCGCATTGAGCTTGCCACGATCGCGGAACAGCGGCCGCAGCTTCGCGAACGCATAAGCCATCCCGCCGCCGAAGCAGCCGAGGATCAGGATCGCGATCAACGTGAGCCGCCAGTTCAGGTAGAACAGCACGCCCAGCGCGATCGCGGCCGTGACGAGCCCGCCGACCAGCTGCACCAGCCCCGTGCCCACCAGATTCCGGATGCCCTCGGCGTCGGTCATGATGCGGGAGATCAGGATCCCGCTCTTGGTCGAGTCGAAGTAGCTGATGGGCAGCCGCAGCACGTAGGCCTGCACGGTCCGGCGCATGTCGGTGATCGCGCGCTGGGCGGCGACGCCCAGGATCTGCGACAGGCCGAACCCGGTGATGGCCTGAATGAGGGTGGCGCCGCCGGCCGCGAGTGCGAGGGGGAGGAGCAGCTCGGGGTGATGCTGGTTGATCACCTTGTCGATCACCCACTTGGAGGAGGCGGGCAGGACGAGGCCGGCCAGCCGGTTGACGAGCATCAGCGCGAGTCCCACCGCCAGGCGAGCGCGGTGCGCGTAGATGAGCGCCCGCGCTTCCTGCCAGGCGCCGGGCGTGATGGTCTTCCTGGGGGGTCGGGTGGGGGAGGCGTCGGCCATGGGAGTCAGCGCAATCTAAACGGGACGGGCGGAGAAGGAAGTACTTGACAGAGTCAAGTATCGGCCGGACATTGGCTCCATGGCGCCGCGCGAGCTGGAGCAGCGGGTGGAGGCGGCGCGCCGCTTCAACCGGTTCTACACCCGGCAGATCGGCGTGCTGCACGAGGGGGCATACAAAAGCCCGTTCTCGCTGACGGAGGTCCGTGTCCTGTACGAGCTCGCCCACCGCGACCAGCCGACGGCGACGGCGCTGGGGCGCGATCTGGGGCTCGATGCGGGCTACCTGAGCCGCATCCTGCGCGGGTTCGAGCGGCGCGGGCTGGTCCTCAAGACCCGCTCCCCGGCCGACGGTCGGCAGAGCCACCTCTCCCTCACGGCGCAGGGACGCAAGGTCTTCGCGCCGCTCAACGCTCGCTCGCACGACGAGGTGGCCGCGATGCTCGGCGCCCTGTCCGCCGCCGCGCAGGCGCGCGTCGTGGGCGCGATGCAGACCATCGAGCGGCTGCTCGGGGACCGCGCGGAGTCTCTGCCTCCAGCCTCCTGCGTGCTCCGGCCGCCGCTGCCGGGCGACCTGGGCTGGGTGGTGCACCGGCACGGTGCCGTGTACGCTCAGGAATACGGCTACAACGAACAGTTCGAGGCACTCGTCGCCGAGATCGTGGCGCGCTTCGTCCAGCGGTACGACGCGAAACGCGAGCGATGCTGGATCGCGGAGCAGGGCGGCGAGCCGGTGGGCTCGGTGTTCCTCGTCGAGCGATCGAAGACCGTGGCCCAGCTGCGGCTGCTCCTGGTGGAGCCGATGGCGCGCGGGTCGGGCCTCGGGACCCGTCTGGTGGACGAATGCGCGCGGTTCGCGCGCCGGGCCGGCTACCGCAAGATCACCCTCTGGACCCAGAGCGAGCTGCGCGCGGCCCGACGCCTGTACCAGGCGGCGGGCTTCCACGTCGTGCGCAAGGAGCGAAACCACAGCTTCGGCAAAGACCTGGTCTCGGAGACCTGGGAGCTGGAGCTGTGACGTCGTCTCGGCGGTTCAAGGATCATTTTTCCGCTAGGGCGTCGGATGCTTCGTCGCCGCTGCTTGGAACAGCGGGAGATAGCGGCCGTATCCCTCCGCCTCGAGGCGGTCGACCGGAATGAATCGCAGTGCCGCCGAGTTCATGCAGTAACGCAACCCCGTGGGCGGGGGCCCGTCGTCGAACACGTGGCCCAGATGGGAGTCGGCGTGGGCCGACCGGATTTCCGTGCGCACCGCGAAGAGCGACCGATCGACGTGCTCGCGGACATTGCCCGTCTCGAGCGGTTTCGTGAAGCTCGGCCAGCCCGTGCGGGAGTCGAACTTGTCGAGCGAGCTGAAGAGCGGCTCACCGGACACGACATCCACATAAATCCCCGGCTGGTGGTTATCCCAGTACTCGTTGTGGAACGGCGGCTCGGTGGCGGCGTGCTGGGTCACCTCGTACTGCCGCGCCGCGAGCGTGTGGCGCAGCTCGGCGTCGCTCGGCTTGTGGAAGGTCATCGGATTCCATCCTTTCGAGCTGCTCTGGGCGCTCGCGCCGCGGGTCAGGGACGCCAGCACGAGGGCGATCACCAATGCGCGGCCCATGTCGTCCGCTACTTGACCGTGAACCGCACCGTGTCGACCACGAGCGGCTTCAGGGGAACGTGCTTCCAGTTCGCCACGACGGCGATCACGCGATGGGGGCCGGGCGCGAGGGAATCGAGCACGAACTCGGTCTGCCCCCGGCCGAGATGAAGGATCCCGGTCACGCCTCGGGGAATCGTGTCGTCCACCGGCGTGAGGTCGTGGTCGACGAACAGATGATGATGTCCCGTCCCGGGCCGCTCCACCGTCGCTGGGACGATCTCCACCCCCGTCGCCTGGAGAACAACCTTCACCGGTCCGCTGACCGTGGCGCCGTTCGCGGGCGCGACGATCTTGACCTTCGCGTGACCGGTCTGCGCCCGCGCGGCGACGGGGAGCAATATCACAGCACCGAGCACGAGCCTAGAAATTCGGATGGTCACGGGGTTTGCCTCCTGTCCTGCGGTGATGCCTGCATTTAGTAGTAATTAGGCGTCGAGGAGAGGCCGACACAAGGATGCGCTGCCCCTTGACGGACCCGGGCCCAGACCGTAACTCGGAGGCATGCTTCCCGATCAAATCGCGACCGCGGTGCGCCATCACTGGTGGCTCTTTCTGCTGCGCGGCATCGCGGGGGTGGCCTTCGGGGTGCTCACCCTGTTGCGACCCGACGCGACGCTGGTAGTCCTGATGGCGTTCATTATCGCGTATGCCCTGGTGGACGGCATCGTCGCGCTGGTCTATGCCTTCCGGCTTCGTCCGCTGTTCGACCGCTGGTGGATGCTCCTCATTCAGGGGGTGATCAGCTGCGCGTTCGGTGTACTCGCCATCCTGCAACCGGGCCTGTCGGTCGCGTACATCGTCGTGTCGGTGGCTCTGTGGATGCTGTTCGCGGGGATCGCCCAGCTGCTGCTCGCGCGGGTCATCAAGACCATGGGCGGATCACCGCGCTGGACGATGGTCGGCGGCATCTTGACCCTGGTGCTGGCGATCGCGGCGGTCGCGTTCCCGCGCGCGACTGTGGCCGCAGTCCTCGTCTTCGTCGCATGGTTCGCCCTGGTGATCGGCATCGTGCAGCTCGTGGTGGCGTTCCGCGTCCGGTCTCTCGTCAGGGTGCCTGTCTGAGATCGTAGTGACGGAGCGACATACTCCGTCGCCTTCCAGCGGGTTAGCTTCTTATACAAGGCCGTCGCCGCACCGAGGATTGACTCCGAGGTGAGACATGCGCTCGTGGATGCTTGCGGCCGCCGGCTTCGTCCTCCTGTACGCGCGCCCCGCTGCCGCCCAGGCGTTTCCCGGTCGCCTGGAGGAGAGGGTCAGGAGCGCCACCGACACCTCGCAGACGTTCGCGCTCTACCTCCCGCCGGGCTACACCACCGAGCGCCGGTGGCCGGTGCTGTTCGTGCTCGACCCGCGGGGGCGGGCCCTCCTCAGCCTCAAGCTGTTTCAGGATCACGCTGCCCGGCTCGGCTGGGTCATCCTGAGCTCCTACAACACGCTGAGCGACGGTCCGCCCGAGCCCAACGTCGATGCCGTGAACGCGATGCTGGCGTGGGCGCAGGCGCACCCGTCGCTCGACCCGACTCGGTTGTACCTGGCGGGCTTCTCCGGCACCGCGCGGGCGGCATTGGGGTTCACGGTCGCCCTCCGCGGCCATGTGGCAGGGGTGATCGCCGTGGGCGGCGCCCTGGGGTTCGCGCTGGGAGGTCCCGAGACGGCGTTCGCGGGTGATTCCACGTTCGCCTATTTCGGCTCCGCGGGAACGCGAGACTTCAACTACGAGGAAGTGCTCGCCATGGCGGACCGCTTCCGGGCCACCCGGGTACCGTTCCGCGTCGTGGCGTTCGAAGGGCCGCACAGCTGGCCGCCAGCGGACGTGTGCGGCGACGCGCTCGATTGGCTGGAGCTGCGCGCCATGCTCGGCGGGCTTCGCATGACGGATTCGGGTTGGGTGCGCGCGCGACTCGTGGCCGAGCGGGCGCGCGCGGCGGAGCTCGAGCGGTCGGGCCGCTGGGCGGAAGCGTTACGGCTCGATGACGCGATCGTGCGCGACTATGCGGGGTGGCCCGAGGCGAGGGACGCCGCGGGCAGGGCCGCGGCGCTGCGGAGCAGCTCAGTCCTGGCCAAGTACGAGGCCGAGGCGCGCCGACTCGCCGAGCGCGACCAGCATCAGGGCATCGAGCTCCCTAAGATCTTTACGTGGGCGCGCTCGCAACGCGAGCCGCCGGCCCTCGAGGCGCTGGCGGGGAAACTCCGCATCGCGGAGCTGCAGCGGACGGCTGAGCGCGGGGACAGCCTCGAGGCGGCCAGCGCGCGGCGCCTGCTGGCGCGCGTCTTCGTCAACCTGGTGTTCTACGAGCCGCGAGCCTATCTCGCGAACGGGTCAGCGAGTCGCGCCCTCCGGATGCTCGAGGCGGCGGTGACCATCGGCCCGATTCAAGGCGAGGCATGCGGGTTGCTGCGGGACGCGCTGGCCGCCGCGACTGCGGAACAGCGAGCGCGCTTTTCGGGTCAGTGCGGTCCAGCGAGCGGTGAGGGCGGGCAGACCTTCAGGAATGCTTCGAACACGGGGGCGGACCACCAGCTCCGGTACCGTGTGAGCTCCGCCAGCGCCTGGTCCGCCGTCCGCGCGGGTTGATAGGCCCGAGCGTTCGTGAGCGCGTCGTAGACGTCGAGAATGCCGACGATCTGCGCGGCCAGTGGGATCTCATCGCCCTTGAGCCGGTCGGGGTAGCCGCTCCCGTCGCATCGCTCGTGGTGCCAGCGGATGACGGGTTTCAGGTCCCAAGGGAACTCGACGTCCGCGAGCAGCTCGATTCCCCAGATCGGGTGCATCTGCACCACCTCGCGCTCTTCGCGCGTGAGCGGCCCCGGCTTGCGAAGCAGCTCGTGAGGGATCCGCAACTGGCCCACGTCGTGGACGTAGGCGCCCAAGAGGACCGTCGTCTCGTCCTGGTCGTCGAGCCCCAGCACCCGGGCCATCGCCACCGCGTTCCGCGCCACGCGCTCGCAATGACCAAACGTGTAGGTGTCGCTCGATTCGATTGATTCGACCCACGCGCGCACCAAATCCAGGTAAACGCCCTTGAGCTCTGCCGTCTTCCCGCCCACGTAGACCAGGTCTACGCGGGCGTCCAGCCGCTGGAACAGCCGCGAGGCGGTGTTCAGCAGCCGCAGCGCTTCCTGATTTCGTCCCATGGATTGATACAGGAGCGCCAACTCCCGGGAGGCCTCCGCCTGGCCCAGCACCGCGCCCGCGGCGACCGCCAGCTCGATCGCGGAGCGGAGCCGCGACTCGGCGAGCACGACGCGGCCCGTCTCGCGGTACACCATGCCGATCACGCGATACGCCTCCGCCTTGGCGCTCTGCGCACCCAGCTGGTCGAACACCGCCAGGGCATCCTCCGCCTTCTGCCGCGCGTCCTCGAAGCGCTGGCGCATCACGTCCACCTCGGCGTGATTGACGAGGCAGAGGCCCCGCAGATACACGTCGCCGACCCGCTCGGCAAGGGCGCGGCTCTCCCGGAAGTAACAGTCCGCCGCGTTGAACCATCCTCGGTCCGCGCTCACCATCCCGAGGTTGTGGTAGGCGAGCGCGCACCCGTGCTCGTCGCCGCAGTCCCGGTACGCGTCGAGCGACCGCTCGTACCGTGCGATCGCTTCGTGGAGCTCGCCCCGGATGTTCGCGAGGATACCGAGGTTCTGCTCTACACGCGCGCGCACCTCGCGGTTTGATCGGCCGAGGTCGAGGGCCTCGAGAAACGCCCGGCGCGCGTCGTCCGGTGCGCCGGCCGAGAGGTGCAGGCCGCCCAGGGTGTTCAGTGCTTCCGCCGCGAGCAAGTCGTTCCCCGCCTGCCGCGCCACCTCGTAGCTCTTTTGGCATAGAGCGGTGGCTGACGCGCCCTCCGAGCGATGGCGCCGCACCACCGCGAGCCGCCGCAGGGCTTCGGCCAGGACCGTGCGCTCGCCGCCACGCTCGGCCGCCGCGACCGCGGCCTCGTAGCACGCGATCGCTTCGGGAAGGCAGGCCACCCGCTCTCGCTCCCGCCCCTCATGCAGCAAGTCGACCGCGCGCCGCCCTTCGGACGGCCCGGCCGCATTAGCGAGCGCGATCTCGCCCGTCTTACCAGGCGATCGCATACTCGGAGAAGTGGTGCAGCTCCCCGGTGACCTGCTGGGCGAACAGGTTGTCCGCCGAGAGCAGGTACTCGAGGATGTCGAGCGCGTCCGTGGTGTAGGCGATCCGTTTCGGGGCGAGCGAGCCGAGCAGGTCGCAGTTCGCGTAGCTTATCGTGAGGTACGCGGTCTGCTCGAATTGCAGGCCTTCGGGCTGGAAGCGCACGGCGTTCCCCGGACCGGACGGCGTGACGGCGGTGATCAGCGTCGGAGATACGAGCGCGCCCGCCGGGATGACAAGCTGGTGCGCGCCGATTTGGATCGTGCCTCCATCGGGCCCGACGGTCTGGCTCGTGGAGTCGTACGGCAGCGACCGACACGTGAGCAGGCCCGTCGGCGCGAGCAAGCCGCCGATCAGGTCGCTGTGCGGCGTCGGCGCCTGGGAGGAGACGCCGAGCGGTGAGCGATCCCCACAGCCGAGGATGAGCGCGCTGGCGGCACCGAGCAGGAGGGCGGGCCAGAGACGCGTCGGTTTCATACGCCGGTTCTCCTGTTGCCGAGCAAGAATCCGGACGGCGTGGTCCGTTGCGCGGCCCCTGCCTCCGGGGCCGACGCTTTGGCTTCGTCGAAACGACGCATCCACGAGCAGCCCGGCTCTAGTGTGCCGGTTCGAACCGCGGTCGTGGCTCGCAACAGCAAGGCGACGGGGTCGATCGGCGAATACTTCAGGTTCGTTACGGCGTCGTAGCCGACCTGGAGCGCTGAGTCGGAAGCGGAGGAGTCGATCGCGCCGACTCCGTCGCGCAATGCGCCGCCGATGCGGTGGGCGAGCTTGACAGCGCCCACGTGATCGGTAGCGGGCGCGAGCACGGCGAACTCGGTCGGGCTCAACGCGCCCACGACATCGGACACCCGCGCGCTGCGGACCACGACGCTTCCCGCCTTGGGGTCCGCAGGACCGGCTTCCAGGGCGAACACCACGCAGGCGAGTCCCCCCCGCGCACGCGACATCAGCGCTCCGAGCTCCCGGGCCCGGCGCGCCAGGGCGGGCCGAGTGTGGAGCCCCGTCGCCGGATCCACCAGTCCCGCGAGCGCGACGTCGATGTTCCGTTTCGCCTGCAGGTAGGTCTCGACGCTGAGCAGGAGCTCCGCAGGGTCCGGCGGGTAAAGGAGAAAATCCCAGACGCCGCCCCGCAGGGCGGCCACGCGCTGTTCCGGCGTGGGCGCGCCGGAAGCGAGGATGAGGGTGGGCACTGTGTGCCCGATTCGCAGATCGCTGTGCAGTAGCCGACACGCGTCAATGCCCGACATGTCCGGCAAGTCGGCGTCGAGGATGATCGTGTCCGGTCGGACCTCCTGCACCCACTCGAGCGCCAGGGTGCCGGTGTGCACCTGGACCACGGTGTAGTGCCTGCCTTCGAACACGCTCGCGAGCGAGTGCTCCGCACTGGCTGCGATCAGGATCAGAGGCGGAGCAGCGCCGGTGGTGGTCATAGGATCCGTGTAGCAACACAGCAACAAGCGGGCCGAAGCGGTCGAC
>DATHKX010000053.1:0-2104 GCA_035488835.1 Gemmatimonadales bacterium
TTGACGCTCCCTGAGTACACCCGGAAAAACGTCACATCGCCCACATGCGGCTCGGAGATCGTCTTGAACACCTGCGCCACAAACCGCCCCGCGTCCTCGGACTTGAGCGTCACCCGCTCCGCGCTGCCCCACCGCTGCGCCTCCATCGGCGGCCGCTCGTTCGGCGCGGGGATCAACTCCACGAGCTTCGAGAGCAGGGCGCGCGTCCCGTAGGTCAGCTCGGCGGCGCCGCAGAACAGCGGGAACAGCTCGCCTTTCAGCATGCCCGCTTTCATCGCGGCGATCGCCTCGTCCCGCCCGATCTCCTCGCCGCCCAGGTAGCGCTCGAGCAGCGTATCGTCGGTTTCGGCGATGCGCTCGATCAGCTCCTTGGAGTAGCGCTCGAACCGGTCCCGATACTCGGGCGGCACATCCCCTTCCTCGTACTCGCCCGCCTTCGTGCCCTTCTTGTACAGGTGGCACTGCTTCGAGAAGAGGTTGATGATCCCGTGGAACTCGGGGCCTTCGCCCACGGGGATCTCCACCGGGATCACCTTGGGCGTGAGGCGCTCTTTGACCTGGGTGTAGACCTTCTCGAAGTCGGCGTGCTCCTTGTCCATCAGCGACACGAAGAACAGGCGCGGGATCCCGCGCTTCTCGCAGTAGTCCCAGACCTTTTCGGTGCCCACCTCCACGCCGCCGGTCGCGGAGACGACCACCACGGCCCCGTCCGCCGCGTACACGGCCGCGAGCGCCTCACCCGTGAAGTCGAGATAGCCCGGCGTGTCGATCAGGTTGAGCTTCGTGTCCATCCATTCGGCGACGGCGAGGGCGAGATTGATGGAATACTTGCGTTCGATTTCATCGGGCGTGTAATCAGTGAGGGCGGTGCCGTCTTTCACGGATCCATGACGCTTGCTCGTGCCGGCCACGAACGCGAGGGCGTCGACCAGGGAGGTCTTTCCGCTCGCTCCGTGGCCCACGACCGCCACGTTGCGGATCTCCGGTGTCTTGTACACGCGCATGGGCGCATGCAGCTCCTGCTGGGGGTGAGGAGAATATGGACCACGAAACAGCAGGCAGGCTAGGCTGGGGGTCGATCACTCTTCGGCAACCACAGCGCCACCAGTCCACCCAGCAGCATCACCCCTCCCGCCAGGAAGAACGAGGTTCGCTGGCCGAGCCCGTCGTACGCCCAACCAGCGGCGAGCGGGCCGAAGCTGCGGCCCAGGGCGGCGAACGCCTGCGCGGCCCCGAGGATCGTGCCCTGTTCCGTAGGGTCGGCGTACACGGACACCAGACCCGACGCCGCGGGTGCGAACAGGCTGTTCGTGAAGGCGAGCGGGACCGTCCAGGCGTACACCAGCAGGCTGGTGCCGGCCCACGGCAGCGCCGCGATGCTCACTCCCATCCCGAACAACCCGACGATGAGCAGGGCGCGCGCTCCGGTGTGCCGCTCGATCCGACCGAACAGAAAGCCCTGAACCAGCGCGGCGATCGCACCGATCAGGACGAACAGCCAGCCCAGCTCCCTTGCTCCCCAGGCGAACGCCTTGGCGGTGTGGAGCGGCAGGACCACCGTGTAGCCCGCGAAGGCGAACGGCGCGAGGAGCCATACAAGCATCAGCGGCCGCAGCGTCTTTCGGGCCAGCGCTTCCACCATGTGAGCGAGATCGAACAACGGCCGCGCCGTGCGGTGCTCGACGGCAAGCGACTCCCGCAGGATGACGCTCGCCGAGAAGAAGTTGACGATCGACAGCCCAGCGGCGATGAGCCCGGGCGCGAGGTGACCCAGGTAGTGGTCGGCGAGCCCGCCGATCAGGGGACCCAGCACGAATCCGATCCCGAACGCGGCCCCGATGACGCCCATGCCGCGGGCCCGCTCCGCCGGCGTCGTGATGTCGGCCATGTACGCCTGCGCCGCCGAGATGTTGCCACTCGCGAACCCGGAGATCACGCGGGCGACGAACAGCGCCGCGTAGGAAGGGGCGAACGCGAACAAGACGTACCCGACGGCGTTGATCACCATCGTCGTGAGCAGAATGGGTCGGCGGCCGATGCGATCCGACAGCCGGCCGAGTAGCGCCGTCGCCAGGAACTGCATGGCGGAGAAGACGAACACGAG
>DATHKX010000054.1:0-2462 GCA_035488835.1 Gemmatimonadales bacterium
CAGCCTGACGAAGCGCGCCAGCGAACGGACCAGCTTGCCGTCCCAGCTGTCGAGGATCGCGAGCCGGTACAAGGCCCGCTGGCTCGTCGAGTCGGAGGCCAGGACGCGTTCATAGCCGGCGCGGGCGGCAGCGTAATCCCCACGCTGGAACGCCTGGTCGGCCGCCGGCAACTGCGCGGCCAGCGGGCGCACGAGTAAAGCGGCGCCGAGTGCGAGGGCGACGTGGCGCGTCACCAGGACCCCCACACGTCGCGCATCGCCTCGTACGCGGGCTTCAAGCGCTCGTGCCACGTCGGCACCTCCCAGGTCGGCCAGGCGTAGGTCTGCCGGGGCTCGAGTCGCGCGACCACGCCACCACGGGACCGGCCCAGGGCCACGACGTCGAACCGAAAGCCATCGGTCACGGCGGTCTCGAATGTCCCGCTCCGTCGGTAGCGCACCATGACGTGGCCCGAGGACGGGTCCGTGACGTTCAGCAGCGCCCACGCGATCCGAACCTCCACGAGCCCCCCGCTTGTGCGGTCCACGTACCAGTCGACGAGGCTCGACTCCTGCGCCCGGCCGTAGCGCAGCCGGCCGCGATTCACGCCCCGCGCCGGGTAGGTCCGGCCGCCCCGCGCGATCCGCCAGCGGTTGGTCGTGACGAACAACGAATCGAACGCCCCGTCGCGCCGGGCCTGGTCGACGGTCGCCGCTTCATTATAGAAAAGATCGAGGCCCGTCGGCCCCATCCCCTGGCGTGGCCCCAGGAAGGGGTTGTACCACGGCGCCACCACGAGCTGGGCGTCAGTCGTGTCGTTCAGGACGAGCGCGAACTCGCATCCGACATCGCTCGACCCGGCGACGCCCGGGAGCCGGTAGCCGCCCCGATCCCGACGATACGTGTCGATCCCGACCACGTAGCGCGCCGAGTCGAACCCCGGTCGGCCCGCCAGCGCCACATACAGATAGGATGGGTCGGCCCCGACGCGCAATACGAGCGAGTCGCCACCTTGGAGCAACGGGAGCGCCTGCCAAACGGCTGGGGCGCCCCCGGGCTCAGGCGTCGCGCCAGCCGACACGCCCCCGTACTCGCCCATGAGCCCGTAGTGCTGCTCCGCGTCCTCCGCGTTGTGCCACAGTCGGCTGCGCTTCGCCGGCACTTCCAGATCGATCGTGACCCAGGTGTGCTTGAACCACTCGTCGAGCCAGGCGAACAGCACTCCACCTGCCGCCCCGGCGGCGCGCACCTCCCGAGTGAGCCGCGCGTCGATGTCGGCCATCGCGCGCTCATCATGCCCGCCGTGCCCCAGCCCGTCCCCCTGCAAGTGCGACACGCCTCGCGACGAGGGAACGCCGTACTCGGCGATCAACAGCGGCCGCCCCGCATGATGCTGCTTGAGGGCGCGCAGGTAGCCGAAGTAGCGTGATCGGCCTTCGGCCGACCCTGCCGCGCTGTAGGCCGAGTCGAGATCGATGAAGTCTGGATAGTAGGGGTACGCGTGATACGATGCGAAATAGCCGGCAAGGTTCGCGGGGGTGACGTGCACCAGCATGGCGTCGAGCGACTCGCGGTCGTTGTCGTATTCCTTGAGCCGCGGATTGGGCGGGAAGCCGTAACGGCGGCGCAGCCGCTGCTCCTCCTCCAGGGTGGGCTCGGTCGGGTGGGCGAGCGGATCCAGCGTCGGCCAGTTGGTGTAGGCGGTGGGCCGCTGCGCGTGATAGGTGTCCCATTCGTACGTGAGCAGGTAATCGCACTGCTCCGCCATCCACGTGTCAGCCGGCGTGCCAAGGTCCACCGTCAGGAAGCGGCCCGCGAAGCTGGTCCGGTCGCGGCGGCGCGTGTTGTAAGCTCGGATCGAGAAGGGCTCCCACTCCCGGCCGAGGATGAATCCGAGCACGTGCTCGGACACGTCGCTGTCGTAACGGCCGAACGCATGACCGGGCCGCGCCGCGATGACCGCGCGTCCGTGCAGCAGGTCGACCACCCGGCGCATCTCAGCACGGAACGCCGTCTTCCAGGCGGGGGCGTCGTAGTCGGCGCCCGGCGGCAGCTCGGTCCAAACGCCATGCACCAACCACAGCGCGCGATCCGGGTGCGCGTTATTCCATGCCTTGAGCGCCCGGTAGAACGCGGGAGGGAGGATCGTATAGACGCGGACGGCGTTGGCGCGCGCGCCGGCGATCAGCTCGAGCCAGCGGCCATAGGTCGAATCGTCCGTGGGAAAATCCGAGGGGAAGTGGCCGGGAAGTGCGACGCCGAGATTGATGCCCTTCACATAAAACGGTCGCCACCCGCCGGTCGTGTGGATCTCGAAGCCGTCCCCCGCGGTCCGGGCCGGCACATCAGGGTCGACCGGCCGTACGACGGCGGGGACTGCGAGCCCACTGTCGATCCCGAGCGCCAGGAGCTGGAGCTCGGCGTCCTCGTACCGCGGGGCGAGGCGTAGCGTGCGGCGCCATGCGTCCGCCGCCGCCGCCCG
>DATHKX010000055.1:0-5373 GCA_035488835.1 Gemmatimonadales bacterium
TGTTCGATCACGCCAACGACATCTACCGCGTGGGCCGGAGCCTCGACAATGGGTTCACGGTCTCGGGGGGCAACGACCGCACGACGTTCTACCTCTCGGGCGCTTACGCGTACGACCAGGGCGTCGTCGTAGGCCCCAACAACTACTACGGTCGGAGCACGGTGCGGTTCAAGGGGTCGCACCGGGTGATCGACAACCTGAAGCTCGGCGCCGACCTGTCGTTCGTCGACTCGCGGGCGCACTACATCCAGCGCGGCAACAATACGAACGGCATTCAGCTGGGCGATCTGCGCACGCCGCCCGACTTCAGCAACTTCCCGTACGTCGTGCAGACGAACTCGGGTCCGCAACAGCGTGGATTCCGGTTCCAGCATCCCAACGATGCCACGCTGCTCGACGAGCGAGCGTTCGACAACCCCCTGTGGACGGCGTTCCAGCAGTTGAACTCAGCCAACGTCGGCCGGGTGTACGGCAACATGAGCGCCGAGTACCTCCCGGTGTCGTGGCTCAAGATCAATTACACGCTGGGCGCGGACTATGCGACCGACAAACGGCTGGAGGGGTGCCCCGTCAGCTCGTCGTCTCCCTGTATCGAAGGGCGGGTGATCGAAGGGAAGATCGTGAATTACCTGCTCGACCATAACCTCACGGCGACGGCGACCTACAGCATCAGCCCATCGTTCGGTGGCACGGTCACGTTGGGCCAGAACCTCAGCACCCGCAACCAGCGCCAGCTGGGGACGGTGGGCCGCGCCCTGGTGGCGCTGCAGCCGTTCAAGCTGGCTAACACCGTGACGCAGGACCTGCCGCTCGACCAGGAAACGGTGATCCACGACGCGTCGTGGTTCGGGCAAGCGTCGCTGGACGTGAAGGACCAGCTGCACTTGACCGCGGCGCTGCGGAACGACGGTTCGTCGACCTTCGGGCAGTCGAACCTGCGCAGCTGGTTCCCGAAGGGCAGCCTCGCGTGGGAGTTCACCAAGGCGATCGGTGAGCGGTCTTGGCTGTCGTACGGCAAGGCACGGGTCGCGTACGGTGAAGCGGGCCAGGAGCCACTGCCGTACCTCACGTCGCAGACGTACACCAGCGCGATCGTGGGCGGGATTTCACAGGGTACCGGGAACACGCCGACGCAAAACGGCATCGGCGGCCTGGTGACGCGGTCGGAGTTGCGGCCGGCGTCGGTGCTGAAGCCGGAGCGCTCCAAGGAATTCGAGGCCGGGATGGACTTCGGCTTCTTCAAGGACCGCGCGGATGCGAGCGTCACCTGGTACAACAAGAAGTCGGCGGACGTGATCCTGCTGCAGCCGCTCAACCCGTCCATCGGCTTCTTCCAGGAGGGCGCCAACGCCGCCTCGATCCAGAATCGGGGATGGGAGGCGTCGCTCAACGTGCGTCCGGTGCAGGCGGCCGACTACGGCTGGGAAATTGGCTTGCAGTGGGCCCGGAACCGCAACAAGGTCCTGTCGCTCGGCGGCGAGGACTTCATCTCGATCGGGGACTTCAACAACCAGGTCGCGATGGTGGGGCAGCCGATCGGCGTGTACCTCGGCACCGGGTTCCTACACTGCGGCGTTTCGTCCGATGCCAACGAGGTAGATGGTGCGAGTGGAACCACGACGCTGGGGGCGGTGTGCGCCGGCCAGCCGAAGGGCGCGATGTACATCGGCGCGGACGGGTTCCCGGCCCAGGATCCCGATGTGCGCATCGTGCAGGATCCGAACTACAACTGGACCGGCAGCGTGCGGTCGGCGTTCCGCTACCGCAAAATCCAGATCTCGGGCCTGTTGGACATTCGGCATGGCGGGCAGATCTGGAACGGGACCAAGGGCGCCCTATGGAGCTACGGCGTCCACAAGGACACCGAGCAACGCGCCGTCTGCACCTCGCAGACCAACTGCGTGGGCAACGATAAGGTGTTCGGCCAGGGCGGCTGGTTTGACGGACCCGTCGTGGGTCCGGGGGCCGGGACCTCGGTCCCGATCGGTGAGAACTGGTACCGGTTCGTGGCGGCGTGCCCGTTCATCGGGATCGACGAGCCGTGCATCGAGGACGGCGGCTTCGTGAAGCTGCGCGAGGTCTCGGTCAGCTACACGCTCGATGGACCGTGGGTGCAGCGCGCCATCGGCTTCTCGAGCATCGACATCCGGGTCTCGGGTCGGAACCTGAAGACTTGGACCAACTACACCGGCTACGACCCCGAGACCAACTTGGGCGGCTCGATTTCCGCCAACGCGGGCGCCGGCGGCGTGGACTACTTCAACAATCCGCAGACACGCTCGTTCGTGTTCTCGGTCACTCTCAACCACTAACCCCGAGGAGATCGACATATGCGTCGCAATACCAATGTCGCGCTCGTGTCACTGGGGCTGCTCCTCGGGACGGCCGGGTGTGACAGTTTCCTGACGGGAGACAAGCTTTCCCAAAACCCGAACCTGCCGACCGTGGCGTCGATCCAGCAGTTGTTCATCGGCGTGCAGGCCGGCCAGTTCGCGTTCCAGGAAGGCACCGTCGCAATGATGATGTGCCAGTGGGTGCAGGCCTGCTCCGGCGGGAACGGCCGCTTCGTGCAGCAGGCGGCGCAGTACGTGTTCGGTGAGGGCTCCAACATCGGCGCCAACGGCGGGGACTGGATCTCGGTCTACGCCGGCGGCGGCCTGGTGGACATCAAGCAGGTCGAAGCCGATGCCCAGGCCACCGGCGACTCGAGCTGGCTCGGGATCGCGAAGATCTGGGAAGCGCTCACGATCGGGACGGCGTCGGCGATGTGGGGAGACATTCCCTACAGCGAAGCGATCGCTGGAAAGACATCGCCGGTGCTCGACCAGCGGTTCACGATTCTGGCCAGCCTCCAGACGCTCTTGGACCAGGCCATCGCGGAATTGACGAACGGCTCGGGCTCCGGGCCCGGTGACGCGGATCTCGTGTTCGGCGGTGACAACGCGAAATGGATCAAGGCCGCATACACGCTCAAGGCCCGCTATTACATGGCAACGGCCGAGGCATTGGGCGCCCCGGCCTACACGGCCGCCCTTGCCGCGGCCGCGAATGGCATCAGCGATCCGACGGGGGCTGGCGATTTCTCGTCGTTCCATACGACGGCCACGTCGGAGCGCAACATGTGGGCGCAGTTCCAGACCAGCTCGGGGTTCGGCACCGACCTCGAGGCGGGAAGAGCCTTGGTCGATTTCATGAACACCCAGAACGATCCGCGGCGGGCGTCGTACTTCTGCCCCAACGCGGATAAGACCGGCGGTCTGCCGCACTACGGCGGCGATGACTTCAACAATGCTCCGGCGGCGGGCACGGTGTCGCTGTTCGTGTGCCAGCCGGCACGGTTTGGGGATAATGCCAGGATCCCGTACGTCAGCTACGCTGAGAACGAGCTGATCCTCGCCGAGGCGAACGCCACCGCCAAAGTGAACGGCGGCGGGGGCGGAGACGATGCCTTGGCGCTCACGCATTTGAACAACGCGCGGACGTTCGCGAACCGCACCTACGCCACGCCCCACCCGCCGGCGGGGTCGGATAGCCTGCCGGTGCTGGCCGGGACCGGCGCGCCGTTGTTCACGGCGATCATGAACGAGAAGTGGATCGCCATGTTCCAGAACATGGAGTCGATGAGCGATTACCGACGCACGTGCATCCCGGACATCACGCCGTCTCACAACACGCAGGGTTTCACCAAGGTGCCGGGACGGCTGTTCTATCCGCAGAACGAGCGCAACGTGAACACCAACATCCCGGATCCGAGCGAGCAGCTGGCGACTAACGGATTCCGGAACCAGGGAGACCTGGACAACTGCACGCGCACCGCGCCATGAGTGCGGGATGACTGTGGCGGGGCGTGCATGAAATTGCCGGTCGCAGTATGATACAGGGGGAGCGGATCCGCAGTCGGGACCGCTCCCCCGCACGCTCCAGGACTGGGAGACGGAGTTGGAGGCGGGACCATGGGTTCACGTGTCGCCATGCTCGTCGCCGTCGCAGCACTGCAGAGCGGTTGTTACAACTACCTCCCGCTCGGTCGATCGCATCTGGTACCGTCTACCTATTTGGCGGTGACGCTCACGGAGACCGGGTCGGAAGAGCTGGCCCAGTACGTGGGACCGAGCGTATTTATCGTGCGGGGTCGGTTTCTGAGCACCACGGAGCGGGGGTTATCCCTATCGGTGCTCTCGGTCGAGACCCGTCGCGGCACCGTGTTCGAGTGGAAGGGTGAGAACGTCGTGGTGCCGAGCGAGTTCGTGCGGTCCCTGGAGGAGCGTCAGGTGGCCCCCGGGAAGACGGCGCTGCTCGCTGGCGCGGGCCTGGCGGGATTCTTCGTGGCGTATGCGGCCTTCGGGCCGGGCGCGAGCGGCGCGACTCCCGCGGGTGCCGGGGGCGGGGGGAGCCCGCGTTGATGGCTCTTTGACTACAACGGACGATGGCCCATGAAAACTGCGATACTGATCAGCGTGCTCTGTCTCACGGCGGGATGCTACAGCTACAATCCGCTCACGACGCCGAGCCCCGAGCCGGGGGCGTACGTGGCCGTGACGCTCAACGATGCTGGCTCCGACCAGCTGGGGCGGTACCTCGGGCCCAGCATTTTCGTGGTGCGAGGGCGCTACCTCGGCCCCAGCACGGAGGGGCTGCTCGTGTCGGTATCGTCGGTCGAGACCAAGCGGGGAATCGGATACCCATGGGAGGGTGAGACGGTGACGCTACCCACCGACGCCATCGCCTCGCTGGACGTGCGGCGGCTCGCCAAGGGCCGCAGCCTGCTGTTAGCGGGTGTGGGGGCGGGCGGGCTGGTCGCCACCACACTGGCGTTCTCGCTGCTCGGCGGCGGTACCCAGCTCGGCCCGGGTGGAGGCCGTCCCCCGAAGCAGTAGGGCGCCTTCAGAACACTCCGACGCTCGAGCGGCGCAGGTCCGTCTCGAGCGTCCATTCGATGTACTGCCCACGCTGCACGACGAGGACATCGGTGCGGGCGTAGGTGTCGTTGCCGATGGCGTCCCCGTAGAGCTGGATCTCCCGCGCCAGGCCGAGCAATCGCGCGGGCAGGAAGAACACGGCGGATGACGATCCGGTCACCGTCCCCACGCGCGTCTGCACTCCATCGTGCAACACATAGATGACCACGTCCAGATAGTTGTGGTTGGTGACGCTGAGGGCGATCTCGCCTTCGGGGGCTTCGATGGCGGGCGCGGCAGCGGCCTTGGTCCCTCGATTAAACACGAAACAGGCGGGCGCAGCGAGGAGCAGGGCGGCGAGCGCTGCCCGGAGTCGAAAAGTCATGGTCTCGCGAACCTAGCACGCGTCGGGAACGCCCGAAAGGACGCTCCCAGTCATGACAATTTCCGGACAGCCGTCGCCGACGCAGTCACC
>DATHKX010000056.1:0-43847 GCA_035488835.1 Gemmatimonadales bacterium
GTGCGGGCCGACGGCGGCGATGGTGCCGCGGTCGTCAACGAGAACGGCGCCGTCCTCGATGGGCGGCGCCGTGACCGGATGGACCGAGCCCGCGCGGATGCGCAGCACGCGCGGCTAGGGCGAGACCCCGATGCCGAACGGCGCGTGCACCGGACAGGCCTGGCTGGGCTCCGTGCCCGGATAGAACCAGTCCCAGTGACGCACTTCCTGGGGACAGAACGGCGTGGCAAGGTAGCCGTTCGACCAATCGACCTCCCGCGTGATGAGCGAGTCGGGTCGCTCCCAATCGGGCGGCGCGGGCCGGCGGTCGTAGACATCGCGCATGAACGCGGTCCACGCGGGCGCCACGATTTTGCCTCCGCCCGCGTTGTGCTCGAGGATGCGCTGCTGGATGTCGTAGCCGACCCAGATACCCGTCACGAGCTCGGGCGTGTACCCGATGAACCACGCATCGGTGTAGTCGTCGGTCGTCCCGGTCTTGCCGGCCGCGGGCAGCGTGAACCCCGCTTTCCAGACGGCGGTGAACGCCGTGCCGCGGCGGATCACGTCCTTCATCATGTCCACCATGAGCCACGTGTGCTCGGGATCCATGACCGGCTCGCGGCGGATGGCGGGCTGCCACAGGATGTTGCCCTGCCGGTCCTCCACGCGCAGCAGGCCGACCGGCTCCGCGCGGGTGCCGAGGGTGGCGAACGCGGTGTAGGCGGCGATCATTTCGATCGGCCGCACGCCCCGCGCGCCGATGTGGATCGAAGGATAGGGGGGCAGCGGCGTGGTGATGCCGTAGCGACGCGCTTCGCCGATGACCGTCTGCTCTCCCAGCGCCATGCCGAGCTTGATGGTCGCGAGGTTGCGCGACAGGTACAGCCCTTGGCGCATGGGGATGAGCCCGAGCGTCGTGTCGTCGTCGTCTTTCGGCTGCCACTGCGTGGAGTCGAGCTGGATCACCGGCGGATTGAGCGGTGAGTCGTCGACCATCTCGGTCACCGGGTGGCCCGCCCGCACGGCCGCCGAGTACACGAATGGCTTGAAGGTCGAACCCGGTTGGCGGATCGCCTGCGTGGCGCGATTGTACTTCGAGTCGTCGAAGTCCCGACCGCCGATCATCGCGCGGATGTATCCGGTGTTCGCCTCGAGGGAGACCAGCGCGCCCTGGAGGTAAGGCGTGAACGGTCCGTGGTCCTCGCCCGAGGCCTTGGACGACTCGAGGTATTCCCGATACGTGGTGCGCCCCGGGAACTTCCCGTTCGAATACACGCCGGCTTCGATGGCGTCGAGCTGCGACTGCACCGCCCGCTCCGCCGCCTCCTGCATGTCGAGGTCGAGCGTCGTGTAGATGCGCAGGCCGCCCTCGTACAGGTCCCGCCCGAAGCGCGCGTCGAGCTGCACGCGCAGCCATTCGACGAAGTAGGGGGCGACGTCGCCGTAATTGGTGCGGTTTCCGGTGAGCACCAGGGGGTACGCCTGCCACAGCTCGGCCTCCTCCGACGTCAGGAAGCCCTGCTCGCGCATGAGGCCGAGCACCACGTTGCGCCGGCGCACGGCGCGCTCCGGATGGGTCCGCGGGTTGTAGAACGCCGGCAGCTTGGGGAGCGCCGCCAGGGTCGCCGCTTCGGCGACGTTCAGCTGCTGTGCGTGTTTCCCGAAGTAGATCTGCGCGGCAGCCTCCACGCCGTGGGCCCCGGCCCCGAGGTTGATCTGGTTCAGGTACAGCTGGAGGATCGTGTCCTTGGGGAAGTTGCTTTCGATCTCCACCGCCACCCGCGCTTCCTTGAGCTTGCGGGTGAGGGTCTTCTCGCGGCTGATCTCCTCCGGGAAGATGTTGCGCGCCAGCTGCATCGTGATGGTCGAAAACCCCTGCGCGAAGCTCATCGTCAGGAGGTCGTTCTTGATGGCCCCGACGATGCGCCAATAGTCGATCCCGTGGTGATCGTAGAAGCGCTTGTCCTCGGTCGCGATGAACGCCTGGCGCACCGCCAGGGGGATTTCGGTGAGCGGCAGCACGGTCCGCCGCTCGGCGCCGAGCTCGCTGATGAGGCGGCCGTCCGCCGCGTAGACCTTCGACGTCTGCACCTGGTGATTCGGGTTCGCCACCAGCCGCGAGATGCTCGGGCAGTGCTCGCCGGCGCACACCCGGGTCCACGCGCCATAGGAGAGGCCCAGCAGGTACGCGCTGGCGAGCACCGCGACCGCGATCACGCGGCGGCGGATCTTGGGCTTCTGCCACCAGGAGAGTGGCCCGGTGAGAGTCACGGGCGGGGGTGCGGGGATGGACGCCATCGCGTTACAACCTAGTGAGGCCGCTCGGCGCTTGCCAGCGGTGAAGGCTTCTCGTACGATTCCGCGCCATGTCGGACCTCTTCGCCGAGCTCGAGTGGCGGGGCTTCGTCCACCACGCCACGCAGGAAATCGGGACGCACCTGGCCGCGGAGCGCCGCACCGTGTACTGCGGCTTCGATCCGACCGCGCCCAGCCTGCAGCTCGGCAATCTCATGCCGATCATGCTGCTGCGGCACTTCCAGCTCGCCGGGCACAAGCCCATCGTGCTGATGGGCGGCGGCACCGGCCTGATCGGCGATCCGAGCGGAAAGCGCGGCGAGCGGCCGCTGCTCTCGAAGCAGCAGATCCGCGAGAACCTGCAGCGCCAGCGCGACCAGATGGCCCGCCTGCTCGACTTCGACACGCCCGAGACGCGGGCCGTCGTGTTGGACAACGCCGAGTGGCTGACGAAGCAGAGCCTGGTGGATTTCCTGCGTGACGTCGGCAAGCACTTCAGCGTCAACGTCATGCTGCAGAAGGAGTCGGTGAAGGCGCGCATCGATGGCGGCATCTCGTACACCGAATTCAGCTACATGTTGCTCCAGGCGTTCGACTTCCTGCACCTGTTCCGCGCGAAGCAGTGCACCATCCAGGTCGGCGGCAGTGATCAGTGGGGCAACATCACTGCCGGGATCGACCTGATCCGGCGCGTGGAGGGTGGCGAGGCGCACGGGCTGGTGGCGCCGCTGGTCACGACCGCGTCGGGCGCGAAATTCGGAAAGACGGAAGGCGGCGCGATCTGGCTCGATCCCGCGCTCACGTCCCCCTATCAGTTCTATCAGTTCTGGATCAATACCGACGACCGGGACGCCGAGCGCTATCTCAAGCTGTTCACGCTCCTGTCCCAAGACGAGATCAAGGCGCTGTTGCGATCCCAGGACAAGGATCCAAGCCGGCGCGAGCCGCAGAAGAGGCTGGCGATCGAGGTCACCCAGCTGGTCCACGGCAAACAGGCGTGTTCCAGCGCCGTCGCCGCAAGCGCCATTCTGTTCGACGAGTTCAGCCCGCAGGAAGCGGAGCCCAGCGCGTTCGACGTCTTGGCGCAAGAAATCCCCACGGTCGCGGCGTCAAGCGCCGACAGCCTCACGCTCGTCGACGCCGTCGTGCAGGCGGGCCTCGCGAAGTCGAAGAGCGAGGCGCGACGCTCGATCGAGCAGGGCGGGATCTACGTGAACCAGCAGCGCGTGAAAGATGTGGTGCGGACCATCGGGCCGGCTGATTGGCTCGCGGGCGGCAATCTGCTGCTGCGGAAAGGCAAGAAGGACTACGGGCTGTTGCGGCTCCACCGATAGGGGGCTCCGATGTTCATCGGCCACTACGCTGTCGCACTCGCGGCGAAGCGCGCCGCTCCGAGAACCTCGCTGGGGACGCTGTTCCTCGCCGTGCAGCTCGCCGACATGCTCTGGCCGGTCTTCCTCCTCCTGGGATGGGAGCAGGCCCACCTCGTCCCCGGGCCCAACCCGTTCCTCATACTGTGGCTGGACTCAATCCCCATCTCTCACAGCCTCCTGACGCTGATCGCGTGGGGCGTGCTGTTCGCCGCCGTGTATCGCATGCGCACCGGCTACGGGAAGGGAGCGATCGTGGTAGCGTTGGCCGTCGTCAGTCACTGGGTGCTCGACGTCGTCACGCACCGCCCCGACATGCCACTCTATCCGGGCGGGCCGAAGCTGGGCCTCGGCCTCTGGAACTCGGTTGCCGGGACCGTGATCATCGAGGTCGCGATGTTCGCCGCGGGGACTTGGATCTACCTGAGGACGACGCGCGCGCGCGACGCCGTCGGGCGCTACGGCCTCGGCGCGCTCCTGACGTTGCTGGCACTCTCCTACGTCGGCTCGCTGCTGGGCGGGGCGCCGCCAAGCATGCGGGCAATCGAAATCGGCGGGATCATCTTCGGCTGGTTATTCGTGGTGTGGGCGGCGTGGGGGGATAAGCACCGCGAGGCGATCTACTCCAGCTGATCCATCACATCCAGCACCCGCTCCAGCTCCTCCACGGTGTTGTAGCAGTGCGGAGCGAGCCGGATGGCACCCTCGCGCAGCGAGCACACGACATGGGCCCGCTTCAGCGCGTGGTAGGCCTCGACCGGGTGCGCAGGGGCGAGGCAGATGATCGCCGAGCGGTGCGCTTCCGCACGCGGCGACACGACGCGGACGCCCGTCTCGTCCGCCCAGCGGAGCACCGGCTCGTGCAGCATGCGGGCATACCGCGCGATGTCGTCGATGCCGAGCTCCGCGAGCATGCCGACCGAGGCGGTCATCCCGTAGAAATCCTGGAAGGGGAGCGTCACCATCTCGAAGCGGCGGGCGTCGGACCGGAACGTGGGGTTGTACTCGGTCAGTCGCGAGAAGTCGTCGGTCCCCTCGAACGCCATCCAGCCGGCGACCGCGGGCTCGAGTGCCGAGATGAGCTCCCGTCGCACGTACACAAACCCGGATCCCCACGGCGAGAGCAGCCACTTCTGCCCGCCGCACGCGAGGATGTCGACCGGCGTCTCGCGGACGTCGAGCACCGAGTTCCCCACTCCCTGAATCCCGTCCACCACGAGGAAGGTGCCGTTGGCGCGGCAGGCCGCGCCGAGCCGGCCAAGATCGGCGCGGTAGCCGTTCGAGAACTGGACGAAGGACACCGCGAGGGCGCGTACGCGCGGGTCGTGCAGCCGCTCGACGAGGTAGTCCTCGTCGGGCCAGCCCTCGGGGGCGCAGGGCGCGAGCTCGATTTCGACGCCCTGCTTCTTGAGCAGCATCCAGGGATACACGTTGGCCGGGAACTCACGGTCCGACACGAGGACCACGTCGCCGCGCCGCAAGGGCAGCGCGCGGGCCGCGAGGTTCAGGCCGTGGCTGGTGTTGGTCGCGAGCGCGATCTCGGCGGGGTCGGCGTTGAGGAGTCGGGCCACGGCAACGCGCGCCGCCTGCAGTCCCGCCTGGAGCTCGCGGTCCGGGAGGAGGTGGGGAGCCGTCCGCTTGGCGGTGAATTCGTCCAGGACGCGGCGCGTACGCTCGGGGATGGGACCGATGGAGGCGTTGTTCAGATAGACGGTGTCCGCGGTCCACGGGAACTCCGCGGCGCGGAGCGCGCGGAACTGATCGCGCAGGGCGCGCAGCCGGGTCGGATGGTACGCGATGTCGGTCATGCTCTGACGTCCAACGCGTCGCGCAGACCGTCGCCCACGAGATTCACGCCCAGCACGGTGACGCCGATCGCGAGCCCGGGGAAGAGCGACACCCACGGCGCGACGCGCAGCAGATCCCGCCCCTCCGCGATCATGGCGCCCCAGGACGGCGTCGGCGGCTGCGCGCCCAGGCCCACGAACGAGAGGGCCGCCTCAGCCATGATCGCACCGCCGACCCCGAGGGTCGCCGCGATGATGACCGGTCCGAGGACGTTGGGGAGCACGTGCCGCGCCACGAGCCGCGCGTCGGACGCGCCAAGCGCACGGGCCGCTTGCACATAATCGAGCCCGCGCGCCACGAGCACCTGCCCGCGCACCAGCCGCGCCATCCCCGCCCAGCCCACGAGCCCGATCACGACACACACGACCGGGAGCGACGGCCGCGCGGCCGCGGCCACGGCGATGAGGAGGAGCAGCGACGGGAACGCGAGCGTCACGTCGGCGACGCGCATCACGAGGGCGTCGACCCAGCGGCCGTAGAAGCCGGCGGTGAGACCGAGCGCGAGCCCCGCCGCGAGGGCGATCACCTGGCTCGCGAGGCCCACGGCGAGCGACAGCCGGGCGCCGAACAGCACGCGGCTGAGCACGTCCCGTCCCTGGGCGTCGGTGCCGAGCAGGTAGGCCGTGGACGGTGAGCGCAAGGCGACGGCGAGGTCACCGCGCGTGGGATCGCCGGGCGCCAGCCACGGCGCGGCCAGCGCCGCAAGTCCGAGCAGCGCCACGAGCGCGAGACCAGCCAGTGTCCAACGGTTCCGTACGACGCGATGACGCATGAGTAGCGCGGGGCTGGGGGCCACGACTACGTTACTCGGACGCTCACCTTCCGGGCAAGCCACGGGTCACGTGAACAACCAAACCCAGTTCACCCTCGTGCTGGGCGGCGGGGGCATGAAAGGCGTCGCCCATGTCGGCGTGCTGCAGGCACTGACCGAGCGTGGGCTGGTGCCGTCGCAAATCGTCGGCTCGAGCGTGGGGGCCCTGGTGGGCGCCGCCTGGTCCGCCGGGAAGAGCATTGCCGAGCTGCGCGAAATTGCGATCGGCCTCGTGCGCAAGGACATCTTTGCCGTGGCGCATGCCGACATGGCGTTCAAGCGCATGCGCTCACCGGCCCTGTTCCGCCGCGAGCCGCTGGACCATCTGCTCCACCGCCTCGTCGGCAACATCACCTTCCAAGACCTGCGTAACCCCCTGATCGTCAATACCGTGGACTTGAACTCCGGGATGCAGGTGTTTTGGGGACTCGAGGGGCTCGACGAGGTACTGGTGAAAGACGCCGTGTTCGCCTCCTGCGCGTTGCCGGGATATCTGCCACCCCGCGAGATCCGCGGGCGCTTCTACATGGACGGCGCCACGGTGGACAACCTGCCGGTGGGCACGGCACGCATCCTCGGCTCGGAGGTGATCGTCGCGGTGGACGTGTCCGCCTCGAACGCCCTGCGGGCGGACACGCAGGAGGAAGGGTTCGCGTCGGTGTTCGCGCGGGCGGCGGAGATCGCGATGCAGACCATCCTCGAGCTGCGGCTGCGCGAATGGACCACGCCCCCCATCTACTATATCCACCCCCGCGTCGAGCACATCTCGGCGTTCGACTTCGACCATCTGCGCGAGGTGGTGGAGGAAGGCTATCGGGCGACCATTGCCGCGCTCGATCGGCCGGCGGAATGGCCCGGGCCAGGTGACGTCGGCGTCCACCCGCGCCGTCCCGTCACGGTCCGCGTGCAGCGCGAGCGCTGCATCGGCTGCGGGGCGTGTCTGGTGCAGGCGCCGCCCGGCATGTTCGTGCTCGACGCACAGGGGAAGGCCGTCGTCACGCGGCCAGACCAGGATTGGTCACCGATCGACGGCGAATTCATCCGGCACTGCCCCACGTACGCCATCAGCGCGCGGCCTGCGGCGGCGGCGAAAGCTGCCGACGCCGCCAGCTAAGCACCTTCCTCAGCCCAGATACGGCATCAGGCCGACCCGAAACCGCTCGGCCGCCGCGTCGATCGTCACTCCGGCCAGCACGTCCGGCTCGGGACCCGGACCCGCGCGCGCGGCCCCGATGGCCGCCACCAGACCGTCATCGTCGTCCAACGTGAAGAAATACGGTGCCGTCCCCAGCCACTCCCGATGGGGCGGAATGTCCGAGACGACCACGGGCGTCCGGGAGGCGATCGCCTCCAACGGTGTGAGCCCGAAACCCTCGAACCTGCTGGGGCAGACTGCGACCTCGGCAGTGCGGTAGGCGGTCACCACGTCCCCATCCGGGAGACCTGATTCGATCGTGCACGACACGCCCAGCTCGACCGCCAGTCTCTCGAGCGCAGTCTTCTCCGGGCCGCTCCCGATGAAGCGGACCGGAAGCTTCGGTTCGAAGCGCGCGGCCGCGCGAATGACTGCCGCATGGTTCTTCTGCGAGGTGAGACGCGACACGGTGAGCAGGCCTGTCCGCACCCGAGGGGCGGAGGCAGGCGTAAACCGGACGGAATCGAAGCAATACGGCACCCGGCGGCAGGCAACGCCCAGTCGCTGCTGCACGCTCGCCGCCGTGTGCGCGCTCGGCACCCATACCTCGCGGGCGTGGACGGCCACGAATCGCAGGCGGCTGTAGTACCCCGGCCGCTCGGCGTACCGGCGGCCGACCCACGGCACCCGGATGTAGCGGCCGAACACGTGCCACACCCAGTCATGACGACCCCGCCCCAGTCGCCAGGGCGGGAGGTCCCACAGATAATGGATTAAGACTGAACGGTGGCGGGCGGCGTAGGTGTACGCTGCCGCCGCCACCTGCGCGTCCATTGCGATCGCGAGCCGGGCGGGCGCGTCACCCTCCAGCGCGATCGAGAGCCCGCGGGCCCGGAGCGGCGGTACGACGAGGGTGCAGAAGCGATTTGGCGCGAACCAGCGGATGTCATCCAACCTCAGCCTCGATGGCGCGCAGGTCGCGGACGGCGCGGTCCCAGTTGAAGTGCGTCTCGACGGCGCGCCGGCCGCTGTCCCCCATGCGCTGCGCCAGCGCAGCGTCAGCCAGCACACGGGAGATCGCTTCGGCGAACGCCGCCGGGTCTTCCGGCGGCACGAGGAACCCCGTCTCGCCGTCCCGCACGGCGTCTGGGATGCCGCCGGAGTTCCCCGCGACGACGGGCAACCCGCACGCCGAGGCCTCGACCAGTGCGATCCCGAACCCCTCGACGCCGAGCCGCTCGCTCCGGCGCGAGGCGCCGACGTACACCGACGCGAGGTTGTACAGCGCCGGCAGATCCGCGTCGGTGACGCCGCCGAGAAACCGCACGCGGTCCGCCAGGCCGAGCTTGTGCGTCAGCTTCTCCAGTCGCTCACGATCGGGGCCCGCCCCGGCGACCGCGTACCGCACGTCCGGCGCGCGGGCCAGGATCGCCGGAAGCGCCTGGATGACCGTGTCCATCCCTTTGTGCCGCTGCAGTCGCGCGACCGTGACGAGCCAGCGAGTCCCGCCGTCGGGGAGGCCGAATCGCTCTCGCACCGCGCGCGGGTCGACGCCCGGCCGAAAATGCATCGGGTCCGTCCCGGGGTGCACGACGCGGAGCCGCTGTCCGTGGCCGTCGAGGCCGAGCTCCCCGAGCACGCCGAGCGCGAGATCCCGCGTCCAGTTGCTGATCGCGATCAGCGTTGCAGCGCCGCCGAAGATCGCGCGGGCCATGCGGCGCTTGATCGCCGAGTGGCGGATCTTGTGCTGCTCGCTCAGCAGGTCCGCACCGTACAGGAACAGGCTGTAGGGCACGCGCAACCGCTCGTACACCCAACGGGCTGGGTACCCGGCCGGCTTGACGTTGCCGCAGTGGACGAACCGCACCTTATGCTGGCGCGCGAGACTCGCGGCACGCCGCGACCAGAAGAGCACCCCCGGCAGCGTCTTGGTACCGCGCGCGCCGATTGGGAGGCGGTCGATGATCGCCGGCAGCCCAGCGTCCACTTCGGCCGCGTCGGGGTCGGCCGGCGTCGAGACGATCAACTCGCCTTTGGGAAAGCGCCGGGCCAGCTCGCCGTGCAAGCGCGCGATACCTCCGCCCATCGGAGGGAAATCCTGCGCCAGCAACATGGTCGTCATCGCGAGGGTCCCGGGAGAGGCTGGCGCATGGGCGTGCCGAATCCTAACGGGAAGCGTCCTGTCGGAGCAATCCGCGTCAGGCCCTGCGGAACTCCCGGTCGAGGCGGATCAGGTCGGCCGCGACCCGGTCCCAGTTGTAGTGGGTCTCCACCGCCGCGCGGCCGGCGGCGCCCATGCGCCGGCGCAGCGCCTCGTCGCCGAGCAGCCGGATGGCCGCCGCCGCCACCGCCGCCGCATCGTCGGGCTTCACGAGAAACCCGGTCTCGCCCTCGCGTACCGCTTCGGGGATCCCCCCGGAGCGGCTGCCAATGACGGGGAGGCCCGAGGCCGACGCTTCCACGATCGAGATCCCGAATCCCTCCACCAGCAGATCATACCGGCGCGAGGCGAGCACGAATATGTCGGCGGCGTTGTAGAGCGCGGGAAGCTCCTCGTCCGAAACGAAGCCCAAGAGTCGCACCGCGTCACCGAGACCGAGCTCGGCGATGAGGCGCTCGAGCGAGCTGCGCCGGCTTCCAATCCCCGCGACGGCGTAGCGCGCGGTGGGGAAGGCGGCACGGATGGCGGGAAGGGCGCGGATCACGGTATCGATCCCCTTGTGGAAGTCGAGACGCGCGACCGTGAGAAGCCACGGGCCGCCGTCGAGGCCGTGCTTGCGTCGCACCGGCTCCGGGTCGATGCCGGGGCGGAAACGAGACGGCGTCGTGCCCAGGGGGACCACACGGACGTCCCCTGACAGCGCGCGGCATCCCAGGAACTCGAGCACCGAGCGCACCAGGTCCGCCGTCCAGCGGCTGTTGGCGACGACCACCGAGCACCGCTCGAGCATGCGGCGCGCGGTCCACCGCTTGAACGCGGAGCGCCGGATCTTCGCGTCGAGCAGCAGGAAATCGGCCCCATGCGCGATCACACCGAACGGCGGGCCGCCACGAGCGTGCAGCCAGGCGGCCGGATAGCCCGCGGGCTTGACCTCGTCGCACCAGACGAATCCGGGTCGCGTCCGCCGGGCGAGCGACCCGGCCCGCCAGGTCCAGAGGCCAAGCCCGTTCAGGGTGCGCAGCCGCTTGGCGCCGACCGCCACCCGGTCGATGGTCTGGGGGAACCGCGGGTCGCTCGCCTCCGAGCCCGGCCATGTGCCAGTGGAAATCGTCAGGCCCTGGGGTGGATAGCGCAGGGCGACCTCACCCATCATCCGGGCGATGCCGCCGCCGAACGGCGGGAAATTGAGAGCGAGGAGGAGCGTAGTGCTCAACGCGCCTGCGCGCGATCGCCGTCGAGCAATCGCCGCCGCGCGAGCGCCTCCCGATACACCGCCTCGGTCCGCTCGGCGGCGCGCTCGAGCGTGAACTCGCTGCGGACGAGGTCACGCCCTCGCCGCGCGATCTGCCCGGCGAACTCCCCATCGTCGAGCACGCGCGCCAGAGCCCGCGCCCACGCAAACGGATCGAGCGGCGGCACGAGCACTCCCGTGTCCCCGGAAACGATCAGGTCGGGATTGCCGCCGGCGTCTGACGCGACCACCGGAAGTCTCAGCGCCATGGTCTCGAGCAGCGCGATGGAGAGCCCTTCAATGCGCGACGGGAGGGCCGACACCGCGGCGAGACGACAAAAGGCGAGCGGCCGATCGGTGAAGGGCACATACACCACGCGGTGGCGCGCCGGGACGGTCCGCTCCGCAGCGCGGAGCTCCGCATCGGGCTCGATCCCGACGCAGGCAACGACCACCGGCCGCTGGAGCGCGGCAAGCGCCCTCACCAGCACGTGCTGATCCTTCCGACGCGCGAGGATCAGCACCACCGGCCGCCCGGCCAGGTCGCCCAGCGCCGCGCGCGCGGAGGCGACGTCCGCTTCGCTGGGGCGGGCGTCCACCCGCGCGAGGTCGATGCCGTTCGTCACCACGCGGAGCCGCCCGCCGGGGTGGAGGCGGCGCCGCAGCGCGCGTGCGACCGCGTGGCTCACCGCGATCGTACGGTCGGCGGAGAGCCCCACCGCCACCAGCTCCGCGGGAGAAGTGAGCGGCATCGTGTGCCGGGTCACGACAAACGGCCGGCCCAGGCGTCGCGTCCAGCGCAGCCAGGTCAGTGCGCGGCGGTCGCGGGTGGCGTTGCTGTTCACGACGTCCACGCGCTCGCGCTCCGCCACCCCCTCGAGCGCTCGTGCCAGCGGCACCAACCGGCCGAAGTCCAGGGGCACGACCCCCAACCCCGCGTCCCGCGTGAGGCCGGCGAGTTTGGTGTCGGGCCGGCAGCCGACCAGCACGCGGTGCCCGCGCAGCGCGAGCTGGCGGCTCAGATCCGCGATGATCATCGTCGAGCCGGAGCCGCCGCCCTGATGTGTGAGCTGCAGGATGGTGAGCGGCCGGTCTGGCATGGCCCAAAGGTAGTTATACTATTTCGGCCATGCACATCGCCGTCGCGTGCCAGCAGCTGCTGCCGGCGAAGGGTTACGGCGGCCCGCAACGCGTCGTCGTGGCGCTGGTGCGCGGGCTCGCGGCGCTCGGCCATCGCATCACGCTGCTCGCGCCACCGAGCACGCGAGTCCCCGAAGCGGCCGTGGTGGCCGTGCCTCCGCGCAAGCTGGCCGATCCCGCGGCGCTCGCACCGTACATCCCCCGCGACGTCGAGATCGTACACGCGCACTTCCCGATGCGCGCTGGACCCGGCGCTTTCCCCTTCGTCCAGACGATCCACCGCAACCTGAAGGCCGGCACTGCTCCCTACCCCAACAGCATTTTTCTCTCCCGCGACCACGCGCGCCGCCACAACAGCGAGGTCTTCGTCTATAACGGCCTCGATCCCGCGGACTACGTCTTTCGGCGTTTTCCCAGGCGCCCGTCGCAGTACGACTTGTTCCTCGGGAAGCTCCACAGCGCCAAGGGCTATCACTGGGCGGTGGAAGCCGCGAAGCGCACCGGCCACCGTCTGATTGTCGCAGGCGGCTGGCGGCCCAGCTTCACGGGATCGATCAAGTTCGTTGGTGAAGTGGACGGCACCACCAAAGCGGCGCTGCTCGCGCGTGCCCGCTGCTTATGGAACCCGGCCGCGTGGGACGAGCCATTCGGCCTCGTGACGATCGAAGCGTTCCTGTCGGGCACGCCCGTGCTCGGGACCCACCGTGGTGCGCTCCCGGAGCTGATCACCCCCGACGTGGGCAGCCTGTGCGATACCGTGGACGAGATGATCGCGGCGGCGGAGTCGATCCAGTCGCGCAGCCCCGCGGCGTGCCGGGCGCACGCCGAGCGCTACTTCACCCACCTGACCATGGCTGAAGCCTATGTGCGGGTGTATCGGCAGGTGCTGGAGACGGGCGCCGCGCCGGCGGGTCGGCCGACGCCCTAGGGGAATAGGGAGACGCGCCGACACCGATGCATATCGTCCAATTCCACCACGTGCGGGTACCGGTCCCCAGATACGGGGGCGCGGAGCGCATCGTGGTGTGGTTGAGCCAGGGCCTCGTGGAGCGGGGTCATCAGGTCACCCTGCTCGCGCCCAAGGGGAGTCGCGTCGCGGGAGTGCGGGTCGTGGAGGTATCGCCCGAGGAGGTGCTGTCGCCGGGGTTCGATCTGCAGCGCCACGTGAGCGAGCCGGTCGACATCATGCACTATCACTGCCAGATCCACTACCCGCCGTCGAGCGTGCCGTCCGTGTGGACGCTCCACGGCAATTTGGGCGGCGGGCGGCGGGCGGATGCCCGAACCATCTGCGTGAGCCAGGACCACGCGCGCCGCCACGGCACCCACGCCTTTGTGCGCAACGGCGTCCGCCTGGACGAGTACGAGTTCAAGACTGAGAAGGAAGACTACGACCTCTTCCTGGCGCGGCTGCACAGCGTCAAGGGATGGCAGGTCGCGGTCGCCGCCGCCAAACAGTGCCGCGTGCGGCTCACTCTGGCCGGTGGGTGGCGGCCCAGTATTTCGCGCTACGTGAAATTCGTCGGTCAGGTCGGCGGCGTGCGGAAGCGCGAGCTGCTCGCGGGAGCACGCTGCCTGTGGATGCCGGTCCGCTGGGAGGATCCCTGTCCGGTGAACATCCTCGAGGCGCTCGCCAGCGGCACCCCGATCATCGGGTCGCCCCGCGGCTCGCTGCCGGAGCTGATCTCCCCGGACACGGGCGGATTAGGGACGACACTGGAGGAGCTTGTGGCGCTGCGCGGTCGTCTGGCCGATTGGGATCCGCGCGCCTGTCGTGCGCGCGCCGAGCGAAGCTTCTCCCACCTCGTGATGGCGGACGAGTACCTCCGAATGTACCGCGCGGTGCTCGAGACTGGCACGCTACCGCCGGGCCGGCCGACGGCCTGACGGGCGCGACTATCGCAGCGCGATCGTCAGCAGCTCCTCCAGCCGGTGGCGCCACGTGTGCTCCCGCACCGCTCGCTCCCGCGCCGCGGCGGCGAGACGGCGGCGCAGCGCGTCGTCCGCAAGTAAGGCACGGGCGCGGTCCACCAGCTCGACCACGCTCCGGTACAGCACGATCTCGCGGTCCGGTGTGAAGTGGCGCGCGATGTCGGCTTTCGCGTCCGAGAGCTGCGGCGTGCCCACGGCGGCGAGCTCGAACACCCGCATGTTCGCGCCCGTCCCATAGCGCGCGGGGTCGCCCCGCTCCCCGAACTGCTGATGGACGTTAACTCCGACCTTGGCACCCGCCAGCGCCCTGACAAAGTCGTCCCCGTACAGGGGGCCGCGCGGCCAGCCGGGTCCCCACGCGACCAGCCCGGCATCGGCGAGCTCGCGCAAAACAGGCTCGCGCACGTCATCGCGAGACCCCACAAACACGAGCGGCGCCGTCCAACGTGCCTCGAGGGACAGGGTGGGCGGCGGTAGATACTCGGGGTTGCAGCCAAACGCGAGATAGTGAGCCCGCGCACCCGTCGAGCGGTGGCGCGCGAGACTCGAGCTGTCGTGGGTGAAGAAGCAGTCGTACGCCGGCGCGAGCCGGCGCGACAACTCGAGCTGGTGGGGGTCGTCCGGGAACCAGTTGACCCAGCGACCCCCGAAGCGACGACGCAGCTCGTCCACGTCGGCCGGAGCGAGGCCCGCCCCTTTGAAGACCAGGACGACGTCGGCGGGCCCGCGCCGCAGCCGAGCGGCGAGCCGCGTGGCGAGCGAGCGGCCGAAAATGGTGTTCCACCCACGGCGCCGCTCCTCGCACCGGCGCACGTCGCATCCCAGCGCCTCGAGCGCGGCGGCGAGAGCCAGACCACTCCGGTGGTAGCGACGGTTGAACGCCGCAACCAGCACGACGCGCAGGCCCGCGAAGGCGCGCGCGGTCATACCTCCACGTAGTTGCGGTATTCGAAGAGGCGCGCGCCGGTCAGCCGCTCGATCCAGTCGGACAGATAGAGCCGGAGGTGTGCGAGCTTCAGGCGCCGCGGGCCCACGGACGGCCCGGCCGCGGCCGCGCGTCGCGCCGCAATCCACTCCGCCGCCGCCCGCGGGTGGGAGCCCGTGAAGCGACGCAGTAGCGGCGTCCAGTACAGCGCCTGCTGCTGCGCCGCGCGCGCCGCGATCCGATCAACCTGCTCGAGGAAGACTTCCTGCGACGCGACGAGCTTCCGGCGCATGGACTGCGGCGGGCGCGCCCAGCCGTAATGGAACATGCGCGCCCCTGTCACCCGCGCGCGCAAGCGCCGCTCTTCGCCACCGAGCCGAAATCCCTGGGCGTCCTGATACGAACGGATACCCTGGTTCAGCCGGACAGCGCGGACCTCCCGTCGGTACCAATGCCGGTCCGTCGCGATCGTATCGAAGTCGCCGTAGAAATGGTGGTAGTCGACGAGCACGCCCTCGACGCGGGCCTCACCATTCCACTCCCGTATCTTCTCGCGCAGGGCCGCCGCGCCCGTCTCGTGCAGCACTTCGTCCGCCTGGATGTAGACGCCCCACGCGCCGCGGCAGGCGGCCATTGCGCGGTTCGTCTCGTACGCCAGCGTCCCGCTGCCGCGCGAGAAATCCCAGACACTGTCGATGACGCGGACTCTGGGGTCGCCCAGTCCCGCGACCACGTCGCGCGTGTCGTCGTCCGACTTTCCGACGTTGACCACGACTTCGTCGCACAGCTCGAGAATCGACCGAATGGCCGGAACGATCGGGTAGTCGAGCGTGACCGCGTTCCGGACGATGGTGAACCCGGAGATCACGTCAGGTGCGAAATTGCATGTCGTGCAGCCGGCGGTACAACCCGCCTGCGGCGTACAGCGTCGCGTGGGTTCCCCGCTCCACGATCCGCCCCTCGGCAAGCACCACGATCAGATCGGCGTGTTGGACGGTGGCGAGCCGGTGCGCGATGACGAACGTCGTGCGGTGCTTCATCAGGCGGTCGATGGCCTCCTGCACCAGCCGCTCGGACTCCATGTCGAGCGCGCTGGTCGCCTCGTCGAGAATCAGAATGGGCGGATCGCGCAATAGCGCGCGCGCGATCGCGATCCGCTGGCGCTCGCCGCCCGAGAGCCGGGTGCCGCGCTCGCCCAGGAGCGTCTGATAGCCCTCGGGGAGCTGAGAGACGAAGTCGTGGGCGTTGGCGGCGCGCGCGGCCGCCTGCACCTGCTCCAGCGTGAAGTCGCTCCGCCCGTAGGAGATGTTCGCGAGCACGCTGTCGTTCAGCAGGATGGTCTCTTGCGACACGATGCCCATGAGCCCGCGCAGGCTGGTGCGCGTGAACCGGGTGATGGGAACCCCGTCCATCAGGATGGCGCCGCACTTGGGCTCGTAGAACCGCGGCAGCAGGTCGACCAGCGTCGTCTTGCCCGCTCCAGACGGCCCCACCACGGCCACCACCTGCCCGCGCCGCACTTCGAAGTCCACGCCCTCGAGCACGGGCGCCTGGCCGTTGTACGAGAACGACACGCCCTGGTACTCGATTCGCTGCTCGAACTGCGCGGGCACCTCGCCCGGCCGATCGCCCTCTTCGGAGGCGAGATCGAGCACTTCGAACACCCGATCCGCGGCCGCGAGCGCCCCGGCCATGGCCGTCGGGTAGTTGGCGACGGACTTCACCGGCGACATCAGGCGGAGCGCCACGGCGATGAACGCGATCAGCACTTCGGGCGACAGCGTGGCGGCCTGTCCGAGGGCCAGTCGCGTGCCGACCGCGAAGATCAGGACGATCACGGCGCCGGCGAACACCTCGCTCACCGGACTCGTCAGCAGCGCGTAGCGCTGCGCCCGCAAGACTCCCTTGCGGTAGCGGTCGGCGAGCTTGCGGAAGCGATCGGCCTCGAAGGCTTCCGCCACGTACGCCCGGACCAGCTTGATCGATCCGACCAGCTCGCTGACCAGGCTGGTGAGCTCGCCGCGCTGGTCGGCTTGCTCGCGCGAGCGCCAGCGCACCTTCCCGACCACCGGGCGGACGATGAGCACCAGCAGCGGCGCGCACACGAGAGCGACCAGGGTCAGTCGCCAGGACAGGCCCACGAGGATCGCCACGTAGACCACGATGAGGCTGACGTTCTGCACCAGCGACGCGAGCGCCGCGGTGACCACTGTCTTCACGGCGTCCGTGTCGTTGATGACCCGCGACAGCACCTGGCCCGCGCGCGTCCGCTGAAAGAAGTCGAGCGGCAGCGTCTGCAGGTGCCCGAACAGTCGCACGCGCAGGTCACGCACGACGTTCTCCTGGATCGCCACGCTCGACACCGCCGCCAGGTACGCGAGCACGTTCTTGACCACCATCGCGCCGACCAGCACCAGCACGACGTTGCGCAGCGCCTCGCCGGGCGACCCGCCTGCGAGCAAGGGGCCGACGACGACCCCCAGCAGCCGGTCGACGGCCGACCCGCCGGCAACCGGCAGGGGATCGTGTCCGAACAGAGTCCGCAGGAAGGGGATCAACAGCACGAACGTGGCGCCGTCCATCACGGAGGCCACGAACGTGGCCACGAGATTGGCGACGAACAGGAATGCGTAGGGACGGAGCAGCAGGAAGAGCCGGCCGCTACGACCCATTCAGCGCACGCCCCCCTTCCCCGCCGGCGTGGTGCCCGCGCGCCGCGGCGTGAGCAACGCGACGGGGAGAATCACTTCTTCCGGCGTGACGCCCCCGTGCAGGAACGACCCGCGATAGCGGGCCTGATACTCGCGCAGCTTGGTAGGATAGACGAAGAACCGGTCCGAGGTGGCGAGCAGCAGCCGGACCCCGAGCCCCATACCCGGGAGGCCAAAGCTCTTCAGGTCCTCGACCAGAATCGCGGCCTCCGGGTCCTCGCTCTTCAGGTCCTCGCCGAACTTGTAGCGCAGGTTCGCCGTGGCGTCGCGCTTGGCGTAGACCGTCGCCGGGGTCTCGCAGTGAATGGAGCCGTGGTCGGTGGTGAGCAGCACCGTCACGCCCCGCCGCTCGGCCTCCTGGAGCGCCGCGAGCACCGGCGAGCGCTCGAACCACGTGCGGGTGAGGCTGCGTAGCGCCGCTTCGTCCCGCGCCACCTCGTACAGGATGGCGCTCTCCGACCGCCCGTGCGTGAGCTGATCCACAAAGTTGAACACCAGCGCCGTGACGCCGTCCTGCGCCAGGTGAGCGGGAAGCCGCCGGACCAGGTCGCCCTCGCCCGAGCTGAACACCTTCTCGTAACGCACGGGGACGGGCCGGCCGACCAGCTCCAGCAGCTGCTCCGTCAGGAGCTCACCTTCATGGGCGTTGAGGCTCTCGTCGTCGGACGCCTGGCCCCACCAGGTGGGATGACGCGCCGCGATCTCCATGGGGAAGAGTCCGGAAAAGATCGCGTTGCGCGCGAACGGCGTCGCCGTGGGCAGGATGCTGTAGTAGTGCGATTCCTCCACGTCGAACAGCGGGGTCACGAGGTCGCGCAGCACCTCCCACTGGTCGAGCCGCAGGCAGTCGATGACCACGAACAGCACTCGCCCCGTGGATCGCAGCACGGGCACGAGGAATTCGGCGCCCACGTCGACGGAGAGCGGCGGCCGGTCGCCTTCGGGACCGGCGAGCCAGCGCGGGTACTGCCGGGCGACGTACTCGGCGAAGTCTTTGCGGAGCGAGCGCTGCAGACTGCGGAGGGCATCCGAGAGTCCGGGCTCGTTGGCCGCGCCCAGGCGGACCTCCCAGCGCGCCAGCTCCGCTACCAACTCGATCCACTCGCGCCACGCGAGGGTCGCCCCCCGGCGCCCCTCGAGCTCGCGGAACCGGGTGACGAAATCGCGGGCCAGGCGCTGCTGGCGGATGCGGTCGCCCTCGAGCAGGCGGGTGATCACCGAGAGGATCTGGCGCGGCTGGACCGGCTTCACGAGGTAGTCGTCCACCTCGATCCCGATCGCCTCGCGCAGCGTGCCCTCGTCCTCGCTCTGCGTGACCATCACGACGGGCATGGCGGGGTCGAGCGCGCGGATCTCGCCGATCAGCTCGAGTCCGCGTCGCCCCGGCATCTGCTCGTCCAGCAGCACGATGCTGTAGGCCTGGCGCCGCAGCAGCGCGAGCGCGTCGTCGCCGTGGGCCGCGGCGGCCACCGTGAACCCCTGGTCCTCGAGGAAGCGCCGGTGCGCGGCAAGTCCCTCGACTTCGTCATCCACCCAGAGGATGGTTTTCGGCCGCACCATAGGCCAAAGCTAATGACGACTGGCGAAGCTGGGCAACGCAGGACTTATTTCGCGACGTGCTGTGCGTTCTCCTGGTCCGTTTCAGCTCCATCGGCGACATCCTGCTGACCACGCCACTGGTGCGCGCGCTCGCCCGTCGTCACCCGGAGGCGAAGCTCGTGTACGTGACGAAGCGCGCCATGGCGCCGCTCGTGGCCGACAACCCCCACCTCACCGACGTCGTGACGCTCGAGCCCGGTGAGCCGATGCGCCACCTTGCGCGCCGGTTGCGCGCCCTCGCACCGACGCACGGCCTCGACCTGCACGGCAGCGTCCGCAGCGCGAGCCTCCGATTGCTCGTGCGCTGCCGCTGGTCTGGGTACCGCAAGCGCAAGCTGGCCCGCGCGCTGCTCATCGGCACCAAGCTGGACGCCTACCGCCGGCGCGCGCCCGGGCCGGTCGCCGAGCGCTACTTCGAGGCGGCGCGCCGCCTCGACACGCAGCCCGACGGCGGCCCGCCCGAGTTCTGCCTCGGGCCCGGTGCTACGGACCGGGCGGGGCGGTGGCTCGCGGAGCACGGTCTTGCGGGGGCGCGGCTGGCGGCCCTCGCGCCCGGCGCCGCCCACGCCACCAAACGCTGGCCCGTCGCGCACTGGAGCGCGCTCGCGGGGCGCCTCGGGGCCGCGGGGTACCGCTCGGTCGTCGTCGGGGGGCCCGAAGACCGCGGGCTCGCGCAGCAGCTCGTGGCCGAGGGAGGGGGAAACTCGGTCGCCAGCGCCGCCGGCGAGTTCTCGCTCCAGGAGACCGGCGCGCTGCTCGCGCGGGCGCGGGTCGTGGTGTCGGGCGATACCGGTGTCATGCACATGGCCACCGGCGTCGGCACGCCCGTCGTCGCGCTGTTCGGACCGACCGTCGCGCAGTTCGGGTTCTTTCCCTATAGCGCCCCGGCTGCCGTGCTGGAGCGCGCGCTCGACTGCCGCCCCTGCTCGGCGACGGGCACCGCGGCCTGCCCGCTCGGCCACCATCGCTGCCTCACCGATATCACGCCCGAGGAGGTAGCCGCCACGGTGGAGCGCCTCGTCGCGTGAGCCGCGCCACCAGCCTCGCGGAGGAGCGCTTGATCGGGTTGGTCGCCGACGCGGTGCGGGGACCCAAGCGCGAGGGTCTGTTCGCGCTGTGGCTCGTCGTGCGCTCGGCCGAGGCGCTGCTGCCGCCGCGGCCCGTGTCGGGCAAGAATCACCGGCGTCGCCTGCAGGCGCTCGACGCGCGGCTCGCGAGCCTCGCCCTCCCCGGCCCCCTGAAGCGCGCCCTCGCCGCCGCACGTCACCACCTGGAGCCCGCCACACCCGCCGCCGCGGCGCTGGTGCTGTCCCAGCTGGTCGCGCCGACGCGCGAGGTGCTGGGTCCCGAGGCGGGAGACGCCATCACCGTTGCAGCCCGGTCGGCCCGCATACATCTATAGTAGGCTAGACGCGTAGACGCGTAGACGCACAGACGCGTAGAGGCACAGACGCACAGGAGAGGCGCTCATGACCACCCGCCGCTTTCCAAAACGTCCGTCGCTCGAGTCTATGGTCGACCGCGTGGACCAGCAGCGCCCGGGCGACGTGCCGGGGGACACCGTGCCGACCGGGTTTCCCTCGATCGACCGCATCTTGGGTGGTGGTCTGCGACGCCGCGACCTCGTAGTACTGGGTGGCGACATCGGGTCCGGCAAATCCGCGCTCGCCCTGGGGCTGGCGGTGCGCACGGCGCAGCAGGAGACGGGCGTGGCGCTCTTCTCCGGGGAGATGGACGAGGAGCGCCTGATGGAGCGCGCTCTCGCGATCGAAGGGCGCGCGACCGTGGACGAGCTGCGCAGCGCGAAGCTCAACGATCAGACGCGCGCCGGGATTGGCGGTGCCGCCGTGCGGCTGCGCGACCTCCCGCTCACCTTCTTGCCGCTCGCAGCCGCCGATTTCGAGACGGCGGCGGAGCGGCTCGATCCGCTGCGGCAGCTCGGCCTCGTCGTGATCGATTACCTCCAGCTCGTCCCGTCGCCGCGGGGCGTGGCGCGCTCCACGCAGGACGAAGATCTGGCCCTGGTGTTGCAGCGCCTCAAGGCGCTGGCGCTCGAGCGCCGCGTGGCGCTGGTCGTGGTGTCGCAGCTACCGCGGTTCGACGCCAAGCGTCCGAACGCGAGGCCGGCGCTCGATGACTTCGGACACCTCGGCGCGATCAAGCAACATGCCGACGTGGTGCTGGGGATCTATCGGGAGGAGATGTACAACCCGGGGCACGGGGTGGACGGGGCGACCGAGCTGATCGTCCTGAAGAACCGCAACGGGCCGACGGGGTTCGTGGACCTGTACTTCTATCGGCGCTGGATGCGGTTCGAAGACATGCTCGACCCCGATAGGTGAAAGCGGTAGGTTAGAGCCATGGCCGGCCACAGCAAATGGAAGCAGATCAAGCGGAAGAAGGCCGTCACCGACCAGCGGCGCGGCGCGCTGTTCACCAAGCTGATCCGCGAAATCACGATCGCCGCCAAGCAGGGCGGCGGCGATCCCGGGGGCAACGCCCGGCTCCGCACCGCCATCGACGCCGCTAAGGCCGAGAATATGCCGCTCGACAACATCGAGCGCGCCGTCAAGAAGGGAACGGGCGAGCTCGAGGGCGTCACGTACGAGGAAGTCACCTACGAGGCGTACGGGCCCGGCGGCGCGGCCCTCCTCATCGAAGCGACCACCGACAATCCAAATCGCACCGTCGCCGAGATTCGCAACGCCTTCCAGCGCCACGGCGGCAACCTCGGTGCCGCGAACTCGGTGGCGTGGATGTTCGACCGCAAGGCCCAGATCACCGTGGACGCGACCCGCGCGGAAGAGGACACCGTCATGGAGGCGGCGCTCGATGCCGGAGCGGAGGACATGGTGCGCGACGGCGACGTCTTTCTCATCACCGGACCCGCGGGCCAGCTGCATCACATCAGCGAGCGGCTCAAGGCCAAGAAGATCGCCGTCCAGGCCGCAGAGCTCGCCTTCCTCCCCAAGAGCACGGTGAAGGTGGATGGCAAGGACGCGAAGCACCTGCTCGCGCTGATCGAAGCGCTGGAAGAGATGGACGACGTCGCGAAGGTCTCCTCGAACTTCGACATCGACGCCGAGGCCCTGGCGGCGGCGACGGCCTAGCGTGAAGGTGCTGGGTATCGACCCCGGGACGTCGGTCACCGGCTACGGAGTGATCGAAACCGGGAACGGCAGCTCCGGCATGGGGCGGCTGGTCGAGTGCGGGGTGATTCGTCTTACGGGGCGTAGCCCCCTGCCGCGGCGGCTCCACGAATTGCACCAGCACATCGCGGCCCTGATCGCGCGCCACCACCCGGGTGCGCTCGCCCTGGAAGACGCCTTCTACCATAAGAACGTCCATACGACCCTGGTGCTGGGCCACGCCCGGGGGGTCATCCTGCTCGCCGCGGCCCAGGCCGGCCTCGAGATCGCGCAGTACCCGCCCGCCACAGTCAAGAAGACCGTGGCCGGCGCGGGCGGCGCCCCCAAGGCGCAGATCGGCCGTGTGGTCGCCCGGTTGCTACGGCTCAAGGACGCGCCCAAACCCGCGGACGCGGCGGACGGCGTGGCCGTGGCGCTCACGCACATTCTCCGGTCGTGATCGCGCGGGTCTCGGGCCGGCTGGCCGCGAAGCAGGCCGATCGCGTGATGATCGAGACCCCGGGCGGCGTGGGCTACGAAGTCGTCGTCCCGTTGGGGGTGATGGAGCGGCTGCCCCCGGTGGGCGAGGCGGTGAGCCTCGCGACCGAGCTGGTGGTGCGGGAGGACGGCTGGTCGCTGTACGGTTTTTACGACGAAGCGGGGCGCCGCTTCTTCCAGCGGCTGATCGGTGTGAGCGGCGTGGGGCCGAAAATCGCGATCGCCCTGATGTCGGCGCTTGGGGTCGAGCGCGGGGCGCGGGCGGTGCGGGATCGGAACATCGCACTGCTCGCATCGGTGTCAGGGATAGGGAAGAAGACCGCGGAGCGGTTGGCGCTTGAACTGGCCGACAAGCTCGGCGAGTTTGAGGAGGTCGTTGCGGCGGACGCCGCCCCCCGCGGGGGAGCGGCCGAGGCGGCGCTGCACGCACTCGAGCGGCTCGGGTACGCGACGGCCGAAGCGGACCGGGCGCTGCGCCAGGCGCTCGCGGCAAACGGCGGTGGTGACGCGGAGACGCTGGTACGCCAGGCCCTGCAACTTCTCACCCACGGATGACGATGCCGGCAACGGCCGAATGGATCTGTACGCGCTGCGGCTCGACCAATCGCAGGCTGGTGTCCGACAGCGCGACGGTGGCCACGGACGAGTGCGTCAGCTGCCACACCCGTCATGCGCTCGAGCGGGACGCGCGCCCGGTGCGGTGGCGGGCGCGGCCGTTGGGGAAGAGAGCGGCATGAGCGACCGCGCGCGCGCGCAGGTCACCACACCCGACGCCCTCCCCGACGAGCGGCTGACCGATGCCGCCCTCCGCCCCTCGCGGCTCGATGAGTTCGTCGGCCAGGCGAAGGTGAAGGAATCCCTGCAGATCGCGATCGACGCGGCGAAGCAGCGGCGCGAGCCGCTGGATCATACGCTGTTCTTCGGGCCGCCCGGGCTGGGCAAGACGACCCTCGCCCTCCTCATGGCGAAGGAGCTGGGCGTCAACATCCGCACGACCTCGGGTCCGGTGCTCGAGCGCCCCGGCGATCTGGTCGGCATGCTCACCTCGCTCGGCGCGGGCGACATCCTGTTCATCGACGAGGTGCACCGCCTGCGGCCCGTGCTCGAGGAGTTCCTCTATCCGGCGATGGAGGACTACCGCGTGGACGTCCGGATTGCCGACGGGCTGCACGCGCAGACGATTCCCATGGCGCTGGAGCGGTTCACGCTGATCGGCGCCACGACCCGGTTCGGCCTGCTGACGCCGCCCATGCGCGCGCGCTTCGGCCTGGTCGAGCGGCTCGCCTACTATCCACCCGACGACCTGGCCCAGATCATCGGCCGCTCGGCCGGCATCCTCGACGTCCCGACCGACGCCGCGGGGATCGCCGAGATCGCCCGCCGCAGCCGCGGCACGCCGCGCGTCGCGAACCGGCTCCTGAAGCGGGTGCGCGACTACGCGCAGGTGCGCGCCGGGGGCAAGATCACGGCCCAGGTCGCCGCCGAGGCGTTGAAACGGCTCGACGTGGACGAGTTCGGCCTCGACGACATGGACGGCCGGATCTTGAAGACGATCATCGAGCAGTTCGAGGGCGGGCCGGTGGGCCTCACCACCATCGCCGCCGCCGTGGGCGAGGACCCGGGCACGCTCGAGGAGGTGTACGAGCCGTTCCTGATGCAACAGGGCTTCCTCGCCCGCACGCCGCGCGGCCGGTGTGCCACGGGATCCGCATACCGGCATTTCGGGTTCACCCCCCCGAAGACCGCGGACCAGCCGACGATGTTTGACGGCTAAATGGGGAATGCGGAATTCGGAATGCGGAATTGAAATACGTGAGTCGCTCGAACGCTCGCGCATCCATTCCGCATTCCCCATTCCGCATTCCGCATTAGGTTCTCCATGCACCACACGTCAGACTTCGATTACCAGCTCCCCCCCTCGCTCATCGCCCAAGATCCTCTCCCCGATCGCGCCGCGAGCCGGCTGTTGGTGTTGGACCGGGTGGGCGGCAGCGTTCGGCACGCGCGCTTCCCGGATCTCGTCGATCTGCTGGCGCCCGAAGACGTGCTCGTCCTCAACGTGTCCCGGGTGATCCCGGCGAGGCTGCACGGGAAACGGGAATCGGGAAATGATGCGGAGCTGCTGCTGGTGCGCGAGCTGCCCGACGGCACATGGCTCGCGATGGGGCATCCGGGCGGCAAGCTGAAGCCCGGACGAACAGTGCGTTTCGGCACGGACAGCACGGCCGAGGTCGTCGCGGTGCTGGGCGGCGGACTCCGGCGCGTGAAGTTTGTCGGTCAGCTCGACGCCGGGGCCACACTCGCGAAATACGGCACCGTGCCGCTCCCGCCCTACATCCGACGGCCCCCCCGACCCGAGGACCGCGAGCGCTACCAGACGGTGTACGCCGAGCACGACGGCAGCGTCGCCGCGCCGACCGCGGGACTGCACTTCACACCGGAGTTGCTGCACCGCGTCAAACGGCGGGGCACGGGGCTCGCTACGCTCGACCTGCAGATCGGCCCCGGCACGTTCAAACCGGTAGAAGTGGACGACCTCGCGGACCACCCGATGCACGCGGAGTGTTACCGAGTGAGCGATGAGACGGCGGAGCTCATCAACGGGAGACGGCGGGCCCGCGGGCGCGTCTGGGCGGTCGGGACCACGGTGGTCCGTACGCTCGAAGCCGTGGCGGCGCCGGACGGCACCATCCGCCCGGGGGCCGGTGACACGAGACTCTTCATCTATCCCCCGTACACGTTCCGCGCGGTGGACCGCCTGCTCACGAACTTCCACCTGCCGCGCTCGACGCTGCTAATGTTGGTGTGCGCGTTCGGGGGCTATGAGCGGGTCATGGGGGCGTACGGCGAGGCGGTGAGAGAGAGATATCGGTTCTATTCGTATGGCGATGCAATGGTGGTGGTCTAGTGCGCCTCTCCCGGGCTCCCCGGCAGGTCCATGTTTGAGTTCGCCGTCGAGGCCACCTCCGGCCCCGCCCGAGCCGGCACCCTCGCCCTCCCCCACGGTACGGTCGAGACCCCGGTGTTCATGCCCGTCGGGACGCAAGGGAGTGTGCGGACGCTTTCCCCGAACGACCTCCGCGCCACCGGCGCGACGCTGGTGCTCGCGAATACGTACCACCTGCACGTGCGGCCTGGCGAGCAGGTCGTCGAGAAGCTCGGGGCCCTGCACCGCTTCATGGGTTGGGATCGTCCGCTCCTCACCGATTCCGGTGGCTTTCAGGTGTTCTCGCTCGAGGGGTCGCGCCGCCTGGACGAGGACGGTGTGGAGTTCCAGAGTCACGTGGACGGCAGCCGCCGCACGCTCACCCCCGAGCGCGCCACGGAGATCCAGTGGACGCTCGGCGCCGACATCGCGATGGCGTTCGATCACGTGGTGCCCGGGGGAGCGGATGAACCAACTGCCCGTGACGCCCTCGAGCGGACGCTGAGGTGGTTGGAGAGGTGCCGGAAGCGGCATGCGGAGCTGTCGCACGGGCGGACGGGCAAACAGACCCTCTGGCCCATTCTGCAGGGGGGCGCCCATTTGGACCTTCGCACCGAAGGTGTCCGCCGCATCCTCGATCTCGGCGCATGGACCGGTCTCGCCATCGGCGGCCTCTCCGTCGGGGAGCCCAAGGCCGTGATGTACGACATGCTCGAGCGGCTCGAGCCGAAGCTCCCTGCCCTGCCGCGTTATCTTATGGGCGTGGGGTTCCCGGAGGATCTGGTGGCGGCGGTGGAGCGCGGGGTGGACCTGTTCGACTGCGTCGCGCCGACGCGCAACGGGCGGAACGGCTCGGCCTTCACGGCCGACGGCCCCGTGAACATCCGCAACGCCGAGCACCGTGAAGACCCGCGGCCGCTCGATGACGCGTGCGACTGCGAGACCTGCACCACGTTCTCGCGTGGCTATCTCCGCCATCTCTTCATGGCCGAGGAGCTGCTGGGGCTCCGGCTGCTGTCGTTGCACAACGTTCGTTACCTGATCCGGCTCGCGGAAGCGCTGCGGGCCGCCATCCGGCGGAACACCCTCGGCCCCTGGGCCGCGGAGTGGCGCCGCCGCTACCTGCACTCGGGATCCGCATGACCGCGCACGGACTGTTCGCCCTGCTGTTCGCTCCCTCCGGCCAGAGCGCCGGCGGCGGAATGACCGTCTTCCTGGTCCAGATCGGCGCCCTGATCGCGATCTTCTACTTCATGCTGATCCGCCCCCAGCGCCGGCAGCAGGAGCGGCACCGCCAGCTGCTCGCGTCGCTGCAACGCGGCGACCGCATCGTCACCTCAGGCGGCATCATCGGCGAGGTCGTGCACCTGAAGGACGACGAGGTCACGGTGAAGAGCGGCGAGTCGCGCCTGATCGTCCAGCGCTCCAACATCGCGAACATCCTCAACCGCTCGGTCGAGGCCGCCAAGCCGCAGTGACCATCCGCCAGCTCCACCTGCTCGGCTCGCCCGTGCTGCGGCAGCGCTCCGCCCCCGTCGCCGCGGTGGACGACGCCGTGCGCCGGCTGGTGGACGACCTGTTCGAGACGATGCACGCCGCCAAGGGCGTGGGGCTCGCGGCGAATCAGATCGGCGTCGCCCGGCGCGTGGCCGTCGTCGACGTGGGCGAGGATGCACCGCCGCCGCTGGTGCTGATCAATGCACGCGTCGTGCCGGCGAGCGACGTGCTGGAAACGGCGGAGGAAGGGTGTCTGTCGATCCCCGACGTCTACGGCGACGTCGAGCGTCACCTCAGCGTGAGGCTCGAGGCGCTCGATCGCGAGGGCCGCCCCTACAAGGTCGAGCTCTCGGGGTTCAAAGCGCGGGCGGTTCAGCACGAGATCGACCACCTGGACGGTGTCCTCTTCCTCGATCACCTCAGCGCGGTGAAACGAGGACTGCTCCTCGCCAAATGGAGAAAGTCGCGCAAGGGACAGACCGGGTACCTGAAAGACGTGACGCCGGAGCCGGCGGGCGAGCTCTGAGTGCGCGTCGTCTTCTTCGGCACGCCGGAGTTCGCGGTCCCTTCGCTCGAAGCCCTGCTGGGAGAAGGATTCGACGTCGTCGCGGTGGTCACGCAGCCGGACAAGCCCCAGGGGCGGTCCCGCTCGACCGCGGTCCCGCCGCCCGTAAAGACCGCGGCCCAAGCGGAAGACGTGCCGGTGCTGCAGCCCGACCGGCCCAGCGATCCTGTATTCGTCGAGCGCCTCCGCGCCCTCGCGCCGGACGTCGGTGTAGTCGTCGCATACGGCCACATCCTCAAGCCCGAGCTGCTCGCGCTCCCGCGGCACGGCATGATCAACCTCCACCCATCGCTTCTCCCGGAGCTGCGCGGCGCGGCGCCGGTGGAATGGGCGATCCTCAATGGCTTCAAGCAGACGGGCGTCACGATCATGCGGATGGAGGAGGGGTTGGACTCGGGTCCGATTCTCCTGCAGATCCCGCACGACATCGACCCCGAAGTGACAGGCGGCGAGCTGTCGGAGCATCTGTCCGAGATGGGCGCCCAGGCGCTGGTCGAAGCGCTGGCCCTGTTCGACACGAACGGCCTCGAGCCGCACGCCCAGGAGCAGGCGCGGGCGACTTACGCGCCCAAGCTCACGCGCGAGACGGCGCACATCCGCTGGGCCAACCCGGCGGAGCGGGTCGCACGCCTGATCCGCGCGCTCGACCCCAGGCCCGGAGCGTGGACCGAGCTCGACGGCCGTGAGATCAAGCTGTTCGGCGCCCGGGTCGTGGAGGGCCGCGGCGCGCCGGGAGAAGTCCAGCAAACGGGCGACGCATTACGGATCACGACGGGACAGGGGGCGGTGCAGGTGGAGGAAGTCCAGCCCGCGGGCAAGGCGCGCATGGCCAGCGCGGAGTGGGTCCGCGGGCGCGGCGCGCAGGCGGGCCAGCGTTTCGAGTGAAGTCCGTCCCGGCCCTGCCGCGGCTGCACGCCATCACCGATGAGCGGATCGCCCGCCGGCCGGACTTGGGGGAGATCACCCGGCAACTCGCCGCCGGTGCCGGCTCGGACCTTGCCTTGCACGCTCGGGGCCGGGCGCTGTCGGGACTTGAGCACTACGACCTCGCCGTCCGCCTTGCCGCCTGTCCGCCAGCCCGGCTCTTCGTGAACGACCGACTCGACGTCGCGCTCGCCGTCGGCGCGGCGGGTGTCCAGCTGGGGCGGGGGAGCCTCACTCCCGAGGACGCGCGCCGCTTGAACGCCGGCTGGTGGATCGGACAGTCGGTGCACGACGTGCGCGAGGCGGCGGCCGCGCACGCCGGCGGCGCCGACTATCTTTTGGTAGGGCCGGTGTTCCCAACCGCCACCCATCCCGACCGCGCGCCGCTGGGGCTCGCCCAGCTGAAGGAAATCGTCGGGGTCGGGTTGCCGGTCATCGCCATCGGCGGGGTGACGCCCGAGCGGATTGCGGAGCTCATGGCCGTGGCGACGATCTACGGTGTGGCGGCGATCAGGGCGCTGTGGCACGCGGCCGATCCGGCGGACGCCGCGCGGCAGATGGTCCAGGAGCTGAACAGATGAACGACACGATCGACGTCACGGTAAACGGCGAGCCTCGCGTGGTGGCGCGGGGCGCGACGCTGCTGGCGCTGCTCGAATCGCTCGCGCTCGACCCGCGCGCCGTCGTCGTGGAGCACAACCGCACGATCGTGCGGCGTCCGCGGCTCGCCGCGGTGACGGTCGCGCCGGGCGACGCAATCGAGCTGGTGCATTTCGTCGGAGGAGGGTGAGCGCATGACCACGGCCGTAGAGACGATCCGGGACGTGCCGTTCACCATCGGCGGGCGCTCGTTCCACTCGCGCCTCATGGTGGGCACGGGGAAGTACCGCGACAACGACACGATGGCCCGCGCGATCGAAGCGTCCGGCGCCGAGATCGTCACCGTGGCGGTCCGGCGCGTGGACCTGGACCGCACGAAGGAGGAGGGCGTCCTGTACCACCTCGACGCGAAGCGGTACTTCCTGCTCGCCAACACCGCAGGGTGCTACACCGCCGAGGATGCCGTCCGCTACGCGCGCCTCGCCCGCGAGGCGGGGTTCAACGAGTTCATCAAGCTCGAGGTAATCGGCGACCAGGAGACCCTGCTCCCCGATGTCCAGGGCCTGCTGGTCGCGACACGCACGCTGGTCGCGGAGGGCTTCAAGGTCCTCGCCTACACCAACGAGGACCTGGTGACCGCGCTGCGCCTCGAGGACGCGGGTTGTGCCGCCGTCATGCCGCTCGCCTCGCCGATCGGGAGCGGGCTGGGTCTCCTCAACCCGTTCGGCGTGCGCACGATCAAGCGACGGCTGACGGTGCCGGTGGTGGTCGACGCCGGCGTCGGAACCGCATCGGACGCGTGTCTCACCATGGAGCAGGGCGTCGACGGCATCTTGATGAATACGGCGCTCGCCGCGGCGCGGGATCCCGTCGCCATGGCCCGCGCCATGCGACTTGCGGTCGAGGCCGGGCGCACGGCGTACCTCGCCGGCCGCATGCCGAAGCGCGAGGTGGCGGTGCCGTCCTCGCCGCTCGAAGGGATGCTGGATTAGGGACGCCACGGCCGCCCGGCGCGCGGCACTGCAGATGCTCGACGCAGTGCGCGGGGGTGCGACCCTTCAGGGCGCCCGCGACGGAGCGCTCGCGCACCTGATGGAGCGGGACCGCCGCTTGGCCTACGAGCTGGCGGCCGGCGTGCTACGGCGGCGCGCCCAGCTCGACCGGTTGCTCGAGCTCGCGACCGCCGATCCTCGCCTCCACGACGTCCTCCGCCTCGGGGCCTACCAGTTGCGCGCGCTGGCGCGAGTGCCGGCGTACGCTGCCGTATCCACCAGCGTAGAGCTGGCGCGGGAGGCCGCCGGAGAAGGTGGAGCCCGGTTCGTCAACCAAGCGCTGCGGAAGATCGCGCGAGATGCGGGAAGCGGGATGCGAGATGCGGGTGACACCCACCCCTCCTGGCTGGTGGAGCGCTGGACGGCGCAGTTCGGGCGCCGAGAGACCGAGCGTTTGTTGGCCTGGAACGACTCTCGTGCGCCGCTCACCCTGCAGCCCGCTCGCTGGGACGCCGCGACCCTTGGGGCCCGGCTCACGGAGGCTGGTTTCGGGGTACGAGAAGCGCCCTTCGGCGCGGGGGTCGTCGTCGAAACGGGGGCAACGCGTCCCGCATCCCGCATCCCGCCTCCCGCGCAGTTCCCGGGATACGCGGAAGGGGGTTTCGTCGTCCAAGATCCCGCCCACGCGCTCGTCTGCCGCTTCGCCGCGATCCCGCCCGGCGCGGTCGTGTATGACGCCTGCGCCGCTCCCGGGGGCAAGGCCGTCGCGCTGGAGCGCGGCGGGGCGCGCGTGATGGCCGGCGACGCGCGGCGCGAGCGCGTCGGGCGGCTGGTCGACACGGCGCGGCGCGCGGGAGTGGAAATTCGGGTCGCAGTCGCCGATCTTCTGGCGGCCCCGTTCCGGTCGGAGTCACTGGCTGCGGTGCTCGTGGACGCCCCCTGCTCCGCCACCGGCACCATGGCCCGGCACCCGGACGCCCGCTGGCGAGTGACGCCGCGGACCATCACCCGGGCCGCGGAGCGCCAGCGGGCGCTGCTCGCCGCCGCGGCGGCGCTGGTGCGGCCGGGCGGACTGCTCGTCTACGCAACGTGCTCACTCGAGCCGGAGGAGAACAGCGACATCGTGACCGAGTTCCTGGCGCGTCACCCCGAGTTTGCCCGTGTACCGGCGGCGGGCGCGGTGTCTCCCGCGCTGCTCACGCCCGCCGGCGACTTCCAGTCGCTGCCGCAGCGCCACGGGACGGACGGCGCGTACGCGGCGCGACTCGTCCGAGTGCGCTGATGCGGTTCCGCCGGCATATCCCGCCAGTCCGGGAATGGAGGCTTCCGGCACTCGACACGCTGGGCGCACGCCGCTGGGGTCTCGCGCTGCTCGCTGCCTTGCTCGCCGGCTACCTGACGGCGTACCTGCTCCTGTTCCCCGCGCCCGTCTTTGCCGGACACGGCGTGGTACCGCGCGTCCTGGGGCTGTCGCTCCAGGAGGCGTCGGACCAGCTCCGGAAAGCCGGTCTCCAAGTGCAGGACGGAGGCAGCGAGCCGCACCCCACCGCGCCCCAGGGCACGATCGTGTGGCAGGACCCGCCGCCCGGCGTGAGTGCTCCGGCGGGGTTGCGGGTCACCCTGGTGGCGAGCGAGGGCCCGCCCAAGATTCCGGTACCGGATGTGGCGGGCCTGGACGGCGAGCTGGCACGGCGCCTGATCGCGGCGGCGGGGCTCACGGTGGCGCAGGCGGAGTCGGTGCAGGCCGCGGCGCCGCGGGGTATCGCGATGCTCACGCGCCCGGCCGCGACCGCGGTGCTCAGTCCGGGGGCACCGGTGACCGTGGTGGTGAGCCGCGGAGCTCCCACGATCGCGGTCGCCGACCTGCTTGGCATGTCGCAGGCGGACGCTCGCACCCGACTCGAGATGGACGGCCTCGAGCTGGGCACGGTGACCCGACGCCGGACGAGCGATGCGAACCCCGGGACGGTCGTGGGGCAGAAGCCGGCAGCGGGCACCCTGGCCTCGCCCGGCACGGTGGTGGACATCGTCGTGGCCCGGAGCCCATGATGACCAATGGGGGAGGAATTCGCATCGCGCCCAGCGTCCTGTCGGCGGACCTCACTCGGGTCGCCGAGCAGGTGGAGCAGGTGCTGGCGGCGGGCGCCGACTGGCTGCACGTGGACGTGATGGACGGGCGCTTCGTGCCGAACCTGACGTTTGGGGCGAACATGATCGCGGCGCTGCGCGGACTCACCGACAAGCCGATCGACGTGCACCTCATGGTGGTCGAGCCCGAGCGCTACCTCGAGTCGTTCGCGGCGGCCGGCGCCTCCGTCTTCACGTTCCACCCGGAGGCGACGGTACACGCGCAGCGACTGCTCGCCGCGGCGCGCGGTCACGGCATGCTCGCCGGACTCGCCCTGAACCCCGGGTCGCCGCTGCAGCTCGCGGAAGAAGTCGTCGCCGACCTCGACCTGCTGCTCATCATGACCGTGAACCCCGGGTTCGGCGGGCAAACGTACCTCCCCGCCTCGAACGACAAGATCCGCCGGGCGCGTGAGCTGCTCACCGCGCATGGCTCCCGTGCGTTCCTCGAGGTGGATGGCGGGATCACGTCCCACACCATCGCGCCGGCCCATGCAGCGGGGGCGGACACGTTCGTAGCGGGCAACGCGATCTTCACGAGCGGCGACCCCGCCCGTGAAGTCCGGGACCTGCGGCGGCGCTGCCTGGTGACGGTATGACAGCGCCGCGGCAATGGACGGTCGCGATCGGCGTGGTGATGGCGCTGGTGTTCGGCACCGCGCTCGCCATCAAGATCCGGCCGCAGGTCGATCTGCTTGGCGTGGGCTCCACTGCACCCGCGTTTCACGCCACCAACCTGCGGACCGGCCGCCCCAGCACCCTCGCCGACTATCGCGGCAAGGTCGTGCTGCTGAACGTGTGGGCGACGTGGTGCCAGCCGTGCCGCGTAGAGATGCCGTCGATGGAGCGGCTGTACCGCCGGCTCGGCCAGGGCGACGACTTCCGGGTGGTGGCGGTGAGCATCGACGAGCAAGGCGATTCCGTCGTGAGCGCGTTCGCGCGCGAGCTGGGGCTCGGCTTCGACATCCTGCACGACCAGACGGGCGCGATCAAGCAAGCCTACCAGGCGACGGGCGTGCCTGAAAGCTGGGTGATCAATCGCGACGGCGTGATCGTCAAGAAGGTGATCGGCGCCTCGGAATGGGACGGCCCCGTGAACGAAACCCTGATCCGGCGGCTGATCGATGACCGTCCGCGCTAGCCTCGTGCAGCTGTTCGCGCGCAACTGGCCGATCAAGCTGGCGGCCATGTTCTTCGCGATCATGCTGTACGTGGCGGTCGCAGCGCAGCAGCCCCTGACGCAGAGCTTCGCCCTGCGCCTCGCGATCGTGATTCCGCCCGGCCGGACGGTTCGGCAGCAGCCCGCCGGTGTCACGGTCGTGATCGCCGGGACGGGCAGCGAAATCCTCAAGCTGCGCTCCTTCCCGCGCGTGATTCGCAAGGTCATTCCCGATACGTTCTCCGGCTCGCTGTGGCGGATCCAGCTCCAGGCCACCGACGTGGAGCTGCCCAAGGGGATCGGCGTGCAGGTCGCCGACATCCGGCCGCGCGATTTCGATATCCTGCTCGACTCCGTGTCGCGCAAGGACGTTCGGATCGTGCCGCGGGTGACAGTCGAAGCCGAGTCCGGCTTCGTGCTGCGCGGCCTGTCGATCACGCCCAGCCTGGCCCACCTGGTGGGACCGGAAAAGAGCCTCGCCACGCTCGACTCGGTGACGACGCTGCCGACCGTGATTTCCAGCGTGAGCGGTCCCTTCTTCCAGACCGTCCCGCTCGACACGGCCCCTCTCGGCGTCGTGCGGATCTCACCCAAGGCAGTGCGGATGGCGGGCGAGGTGACGGCGATCATCGAGCGCTCGATCGGTGGCGTCCCGATCACGACGGCGGCCTCGGGCTTCACCGGTTTCCTTTTGTCCCCCGAACGGGTGTCGGTAACGGTGCGCGGCCCGGCGTCGAGGGTGAACACGCTCACGCGGGACAGCGTGCGCGTGGTGGCGCACCTGGTCGGCAAGGCGGGGCCGGGCGGGTACGCCAGGCTCACTGTGAGCGGGCCGCCGGGCCTCGTCGCACGCGCCGTGCCCGATTCCGTGTCTCTCAAGCGGAAGGCCGGACGTGGCTGACGTCGTTCTGGGTATCGAGACGTCCTGCGACGAAACCTCTGCCGCCGTACTCGTGGGCGAGCGCCGGCGCCCAGAGCTCGCGGGCCTCGTCATCCTCTCGCAGGACGTGCACAAGGTGTTCGGCGGCGTGGTGCCGGAGCTCGCAAGCCGGGCGCACCTGTCCGCCCTGCCGGCGGTGGTGGACCGGGCGCTCGCCGAGGCGGGACTCGCCTGGAGCGCAGTGGACGCGGTAGCGGTCACGCAGGGGCCGGGACTCGTCGGCGCTCTGCTCGTGGGTGTGGTGTACGCCAAGGCCCTGGCCTACGCGGGGGACCGCGAGCTGATCGGCGTGCATCACATGGAGGGCCACCTGTTCGCGCCCGCACTGGAAGATCCGGAGCTCGCGCCGCCCTTCGTCGCGCTGCTCGTGTCGGGCGGCCACACGCTGCTGCTGGATGTCCCCGCCTGGGGCCGCTACCGCCTGCTCGGCGCGACCCGCGACGACGCCGCCGGCGAAGCATTCGACAAGGTGGCCACGCTGCTCGGCCTGGGATATCCGGGCGGCCCCGCGATCGAGCGGCTGGCGGCCCAGGGCGACCCCCGGCGATTTTCGTTTCCCCGCCCGATGCGGGATGACGGTTTCGAATTCTCATTCTCCGGCCTGAAGACCGCGGTGCTGCGCGCCGTGCGGGCGAGCGACGACGTGGAACGCGACCGGCCGCATCTCGCCCGCGCCTTCCAGGACGCGGTGCTCGACGTGCTCGTGACGAAACTGGAGCGGGCGGTCCGAGCCACCGGCCATCGCACCGCCGTCCTGGGCGGCGGGGTGGCGTGCAACCGTGCACTCGCGGAGCTCGCGGCGCAGCGGCTTTCGGGGCTGGCACGCGTCGCCGTCGCGAGCCCACGCCTGAACGCCGACAACGCCGCCATGATCGCCCGCGCCGGCTGGCACCGCCTGGCGCTGGGTGAGCGCAGCGATTGGACCCTTGACGCCCAAGCGGACCTTCCGCTTCCCGGCCTCGAGCCCGCGGAGAATCCGCAATCCACAATCCGCAAGCCGCAATCCCGATGACCATCTACCCGCTGACCTTCCAGCTCGGCCCGCTCACCATCACCGGTTACGGCCTCATGATGATGGTCGCGTTCCTCATGGCCGGCTGGGCGATCCAGGTCGATCTGCGGCGCCGCGGCATGAACGAGGACTACGCCGCCGATATCGTGTTCGCGGCCGTGGTCGGGGGGATCGTCGGGGCCAAGATTTGGTACGTGCTCCTCACCGGGGAATGGGACGCGCTGTTTCGGCGCGGCGGGTTCGTATGGTACGGGGGGTTCCTCGGGGGCGTGGCCGCGGTCCTCGGGCTCGGCTGGTGGCGGCGGGTGCCCGCGCGCTGGGCGATGGAGCTTACCGCAGCTCCGCTGGCGCTCGGCTACGCGCTGGGGCGCGTCGGCTGCTTTCTCGTGAACGATGACTACGGTATCCCGTCCACACTCCCCTGGGCGATGACGTTTCCCGAAGGGCTGCCGCCTACGACGGTGGGCCAGCTGAGCAGCAACCTGCACGTGACCGCCTTCCCGCCCGGCACCAACCTCGCGGACCCCTTGACGCTGGTGGCCGTCCACCCGACGCAGATCTACGAGACCGTGCTGATGATGCTCGCGTTCTGGTGGTTGTGGCGCCTGCGCGACCACCGCCACGCCGTCGGTTGGCGCTTCGGCGTCTACCTCGTGCTGGCGGGCACGGAGCGGTTTCTGGTGGAATTCGTGCGCGCGAAGGACGACCGGCTGCTTGGACCGTTCACGCTGGCGCAGCTGACGAGCGTCCTCGTGATGGTCGCCGGTGTGTGGGTGATTGCGCAGTTGCGCGAGCCCGAGGCCGCCCCTGTGGCGCCGGCCGGGCTCACGGGAACGACGGCCGCCGACGATCTGGCTCGGCGCCATTGATCCGGTTGCGCTGGAGCCACACGACCGCGACGAGCAGCAGAACGATCAGAAGGAACTGGAGCGATAGGGACTGGACCGTGGGGTAGATGCCGAGCAGCGGGATGCGCGGCGCCCACGCGACCACGCTCGTGCCCAGGATCCCCGATTCCTGGAGGTCGGCGATCCCCTTCCCCGCGAACACGAAGGCCATGTAGTAGAGCATCGCGCTCGTCACCGCGAAAAACGGCTTGAGCGGCACCTTCATCCCGAAGCGGCTGATCGCGATGTAGACGATCACGAGCGCCACGGCCCCGAGGAGGATGCCCGCCGCCACCGGCCCGGCAGCCGCGCCACCGGCGCCCGATCCCGCCGACGTCAACAGCGCCTTGTAGAACAGGATGGTCTCGAAGCCCTCGCGATACACGGCCAGGAAGGCCACCGATGCGAGCGCGAACCCGGAGCCGGTCGAGAGCGCCTCTTCCATCCGACCCTTCACGAACGCGTTCCACTTCGCCACTTCAATCTTCGACAGCAGCCAGTAGCTCACGTAGAACAGCACCGCGGTGGCGAGCAGCATGGTGACACCTTCGAGCGCTTCGCGCTGGCCCGGCGTGACCTCAAACAGCAGCTCGACCACTGCGGCGGTGACGATGCTCGCGCCCACCGCGGCCCAGGCGCCCTGCGCCACGTGGCGCCTGCGCTCGACCGCTCCGGCCTTCGCCAGGAAGGCCATCAGCGCCGCGACGATCAGGATGGCCTCGAACCCCTCGCGCAGCAGCAGCACGAACGATTGCATGAGGAGGTTCGCGCCCGAGCTCCGGTCGGCCACCAGCCGCTCGGCGCGCTCGAGTCCCGCCAGCAGCCGGGCGTGAATCGCATCGAGCTCGTCGCTGCCCGCACCCGCTCCGGCCCGGGCGCGCAAGCTGGCGAACGCGTCCTCGAGCTCGCTCGCGAGCGCGGCATTCCTGGCGCGCACATCCGTCTCGACCTGCTCGAAGGTGAGGTACGCATCGAACGCGATCTTGTCAGAGCGCAGCGCCACCGCCGAGTCCAGCTGGCGCCGCACCGTGGAGAACGTCGCGGCCGCCGGCGAGGTCTCGTGCCGCTGCCGCTCCGCGGTTGGGATCACTCGAAGGAACGCGACCAGACTCGCGACCTGCCCAGGATCGAGCATGCGGGCGAAGCCCGGCATCGGCGTGCCCGGCCGGCCCTGCAAGGTGAGCCGCATGAGCTCCTGGTCGGTGAAGCGCCCGAGCACCGCGAGGTCGGCGAGCGCCGGCGGCCGCACCGAAAGAGTTCGCGCGAGCGAGCCGTCGCCTCCTCCCGTGGCACCATGGCACGACGCGCACTGCGCGGCGTAGAGCCCCTCGCCTTCGCGCACCATCCCGTCGTCGGCGCGGAGCGTCGCCACGTAGCTCGCGACCGCCCACCGGTCTTCGGGGGACAGCGTCTCCTCGAACTGCGGCATCGCGGTGCCCGCGACACCGATCGTGAGCTTCCGGTACACGTCCACGGGGGACACGGTGCTCATCGCCGCACGGTCGGCGAGGCTGGCGGGCGCCGGTGCCTGGAGCTGGCGCGCCTTGGGCCCGTCGCCCAGGCCCGTCGGGCCGTGGCACTGCACGCACTGCTCCCGAAACACCGCCGCGCCCCGGGCGAGGGACGGGGGCCGCTGCGGATAGGGATCGAGCGCCCCCCCCGCCGCGACGGCGATCCGCTGGATCAGCGTTCCCGCTCGCTGGGACACCGAGTCGGGCGGAGCCACGCGATCGATCATCGCCTCCAGAGCCGCGAGGTCCGAGTCGGCCACCGCCCGGACGGCGGTGGGCAGGGACCCCACGTCCAGCCGCGCCTGCTCCAGGAACTGTCTCGCCTCCGAGACCTCCTCAGGTACCGTAACGCGGCCGCCCCGCGGCCCGACCCCGATCGCGTATTCCTTGGCGGCGAGCGAGGCTGCCGCCACGATGCGCCGGGAGACCGACAACGAATCGGTCGCCTGGCCTGCCGCGCCGACTGCCACGCAGGTGCTCAACAGCAAGCCAAGCAGGGGCTTACAGTAGATGGGAATGATTCTCAATAAGGGGGTGTCAAATACTAGAGTAACATAGTCGGGAATTCAAGCGGACGGATCACCCCCGCTCCAGCACGACCACGGCGACAGCCGCCTGGTGGGTATGCGAGAGAGACAGGAGCACGCGCTCCACGCCTAACTGCTCAGCCCGGGCCGCAGCGAACCCGGTGAGACGAACATCGGGCCGGCCGTCGGGCGCGCGGATCACCTCGATCTCCCGCCAGCCGATCCCCCGCGCCGCCTCGCTTCCCTGCAGCGCCTTGTAGACCGCCTCCTTGGCGGCGAGCCGCACCGCCACGTGGGTCGCGGGGTCCGGGCGACTCTCGCAGTAGGCGCGCTCGGTGGGCGTGAGCAAGCGCTCGAAGACGCGCGATCCCTTGTCGGCGATGATGGCGGCGACGCGGGACACTTCGACCAGATCGACACCGACGCCGATCGCGGTCACGGCCCGCCGCTCAGAAGCCGAGGCGCGCTGCGAGCCATGCGGGGGCAGGGAGGTAGCCGCCCAGCACCAGTCCGAGCCATACCAGCGCCACGGTGAGCGGCGTCCACAGCACCACCAGCGGCCAGAGCGACGGTCGCCAGCGGGTAACCACGTCGATCTCGCCTGCCCAGCGGCGCTCCTCGTCGGCGACCTGCGTCTCGAGGGCGAGCCACGCCGCCTCGAGGCGGCGCGCGGCGGTGCGGAGCGCCTCCTGCCACTCGGCGTGCGCCCCCTTGTCGAGCACGCTCGCCTCGCGCACGCGCGCGCCGACCGCATCGAGCGCATCCAGGGCGGCCACGAGTGTTTCGCCACCTGCGGCGAGCCGGGCGGCGATCGCCCGCTTCTCGGACGCGGCGAGGAGGAGGCGGCGGCTCGGCCCCCGGGGCATCCGTACTCGGCGCGCGGCTCGCTCGATCTCGCCGTCGAGCGCGGCGGTCACGCGCTCGCCGGCCCGGCGGACCGCGGCTTCCCACGCGGCGAGCCAGGCGCGCCGGCTCACCGCGTCGAGCACGCGGTCGCGATCCTCGCGCGCGCTGGCGGCCCGCGCTTCACCCGCCAGCTCCATCACGTGCGTCGCGAGCTCCTCGCGGATGTCGTCGAGCGGAACCCACGGCTCCTCCAGGCGGCGGGGCACGAGGACGCGGCCGAGCGACGGCGCGAGCTCGGGGACGCGCAGCGGCATCGGGATCTTCACGGGCGCGCTCATCGGGCGATGAGGGCGGCCCGGCCCGTGCGGGCCTCGTACTGGGCCACGAAGTAGGGCAGCGACTCGGGAAGAAACCGGTCCCGCGCGAGGCCCGTGGCGGCGATCGCGCGCTCGATCTCGGACGGCTCGCCTTCGACCTCGAGCAACACGTCCATCGCCGGATACCACTCGAGGCGCAGCACGGCCCGGCCCAGCCGATACACCTCCACCCGACGGTCGATGCGCAGCGAAACCGCGAACCCCAACTGTTCGAGGATCGTCACGACCGAGTCGGGGGTCGCGACGCGCGCCTCCGCTTCGGCGCGGTGGCGGTACCTCCCGCGCTGTGAAGTGGGACCCTTCCACCCCAACACCCCGTAGGCCGGGGCGCCATCGGCCGGTCGGAACTCTCGCAGGCGCAGCACGTGGTCGCGGTCCGCGAGCGTGCGGCCCCGATCGAACCGTCGGTCGATCATGTCGCCACGAAAGTCGAGCGTCGCCCCGGCGCGCACCAGCGCGGCCCGCAGCCCGTCGGGATCGTCGACCCGCGCCTTGACCTCGAGCTCGTCCGCCGGAGCGGCTGAGAGGTGGCTCACGCGAAGATGGCGTCGAGCACCGCGGCCGTGTCGGCCAAGGTCTCGAAAACGTACGCCGCACCGGTCGCGCGCAGCGCGGCGGTATCGTAAGAGCCGGTGGCGACCGCGACGGTGCGCGCGCCGATCGGCCGGCCGCAGGCCACGTCGTCCGGGGTGTCGCCCACGATGATCACGTCCGATCCCGTGAAGGTCACACCCGTGAGCGCCGCGGCGCGCGCAGCGGCGACCGCGGGGAGCTCGGCGCGCCGGGCGGAGTCCGAGCCGTACGCCCCGACCCGAAAGCGCGCGGGGTCGAGTCCGGCCGATCGGAGCTTCAGGACGGCCCCCGGGGCGACGTTGCCCGTCAGGAGGCCGACCAGCGCAAGGCGACGAGCCTCGTGCGGCTCGAGCGCCGCCAGCAAGTCGGCGATCCCCGCCATGAGCCGGGTCGTCTGCGCCGGCCGCTCCAGCTCGGTGCGGAGATGATCCACATAGCGCCGGCAGACGGCCTGGATCACGGTCGCGTTCTCCGCTCCCGCATGCCCCGCGAGCGACAGGAGGTCCTGCACGATCTGCGGGTCGGTCTTCCCGTCGAAACGGTAGCGGTCGATGGGCCCGGCAGTGCCGGCCTCGTCCATGAGCGCGCGCTGGATCGCCCGGCGTCCCGCGCCGTCGGTCCAGAGGAGCGTCCCATCGATGTCGAACAGGACGAGCTTCATGCGGAGAAAGATAGCGCTGGGCGAACGGGCGGTCAGCGTTTCGCCACCATCGGCCGCCGCACCGCCACCAGCAAGTCACGCAGCCGCTTTGCGCCGGGCGTCTCGCCGAGCAGGTCGTCTGATCCGACGCCGCCGCGCGACAGCGCGGAGTGCACGATCCGACCCGCTCCCGCCCACAGGGCCACATGAGAAACCCGGCGCCCGTCCGCGAAGCACAGCAGGTCGCCCGCCTCGTAGCCCGATCCCGCGGAGTCGATCTTCACCTCCCGCCCCACGAGCGACTGCAGGTCCGAGTCGCGGGGGAGCGCGATCCCCCGGGCCGCGTACGTTCCCTGGACCAGGCCGGAGCAATCGACGCCCCACTCGCTGCGCCCGCCCCACAGATACGGGGCGCCTGAGAACCAGCGCAGCGCCCATTCCGGTGGCGCGAGGCGGCGCGCCTCGGCTCGGAGCTCCGATTCCCGCCGGACAACGCCAGCGCTCACATTCCACCCGCGTCCGTCCGCGGTCTCGACTTGCCCGTTCCGGCGGAGCGCGACGCGCGCGCCCACTGCAAGCCGGAGGCGCTGATCCTCGAACTTGAGCTCGGCACCGAGTGAGCGTCCGGTGGCCCGCGTGCGCCAGTCGTCCGCCCATTCGCTCGGTCCGACCGCCACATAGCCGGCGTGGGTCCACGCGTGGTAGCCGTCGCCCGCCCGCACGCGCAGCCACGCCCCTCCCTCTTCGCGCCGCTCGAGCAGCGCGAGCGACTCGCCGTGCAGCGCCTCGCTCGCCCGGTCCGCGGCGATGCGCGGCTCGCGCAGCAGCGGCGCGACGGCGGCCGTGACCACGGCCGCCGGCTCGTCACGGACGGAGGCGTCCGGGAGCAGCCGGACGTCGGCCGCGCGGCCGGCGTCGGCCGCGATGCGCCGCAGCGCCGCCAAGGCATCGCGGCTGGTGGTGCAGCCGGCCAGCCGCTGCGGCCCGACCGTCACCTCGAGCACGCCAAGCCGCAGGTCGGGCACCCACTTGCGCGCGACGTCGGCGATATCGCGCTCGAGACGATCGGTCACTGGCCACCGCTGTCAGCGAGACCCGGGATGTCCCGGAGTCCCCGCGCGAGCCGCACGGCGCGCTCCACCGCGATGGGCACGGCGAGTGCTGCGAGGGCTTCGGCTTGCAGCGGGGTCGCGGGCGCCGCCGCGGCGGTGCTCACCGCGAACACCACGTCGCCGTCGAACAGCGTGCCGTAGGGAACGATGCGCCGCGCCAGCGCGTCGCCCGCGGCGTGGGCCAGGGCCTCGAGGCCGGTGCGGTCCAGCGTCGCGTTCGTCGCAACCACGGCGAGCGTCGTATTGCGCGCCCCCCCTGCTGCGCCGAACGGGGCCCCCCCCCGAGCGAAATGCGCCAGGGCGTCCACCAACTTGTCATCCGCGCCGCGGGCTCCCGCGAGGATCGCCCCCGAGCCATCGAGGATGTTGCCGACCGCGTTCAGCACCACCAGCACGCCGACGACGATGTCGCCGCCGGTCGCGGCCCAGCTTCCCACGCCGCCCTTCATGGCGGCGCGCGGCCCCAACGCCTTGCCGACGGTGGCTCCGGTGCCCGCGCCCACCGACCCTTCGGCGACGTCGCCCTCTCCCGACGCGGCGGTGCAGGCCTGATAGGCGTCGTCCGCCGTCGGCCAGCGGTCCGCCTTGCCCCCGGGGGCCAGGTCGAAGTCGAAAATCACGGCGGTCGGCACGATCGGCACGATCCCGGCGGACCCCACCGGCAGGCCGCGCCCGCGTTCCTTGAGCCAGCGCATCACGCCGTCCGCCGCGCCGAGACCGTAGGCCGAGCCGCCGGTCAACAGAATGGCGTCGATGCGGTCGACCAGGTGGCGGGGATTGAGCGCGTCGATCTCGCGGGTTCCAGTGGCGCGGCCGCGGATCGCGCAGGCGGCGCGCATCCCACCCTCCGGCCCGAGCACCACGCTGCATCCGGTGGCCCGTTCGAGGTCGGTCCAGTGCCCTACGGAAATGCCTCGGACGGCGGCGAGGTTGGACGAAACGGAGGACGCCATGGGAGCGCGAAGAATAGCTCGGCTTGCTCGGGTTGTGGAGGGCACATACGTTAGCGCCATGCCCAACCCCGACCCGCAGAGCCCCCCGACCACCGTGCTGGTGGTCGACGACGAAGACGGCATCCGCCAGGCGCTCGATCGGTTTCTCACGCGGCTCGGCTATCGTGTGCTGCAGGCCGCGAGCGGCGCCGAGGCGCTGGATCGCCAGGCCGCGGAGCAGCCGCAGATGATGCTCTCCGACATCCGCATGCCGAACATGAGCGGCGTGGAGCTCGTACCCAAGGCGCTCGCGGCCGACTCGGACCTCGCCATCATCATGCTCACGGCGATCGACGAGCCCCGCACGGCCATCGAGTGCCTCAAGCTTGGGGCGTATGACTACCTCATCAAGCCGGTCGACCTGGACGAGCTGGAGATGTCGCTCCAGAGTGGGCTGCGGCAGCGGCAGCTGGAGATCGACCGCCGCGAGCTGGAGCAGTGGCTCGCGCGCGAGGTCGCCGTGCGCACGCGCGACCTGGAGGAGCGAACGACGGTGGTCGAGGACGTCGCGCTCACGGCGCTCGCGGCGGCGGGGGACTGGCCGGGAGCGAGCGACGCCATCGAGAAACTGGCGAAGGAGCTCGGCACCTCGCCCGACGACGTGACGCGCGAGATCCGGAAGCGGCGGGGATCGGGGGGAGCGGGTTAAGCTTTCTGCGAGGCCTTGGCTTTCTCCTCACACGTCTTGCAGCGCGTGACGCCTCGGAACGAACAGATCAAGCAGATGAAGGTACCGCAGTCGGCGCAGGGATAGCCTTCCGAGGCGCGCTCCTCATTGCCGCAAGAGCGGCACACCATCGCGTCGTGCTCCATCAGCTTCGGCTTGTCGGTCATAATCCACCTCAGATGTCGAGCCCGTAGACCTTAATCTTAT